>NZ_CP034449.1:625000-937500 GCF_003952425.1 Mesorhizobium sp. M2A.F.Ca.ET.046.03.2.1 | reverse complement strand
CGGCGTTACGCAGAAGAAGGCCGGCTATCACGGCGCCATGGATCAGGGTGTGATCAGCGAGCGCGGTTTCAATCACATGCTCGACTGCGTGGCGGCGATGAAGGAGGTGCTGGGCGACAAGGTCAGCCTGGCGCTCGACTGCGGGCCGGGCTGGATGCTGCCCGATGCGATCAAATTCGCCCGCGCCGTCGAGAAGTACAATCTGATGTGGCTCGAGGACATGCTGACCGGCGACTATGTGCCCTGGGTCAATCCGCAAGCCTATCGCGAGCTGACCACGTCCACCTCGACGCCGATCCACACCGGCGAGCAGATCTATCTGCGGCACAATTTCAAGGAGTTGATCGAGACGCAAGCGGTGCGGGTCATCGGCCCCGATCCCGCCGATATTGGCGGCATCGCCGAGCTGAAGTGGGTCGCCGAGCACGCCTATATGCACTCGATCCTGATGGCGCCGCACGGCACCGCCAACGGCCTGCTCGGCCTCGGCGCGCTGATCAACGTCTGCGCCACCTTGCCCGCGAACTATATCGCCTTCGAATATCCGAGCGCTTCCGACCCTTGGTGGGAGGACCTTGTCATCGGCCTGCCGAAACAGATCGTGAGGGACAGCATGGTGGACTTGCTGGAGGCGCCGGGGCTCGGCCTCGACATCGACGCCGAGGCGGCGAGAAAATACCTCAAGGAAGAGGATACGGGCTTCTTCGACTGACCTTGTCGCCGCTCGCCTTTGAGCGACAGGCATTGAGCTGACCCGTAAGGATCAGCTCACTGTGTCCGCCAGTCATGCTCTTGCCGGAATCCGAGGACATCGCGCAGCTTCCGGTTTGAGATCGGTCCCTCGAATGCGTCCATGGTCCGAGTGACCGGTATGTCGGGCGCATGCTTCCTGAGGAACTCCGCCGTCGGCAATTCGGACACGATGTTGTCGTTGACGGCGTTGAATATCTGGAAGCCCAAACCGTCCTTCTCGACGCACAGGTCGACGATCTGGCCGAGATCGCGCGCGTCCATATAGGTCCAGGCGTCGCGCCGCCGCTTCGAAGGATCGGCCAGGAATTCCGGAAAGCGGGCATAGTCCTTCGGCTCTACGACGCCGCCGATCCGCAGCGCATAGATGTCGGTTCCCGTGCGGGAGGCGAAAGACCGCGCGATCTTCTCGCCCAGCAATTTGGAAAGGCCGTAGCTGTCGGTCGGATCGGCGTCGTGCTCCTCATCCACCGGGAAGGATGAGAAGTCGCGTTCGCCTTCGGCAAAGCAGATGCCGTAGACCGTTTCGCTGGAGGCCGTGACGATCTTGCGGATGCCGAGCTTGGTGGCGGCTTCGATCACATTGTAGGTCGACTGCACATTGGCGGCAAACATGGCGTTGTCCGGCCGCAGGAATATCCGCGGAAGCGCTGCGAAATGGACGACGGCGTCGACCGGGCCGCGGCCCTTGCCGCCGAAATACTCGCTGAACCCGAAATGCAGCGTCAGCGCATTGTAGGCTTCGCCCGCGTCCGCAAGGTTGGTGATGACGGTATCGACCCCAGGCACATCCAGCGGCGTCAGGTCGAGGTTCAGAACCTGATGCCCGCGTTTCAGCAGATAAGGTATGACGTGCCGGCCGATCTTGCCGCTGCCGCCGGTGAAGACAATCCGCTTGCCCATGGCTTCCTCCGAGCGAATTTGTTTGATCGAGCAGCGAACCGGCCGGTCGTCCGCTATTCAAATATGCCGAAGCCGGGCACGGCATGTTTGTGGACACCGTCCATGTTGAGCTCGACGCCGATGCCTGGCACATCAGGCACCGCGATGTGGCCGTCTTCGACGATGGACTTGGCGCCATTCGGCAGGCGCACGTAACTGTCCCAGGCGTCGCGCTCCTCCAGCGCGTGCCATTCCAGCACGAGGAAGTTCGGAACGCTGGCGCAGACATGGCAGGTCGCCATCGTGCCCAGCGGCGTCGACACCAGATGCGGCGCGAAAGGCACGTAGTACATCTCGGCGAGGTTGGCGATCTTGCGGCTTTCGGCAAGGCCACCGCATTTCGGCACGTCTGGCATGACGACATCGGCGCCGTAGTTCTGGAACAGCTCCCGAAAACCCCAGCGCAAATAGAGGTTTTCGCCGACGCAGATCGGCGTCTTGGTCCGCATGCGGATCTGCTTCAGGGCCTCGACATTTTCCGCGGGGATCGGTTCTTCGAGCCACAGAAGATTGAAGCGCTCCATCTCGGTGGCGATGCGGCTGGCGCTGAGCACGTCATAGCGCGCATGCAGGTCGATGCAGAGATCGACGTCAGGGCCGGCTGCTTCGCGCACCGCCGCGACGCGCTCGATCATCGAACGCAGCTCGGCGCCGTTGATGGTGTGGTTCACCGCATCGAACTTGCCCGGGTGGCGCAGATTGTCGATGTCGAATTTCAGCGCCGTGAAACCTTCCGCAACCATGCGGCGGGCGCGAGCCGCGCATCCCTGCGGCGATCCCGATTCGTCGTCGCCGTCGCCGCAATCGGCATAGAGCCTGATGCGGTCGCGGAACTTGCCCCCGAACATACGGTAAAGCGGCTGGCCGGCGGCTTTTGCCGCCACGTCCCACAGCGCCATTTCGAGCCCGGTGAGGGCGATGAGAAAGATGCCGGCCTGCGCGCCGGAGAAGACATGATCGCGGCGGATCTTGTCCCAGCAATATTCGACATTGCGCGGATCCTGGCCGATCAGTTCCGACTTCAGTTCCGAGATCAGACCGACGATTGCGGCCGCGCCTGCGTCGGGATTGGCCTCGCCATAGCCGGAAATGCCGGCGTCCGTATCGATCCGGATGAGGGTCGCCTTGCCGTGATAGGCCACGACCGCCGTTTTGATGTCCACGATCTTCATCGGATCCCTCTCCCGTGATGGCGCGCGCTCACAAGTGCAGAATTCTGCCCATGGGCCAAACTTGTCTAATAAGCATACAAGAATGACCAATGCGCCGTAAACCCCCTTCGATGGATTTTGCATCTGCGGACGTTCGAAGGTGCCGGTGCTCGTTGTTTTGCTTGGGAAATTCAGAGGCGTGTGCCAAGAATCCCGAAACTCAAACTTCACACTTGTTAGACGAGTATATAAGCGTATAAATTGGGCGACCACAGAGCTATGGCTCATGCGTGTCGCCAATCGGGAGGAACAGGATGCAACAGCGACAGCTCGGATCGTCGCCGGTGAAGGTATCGGAAATCGGCCTCGGGACTTGGGGGATGTCCGGCGCGTTTTGGGGCGCGGCTGACGACGAAGAGTCGATCCGGGTGATCAGACGCGCGCTCGATCTCGGCATCACGCTGATCGACACGGCCGAAGCCTATGGACACGGCCATGCCGAGGAGGTCGTCGGACAGGCGCTGGCCGGCCGCCGCGACAAGGCCGTGATCGCGACCAAGGTCGCGCCCAATCATCTCGAACCCGCCGCGATCGAGGCGGCGCTCGACGGTTCGCTGAAGCGCATGCGGACGGAATATGTCGACGTCTATTTCGTCCACTGGCCGAACTCGGATTTTCCGATCGGGCCGACCATGGAGATGATGGAGCGGCTGCGCGCGTCAGGGCGGATCAAGGCGGTCGGCGTCTCGAATTTCAGCATCGCCGACATGGACAGCGCCCGTCAGCACGGCGTCATCGACGTGCTGCAGCCGCCCTACAACATGCTGTGGCGCGAGGTTGAAGCCGAGACGCTGCCCTATTGCCGCAAGCACAATGTCGGCGTCATGCCATACAGCGGTCTCGCCCAAGGACTGCTCACCGGAACGCTGTCAACGGACACCAAGTTCGTCGAGGGCGATGAGCGGCGCACGACGGTGCTGTTCCAGCCGGGCACCTATGAGCGGGCGGTGAACGCCGTCGACATGCTCAAGCCGATCGCGGCGCGCTACGGCAAGACGGTTCCGCAACTTGCGATACAGTGGCTCACCAGCCGGCCAGGCGTCAGCTCGCCGCTGGTCGGCGCCCGCACCGTCAAGGAACTGGAGGAGAACGTCGAGAGCGCCGGCTGGACGATTTCCGACGCGGACATCGCCGCTATCGACAGGATCACTGCCCCGGTCTGGGCGGAAATCAAGGACAAGGGCGACATGTTCGGTTTCCGTGCACGCCAGCGCCAGGAACAACAAGCGAAGAGAGCATAGTGCACTTCCGTGGGATTGCTCCACGTCAAGCCCTGTCCTCCCGGCACGCTACGGCGCGGCCAGCGCAAATGCTGGCTGCGCCGCTTCTTCAGCGAGGCAGGCCGACCGCGGTGGTCTTCTTGAGGTGCCGGCGCATCGCTTCCTCGGCCCGCTTTTCGTCGCGCGCCACGAGCGCCTCGTAGATAGCCCTGTGCATTTCGGTTGCGGAGGGCAGCGCATGGGGCATCTGGTTGCTGATGCGCCTGCTCGCCATCTGCCACCACCGGGACGAATACATGAAACGGTCGAGGATCCTGTTCTGCGCCGCCCGGCAAATCTCCATGTGGAAATCCAGATCGAGCTTCAGATAGGCGTCGGGATTGTCCTCGCTGGCCGACATCGCCGCCAGCAAAGTGCCAAGGCGTTCGAGATTTTCCTTGGTCATGTGCTTGGCCGCGATGGCGGCGATGGCCGGTTCGATGATGATCCGGGTCGCATGCGCTTCGGCCAGGATCTCGCGCATCTGCTCATGCGGCAGCCAGTCGATGAGCAGTGGGCTGAGATAGTCCCACTCCTCGGCTGGACGCAGCACCACGCGCCGCCCTTGAGCGATCTCGATCATATCGAGCGACGCGAGGATCTTCAGCGCCTCTCGCGCGACCGCGCGCGAGACTCCGAATTCCTGCAGGATCTGCTGTTCCGACGGCCCCTGGGCGCCGGCGACACCGCTGCCGGCGATGCGCCGCGCCAGCACGCCCGCCACCTGCTTGGGCAAAGTTTGAAGCTTGACCTCGACGGTATCCATCACTAACATCCACTTGTCTGATAAGCTTATAGGCTGATAGCTAGATATGCAGTCAACTTATCTCATAAAAACGCTCACTAGCCGATAACACGGCCTGCGGGAAGGGAGCATCGAGCGGTGTCCAGCCGCCGTGCCCCGTTGCCGCCGTCCGAGGTCACGATCGATACGCCTGCTACCGAGCGAGGCGTGTTGGAGCGCAAGTGCCGATCGCCCGGAGGCTCGCAAGCGTCGTTCGGGAACCAATCCACGCAGTCTAGCGGCGGGAGGAGCACGCCGCAGCTGCCGAGGCTGAAAGTCGTCGGCCGTCCCTGGATGGACCGACCAGTCAAACCAGGAGGAGATTGTGATGTCCGGAACCTTATCGAGACGTAAATTCCTTGCCGCGAGCGCGGCAGTGACGGCCGGCTCGCTTGCCGCGCCGTGGGTTGCCAAGGCAGACGCCAAAGAGATCACCGCATTGCTGATCACGGGCGGCCCGCTCTATCCCAAATACTGGGAGAAGATCGTTCAGGACTTCACCGCCAAGACCGGCATCAAGGTTCGCTACGACCTTCTGGAATTCACGCCCCTGACGGCGAAGGTGGTCACGTTGAGCGCGGCGCGGTCGAGCCAGTACGACGTCTACAGTACCCATACGGCGCAGATCGATTCCTACTTCAACCATTTCGCGCCGCTGAACAGCTATTTCAGCGACTCCGAGCTGGCGGACTTCTATCCCGTCGCGGTCAAATACCTGCGCGATCCCAAGACCGGAAATCTGGCGGCGATTCCGCGCAACATGGATGCGCGCGTTCAGTACTACCGCAGCGACATCTATCAGGAAAAAGGCCTGAAGCCGGCCGAAACCTGGGAAGAACTGGTCGATGTCGGTCTGAAACTCACCGGCGACGGTCACTATGGCCTTGTCGTGCCGGGACAGGGCGATCCGGCGCAACGCACCTTCAGCGACCTGCTCTGGCAGGCAGGCGGCGACTGGGTCGACCAGGCCAACAAGCCGGCCTTCAACTCCGAAGCCGGCATAAAGGCGCTCACCTTCTATCGCGATCTGATCCAGAAGCACAAAATCGTGCCGCCCGACGCCGTCGGCTATCAATGGAACGAGAACTCGACCGAATTCTCGTCCGGCACGGTCTATGCCACTTTCGATTGGCCGGGCGCCTTCGCCACCCTTTCCAATCCGGAAACCTCGCGCGTCGTCGGCAAATGGTCGACGGCGCCCTATGTGCGGGACAAGGCGGCGATCTCATGTGCCATCTCGCATGCCATGGCGCTGAATGGCCAGTCCGGACGCAAGGAACCCGCCGTCGCGTTCATCAAATACACGGTCAGCACCGACGCCCAGCGGCTGCAGTTCGATCAGTTCACCAACTTCCCGAGCAGCCAGAGCCTGGCCAAGGAAGTGATCGCCGCGGCCAAGGGCCCCCAGGCGACATGGCTGCAACAGCTCGAGACGACGATCGCCAACGGCAAGGAGTGGCCCAAGCTTGCCGGCTTCTCGAAGGTCTGCACCTTGATGTTCTCGGCCATCGAGCAGGCCCTGTCCGACCAGGCTTCCCCCGCCGACTCGCTTAACCAGGCGGCGACCGAGGCGGAGGACATCATGCGCCGGGCCGGGGCCTACGATTGAGCATGGCGCCCGTTGCGCAGACGCGGGTGTCAGGGCGCCGGCGACGTTCGCCGCTGCCCTACACCTGGCAGAGAGGATACCTGCTGGCCAGCCCGGCGCTTTTCGTCATGCTGGCCATCCTCATCTATCCGCTCGGATACTCCTTCATCATGAGCTTCTTCCGCTGGGACCTCAGCGGATCGGCGCCATTCGTCGGAACGGGAAACTACACCGACGAGCTGTTCGGCCGCCAGTTCAACCAAGCGCTCCGAAACCAGACCATCTTCAGCGTCGTTTCCATCACGATCGAAGTGGTGGCCGGCATGGCGATCGCTGTGCTCGTCAACGGCAAACTGCGCGGCATGCGCCTCGCGCGCACCTTGCTCCTGGTCCCGCCGATGATCGCGCCCGCCGTCGTCGGCCTGAATTTCCGCTGGCTGTTCAACACCCAGTATGGGCTGGTCGACGCGCTGCTGCGCATCTTCAACCTGCCCGACATTCCGTGGCTCACCCATCCGGCCTGGGCGCTCGTCTCGGTGATCGTCGCCGATGTGTGGCAGAACACGCCGCTGATGGTGCTCCTGTTTCTTGCCGGCCTGCAATCCTTGCCGCAGGAGCCGCTCGAGGCGGCCACAGTGGACGGCGCCACGCCATGGCAGCGCTTCTGGCATATCGTGCTGCCGCTGATGCGTCCGGTCATCATGATCGCGCTGATGCTGCGCATCATCGACACGTTCCGCACCTTCGACGTCGTCTGGCTGATGACGCAAGGAGGACCGGGCGGCGCCACTAACCTGCTCACGGTCTATTCCTACCTGCTGGCGTTTCAGGCGGTGGATTTCGGACACGCGGCGGCGGTCTCCTACATCGCGCTGGGCATGTCGCTGTTCGTGCTCGGCCTGCTTTACGGAGTGCCGTGGCTCATCGCGAAACGGAGGGCGATATGACCGAAGCCGTCATCGTCGGCGCACGTTCCATGCCAAAGCGCCGGCGCCGCCGGTTCACGGCGGCGATCGCCGGTCGGTATTTGGCGCTGGTCCTGACCGTCGCGCTCACCGTTTTTCCGCTGGTGTGGCTGTTCCTGACCTCGATCCGCAGCTCGGCCGACATCTTCTCGGTTCCGGTGCACATCATCCCCGAGACCGCGACGCTGACGCAGTATGTCGCGGTCTTCGCCCAGTACGACACGATGGGCTATGTCTGGAACACCGTCATCGTCTCGGTGGCGACGGTCGTCCTCGTCCATCTGCTGGCCATCCCCTGCGCCTATGCGCTGTCGCGCTTCAGGATGCCGGGCGCCATGCTGATCTTCGGGCTGCTTTTGATCATGCGCATGATCCCTGTCATCGCGCTTGCCATCCCGCTCTTCGCCGTGTTCGCAGCCATGGGCCTGCTCGACACCGTCTGGGCGCTGATCCTCAGCCATACCGCGGCCAAGCTGCCGGTCGCCATCTGGCTGCTTCTGGGCTTCATTCAGGATGTGCCGAAGGAGATTGAGGAGGCCGCCCAGTCGGACGGCGCCGGCACCGTGCGCACGCTGGTCCAGATCGTCGCGCCGCTGATTGCGCCGGGCATCGGCGCCAGCGCCGTGATCACCTTCCTCTTCACCTGGAACGACCTCTTGCTCGCCTTGACCCTGACTTCGAGCAAGGCGGCGCAGACGCTGCCCGTCGGGCTCACCAATTTCGTCTCGCAGTATGGCATCGACTGGGGCGCCATGTCGGCCGCCGGCGTGCTCATGGTCATCCCGACCTTGGTGTTCGTCTGGTTCGCCCAGGGGCTGCTGGTCAAAGGCCTGACGACTGGTGCGGTTCGCGGTTGAACGGCTGGAACGATGGTTGAACGCAACTGAGTGACGATCGCTGAGGCTTGCGCCTCAGCGCAGATTGGAGGAACGGAATGCAAGCTGACCAGATACCGGCGATACCGGACATTTCCCGGCCGCCACGAGAACTGGTCGACGCGCTGGCGGCGATCGGTTCGGCGACGCTGGCCAGCGAGCTCTACCACAAGATGGGCATTCGCGACCCGCAGATCCGCGGGCCGCGTCCCTTGCGTTCCGGCAGCACGGCGGCAGGGCCAGCGCTGACGCTCCAGTGCATGCCGAAGCGCGAGGATCTGTACAACGAGACGGAGTATGAGGAGCCTGAGCGGCAACTGCACCGCCACGTGCTTTATCCCACCCAGCCCGGCGACATGGTGGTGGTCGATGCCCGCGGCGATCTGGGCAGCGGCATTTTCGGTGAGATGATGCTGACCTATTTTGCTGGGCGGGGCGGCGCCGGCGTCGTTGTCGACGGCTGCATTCGCGATTCCGCCCAGGCGGCGGCGCTCGATATCGGCATCTGGGTGAGGGGCGTCACGCCGAATTTCCACGCCCAGACCAACATCGTCCCCTTTGCCGTCAACGTTCCGATCGCCTGCTCGAACGTCCTGGTCATCCCGGGCGACATCATCGTCGCCGACGACGATGGCGTTGTCGTCGTGCCGGTCGCCCTTGCCCCCAGATTGGTCGAGCTCGCCGGCGCGCATATCGAGTGGGAGGAGTTTTCGCGCGCGCGGCTCGCGCAAGGAGGAGACCTGCGGAAATACTACCCGTTGAGCCCCGAGGGCGAGGCCGAATACCGCGCATGGCGGCAGGCCCAAGGAAAATGAGCCGCGCCGGTACGGGAGAAGAATAGGTGTCCGCAATCGAGATAGAACAGCTCGGCAAGAGCTTCGGCGCGGTGGAAGTTCTGCGCGACGTCAACATCGAAATCGCCAGCGGCGAGTTCGTGGTCCTTGTCGGTCCGTCGGGCTGCGGCAAGTCAACGCTCCTGCGCATCATCGCGGGACTCGAAGAGCATACGACTGGTGAGATCCGCATCGGCGGGCGCGTCGTCGACGAGATGCCGGCCAAGTCGCGCGACATAGCCATGGTCTTCCAGAGCTACGCGCTCTATCCGCATATGAGCGTGGCCGACAATATGAGCTTCGCGCTTCGGCTGGCCAAGGTTCCCAGGGAGGAGATCGTCTCCAGGGTGAAGGCGGCGGCCGAAATCCTCGGTCTGCAGGACCTGCTCGGCCGCATGCCGCGTCAGCTGTCCGGCGGCCAGCGCCAGCGTGTCGCCATGGGTCGCGCGATCGTGCGCGCGCCCTCGGCCTTCCTGTTCGACGAGCCGCTCAGCAATCTCGACGCCAAGCTGCGCGTGAAGATGCGTGCCGAGATCAAGAAGCTGCACCAGCGGCTCGGCCGCACCAGCATCTACGTCACGCATGACCAGACCGAGGCGATGACGCTCGCCGACCGAATCGTGGTCCTGAACAAGGGCCGCATCGAACAGATCGGCACCCCTTCCGAACTCTACGAGAAACCGGCCAATCTGTTCGTCGCGGGCTTTATCGGCTCCCCGGAAATGAATCTCATCGAAGGTCGCGTCGACAACGGCGCGTTCGAAGCCGGTTCAGGCCTTCGCCTGCCATTGCCCAAAGGTCTGGAGTTCCACGGCGCACAAGAGGTGATTTACGGGATCCGTCCTCAGCACATCATCGTCGGGGGCGATCACGCGAGGGCCAGCGTCCAGGTGGTGGAGCCGACAGGAGAGGCTCAGGAACTGACGTTGAGGACAAGCGGGGTCGAGCTCGTGGCCGAAGTTCGGGATCAGCAGCCGTTCAAGCCCGATCAAGAGGTTGGGTTAGAGGTGATGGTTTCGAAGGTCCACCTATTCGACGCGCGAAGTGGCATGAGGATAAATCAGGACGAACTCGTCAGAGGGTAGGGGGAACTGCTCGCCCGTGGAGCTCGCGTTTAAGCGGCCGAGGCCGCGAATGGGTGCACTCGGCCGGATCGCGCGCGACCAATGGCGACCGAACCAGCTCAGCCGACTGCGCCGGCTGAGCTCGCGTTCCGAGGGTTACAGCCGGCGCCTCAGGCCCGCTTCTCATAATCAATGACGATGCGGCCCTGGATGTCACCCTTGTGCATACGGGAGAAGATGTCGTTGATGTTCTCGAGCTGTTCGGTCTCGATTGTCGCCTTGACCTTGCCGTCCCCCGCAAAGTCCAGCGCTTCCTGCAGGTCGAGCCGTGTCCCGACGATCGAACCGCGGACCGTCACGCCGTTGAGCACGGTATCGAAGATCGACAGCGGGAAATCGCCTGGCGGCAAACCGTTGAGCGACACCGTTCCTCCGCGGCCGACCATTCCGAGCGCCTGCTCGAAGGCTTTCGGCGACACGGCGGTGACAAGAACCCCCTGGGCGCCGCCGACCTCCTTCTTGACGAAGGCGGCGGGATCGGCCTGGCGGGCGTTGACGGCCAGCGCGGCACCGAGGCGTTTGGCGAGGTCGAGCTTCGCATCGTCGATGTCGACCGCAATGACGTTCAGCCCCATCGCCTTCGCGTATTGAACCGCCAGGTGGCCGAGCCCGCCGATACCCGAGATCACCACCCATTCGCCAGGCTTGGTATCCGTGACCTTGAGGCCCTTGTAGACGGTGACGCCCGCGCACAGGATCGGCGCGATCTCCGTGAATGATATGTTGCCCGGCAGATGGCCGACATAATCGGGATCGGCAAGGACGTATTCGGCAAAGCTGCCGTTCACCGAATAACCGGTGTTCTGCTGCTCCTCGCAAAGCGTCTCCCATCCGCCGAGGCAATGTCTGCAGTGGCCGCAGGCGGTATAGAGCCAGGGCACGCCGACGCGATCGCCTTCCTTGACGTGCTTGACGCCTGATCCAACGGCCACGACATGCCCGACACCCTCATGGCCGGGAATGAAGGGCGGCTTAGGCTTCACCGGCCAATCGCCTTCGGCGGCGTGCAGATCGGTGTGGCACACGCCCGTGGCCGCGATCTTGACGAGGATCTGGCCTGCTCCGGGCGTTGGCACCTGAACCTCTTCGATCACGAGCGGCTTGCCGAACTGGCGAACGACGGCTGCTTTCATAGTCTTGGGCATGGAATACTCCTGGGTTGTGAGTGGGTCCTATTTCAGGAACTGGCGGAAGCGCCGCAGCGAGAACGCAAACAGGAGCGTGCTGATGACCAGCAGCGCCGCGAGCTGCGGCCACACGACATCGAGGCCCGCGCCGCGGAACAGCACCGCCTGTGCCAGCATGACGAAATGTGTGTTGGGCGCGGTGAACATGATGGCCTGGATGGCCATGGGCATGCTCTCGCGCGGCGTGACGCCGCCGGACAGCACCTGCAGGGGCAGGAGCACCATCATCAGCAGCAGGCCGAATTGCGGCATGGAGCCGGCGACGGTGGCAAGGAATATCCCCAGGCAGGTCATGGCGACGATGTCGAGCGCCGCGCCCACCATGAATAGCGCGATCGATCCGTTGATGGGGACCGACAGCAGCCCCTGGATGACGACGACGAGTGCAAGGCCGGACGCCACGAGCACGACAATGCCCATCGACCAGATCTTGCTCGTCATGATCTCGAATGCGGTGACCGGCATCACCAGAAGATGCTCGATCGTCCCGTGCTCGCGCTCGCGGATCAGCGCTGCGCCGGTGAGCACGATAGACAGCATCGTGATCGAGGAGATGGCATTGGTGATGGCGCCGAACCAACCCTTGTTGAGTTCAGGGTTGAAGCGCGCCCGCAGGTCGAGGTCGACGGGCAGGGAGGCCTTGGAACGATAGCGGTCGAGGAATTCGTTCACTTCTCCCGAAACGATCGACTGGATGTAGCCTCCGCCGGTAAAGGCCTGCGACATCCGGGTGGCGTCGATGTTGAGCTGGACCGCCGGCGAGCGGCCGGCCAGCAGATCGCGCTGGAAGTTCGGCGGAATATCCAGCGCGAAAGTATCCATGCCTGAATCCATGCGGCTGTCCATCTCCGGCTGGGAGATGAGCAAAGGCGCGGTGAAGTAGGGCGGATAAAATGCCGTGACGACGCGCGACGAGACCGGCGACTGATCCTCATCGACGATGGCGATCGGAGCGTGATTGAGCGTCTCGGGCATCGCCTTCGAGGCGGTGTAGATGGCGGCGGTGAAGGCATAGACGATCAGCACGAGCATCATCGGGTCCCGCATGAGACCGCGCAGTTCCTTTATGCCGAGATTGTATATGTTGGCGATGCGCATCAGCGGGCCTGTTTTTTCAAGAATGCCGCTCCAAGGCCGAGCAGCACCGGGATGGCGACGAGCATCGGCACGAACGCGCCGGACAGGTCGGCAAAGCTGAGCGCCTTGGAAAAGACGCCGCGCGAGATCGTCACGAAATAGGTGGTCGGATAGATCCGGCCGACGAATGCGCCGACGCCCAGGAGCGACGACACCGGGTCGATCATGCCCGAATATTGGGTGGCGGGGATCATGGTGATCAGCGCGGTTCCGAAGATCGCCGCGATCTGGCTGCTCATGAAGGTCGACAGGAAAAGCCCCATGGCCGTCGTGGCCGTGACATAGACAAGGGCGGCGGCGGCGAAAGCCGGAAGGCTGCCGGTCAGCGGCACACCGAAGAGGAAGACGGCGAAGCCCGTCAGCAGCACGAAGTTGAGCATCGCGAGGGCGACATAGGGAATCTGCTTGCCGATCAGGAACTCCAGCCGGGTGACGGGCGTGACGTAGAAATTGATGATGGAGCCGAGCTCCTTCTCCCGCACCACGCTGAGCACGGCCAGCATTGCCGGGATCGCCAACAGAAGCATCGGGATAACCGCCGGAACGATGGCATCGAGACTGCGGACGTCGGGATTGTAGCGGTAGCGGATGTCGAGCTGGAAGGCGCTGGCGGTGGCGGCGTCGCCATAGAGTTCACGCGCCTTCCGCGTCAGCCAGCCGGCATGCATTCCCGAAACATAGCCTTGCACGGTTTCGGCCCTGTAGGCATAGCGCCGTCGATCCAGGCGCCGATCGTGACGTCGCGGCCGCGCGCGAGGTCGCGCCCGAAGCCGGGCGGGATTTCGATTGCGAGGCTGAGTTCCCCGTCCTCCATGCGCCGGTCGAGATCGGCATAGTCGATGATCGGCGCCTTCTCGGTGAAATAGCGCGAGCCGGCGATCTGCAGCACATAGTCCCGGCTGATCGTCGTGTCGTCGTGATCGAGGACGGCGAAGGAGAGGTTTTCGACGTCCATGTTGATGCCGTAGCCGACGACGAACATCAGGATGAGGCTGCCGACGGTCGCCAGCGTGGCCCGGATCGGATCGCGCAAGAGTTCAAGCGCCTCGCGCCGCGTGTAGGCGAACATGCGGCGCAAATCGAAGGAACGGCCTGTGCCGCTCCTGCCGGGGCGACTGGCCTGCGCTTCCTGGACCGGCATCGTCCCGGCCGTCATGCTCGGCGTTTCTGCCTGCTTGCCTGTCGCCTCCTCGAGATATCCGACGAAGGCTTCCTCCAGCGTTGCCGCCGACCGGCTTTTGACGATCGCGGCCGGCGTGTCGCTGACCAGGACCTTGCCGGCATGCATGAGCGAGATGCGGTCGCAGCGTTCCGCCTCGTTCATGAAATGCGTGGACACGAAGATCGTCACGTTCCGCTTGCGCGAGAGGTCGGCAAGAATCCGCCAGAACCCGTCGCGGGCAACCGGGTCGACGCCGGAGGTCGGCTCGTCGAGGATCAGTATCTCCGGAGAATGGATCATCGCCACAGCCAGCGACAGCCGCTGGCGGATGCCGAGCGGCAGCGCTTCGGGCAGCGTGTCGACATTGTCGGCGAGGCCGAATTGCTGCGCGACCTCCTCGACCCGGGGCGGGATCGCCGCATCGGCCATGCCGAAGAGGCGGGCATGGAGCTCGAGATTCTGCCGGACCGTCAGCTCAGAATAGAGCGAGAATCCTTGCGACATGTAGCCGACGCGCCGCCGCACCTCGATGTCGCGGGGGTCGATCTCGCGCCCGAACAGCCGTGCCTTGCCCTCGGACGGCTCGAGCAGCCCGGTCAGCATCTTCATCGTGGTCGTCTTGCCGCAGCCGTTCGATCCGAGGAAGCCGAAGATCTCGCCGCGGCCAATGCGGAAGCTCGCGTCGTCGACGGCGGTGAAATCGCCGAAGCGCATGGTGAGGTGTTCGGCCTCGATGGCAGGTTCGCTGTCGGCGCCGGCGGGCCGCGGAGGGATCACCACAGGCTCGTGGCTGTCCCGCTTCTCCGGCGGGAGAAGGGCTATGAAGGCGGCGTCCAGGTCGGGCGCGCCGGTTCTTTCGAGCAGGTCGGCCGGGGTTCCGGAGGCGAGCACGCGGCCCGCGTCCATGGCCACCAGCCAGTCGAAGCGCGCGGCCTCTTCCATATAGGCCGTGGCGATGATGACGCTCATGCCCTCGCGACCCTTGCGGATTTCGCCGATCAGTTCCCAGAACTGGCGGCGCGACAACGGATCGACGCCGGTGGTCGGCTCGTCCAGGATCAGGAGGTCCGGATCGTGGATGAGGGCGCAGCACAGGCCAAGCTTCTGCTTCATGCCGCCCGAAAGCTTGCCGGCCTGCCGCTCGGCGAAAGGCGCCAGCCCCGTTCGCTTCAGAAGCTCGCCGATGCGGCGCTCGCGCTCGCGCCGATCATGCCCGAACAGGCGGCCGAAGAAATCGATGTTGTCGAAGACCGACAGCGTCGGATAGAGGTTCTTGCCCAGGCCTTGTGGCATATAGGCGATCCTGGGGTAGGCGCTCTGCCGGTGGCCGAGATCGGCCATGTCGCCGCCCAGCACCTCGACATGCCCCTGCTGGATCGTCCGTGCTCCGGCAATCAGGGAAAGCAGGCTGGATTTGCCGACGCCGTCCGGCCCGATCAGGCCGACCATGCGGCCGGCCGGGAAATCGAGCGTTACGGCATCGAGAGCCCTGACCTTTCCGTAAGCGTGGCCGACATTCTCCAGCCGCGCCACGTAGCTTGACGGAAGGCCCGCGCCGGCGTCCGGCCGCGCATTCATTGCACGAGCTTTCCCTTGAGGCTCGCCGGCCATGAGGCCTGCGGATCGAGCCGCACATAGGCCACGCCGGGCAGGCCGGTTTTCACCTGCTGGATATATTTGCGGAGCAGCTCCGGTGCGATGTGCGCCTTGATCCGGAACATGAGTTTCAGGCGCTCCTCCTCCGTTTCGACCGTCTTGGGCGTGAACTGCGCGACGTCCGCGACGAAGGTCACCTTGGCGGGGATGATGTATTGCGGCGCCGCGTCGAGCACGAGACGCACATCGGAGCCGATCGCGACGCGCCCGGCCTGAGCGGTCGACAGGAAGAAGGTCATGTAGACATCGCCGAGGTCGACGAGGTTGAGCACGCGCCCGCCGCCCGCCAGCACCTCTCCGGGCTCCGCCACGCGGAACTGGATGCGCCCGTCGCGCGGCGACGCCAGCGTGGCGTCGCCGATATCGGCGTCGATGCTTTCGATCGCGGCCTGCGCCGCGTCGACCGTGGACTTGGCATCGACCACCTGCGCCCGCGCGGCGTTGATGGCCGCTTCACTGGCGGCGAGTTGGGCCTGCGCGGCGGCGACGGCGGCTTTCGCGCTCTGCTCGGCCGCGCGGTCGTTGTCCAGGACCTGCTGGGAGACGGTGTTGTTGACCGCAAGCTGCTGCGAGCGCGCCAGGGTCCGATCGGCGGCGTCGAGCTCGGCTTCGCGCTGCGCGACGACAGCGCCGGCCGCCGTCTTTTCAGCCTCGCGCTGCGTCACCAGGCTGCCAGCGGTCTCGACCCCGATGGTGGCGCGCTGAAACTGCGCCTCGGCCTGGCGGCGCTGCGCCTCGAGCTGCGCGGTATCCATGTGGGCAAGCACCTGGCCGGCCTTGACGAAATCGCCTTCGCCGACAAGGATTTCCTTGATCCGCCCCGCCGCCTTCGTCGAGACGTCGATCTCGACCGCCTCGATGCGGCCGTTGCCGCTGGCGATGCCTTCCGGCAGCTGCCCGTCCTTGGAACGCTGCCACGCATAGTAGCCGGCTGCTCCGATGGCGATCAGGGCGCCGAGGATCAGCCATCGCGGGGAAACCTTCATAGCCGGCCTCCGGTGTTGCGCGATACGTCAGGTTCGGCTGGCGCCAAAAGCGCCCCCTCGAGATGGACTGGCGCCGGAGACAGCGGCCCCGAAGCGGAGAAGGGAAGGAACCTTGCCGAGGCAATTTCCCGCCGCCAGGCGCCGATCTGTTCGGCACTTAAGGTAATGCCGTCCATGTCAGGGGAACTCCGTTCAGGTTGCCAAGTTGGCGCGACCAAAACAGAGACCGGCTGCGGCGACCTTGATCGATGTCAATTCTGGGAGAAGGGGTCGCTGTGAGCGTCGGGACCAGGGCCTGAACGTTCGCCGGGCTTCTGATCGGTCAATGCATTATGGCGAGGACGATACCGTGCCGACGCGGTCGAGAGGAGCTGTTCGGCGGCCGGAGCGTCAGACAAATCGCGGGAAAGCGTCCGCATCGGGCGCGTTCGCCCAGCTTTGCAATGTCTGTCCGCCGTCGAGCAGCCAGTCGACGCCGGTGACGTGGCGGGCATCGTCCGAGGCCAGGAAGGCGACGGCGGCGGCGACATCCTCGGGCTGGCCGATACGGCGCAGCGGAATGCGGTCGGCGAAACGGCGAATGCCGGCTTCATAGGCTGCCTGGTCCCGCGCCGGCACGCCCAGCCGGGTCTCGATGACCCCGGGGCAAATCGCGTTGACGCGAATGCCATAGGCAGCGGCGTCGAGGCCGCGATCCTGGTCAGGCCGACCACGCCGTGCTTGGTCGAGGCATAGCCGGCGCCACCGGACAGCACGTCCCAGCCGGCCATGGACGAGCCCATATTGACCACCGATCCCTTGATCTTGCCAGCGATCATGGTCGCCACCGTCGCGCGCAGGACGTAGAACATGCCGTTGAGGTTGATGCCGACGATGCGTTGCCAGTCCTCGGTGCTCAGCTCGTGGACCGGCGCGACCTTTCCGGAAATGCCGGCATTGTTGAATAGCACATCGATACGGCCGAAGCGTGCGGCCACCGCCTGGACCATGCCTTCCGCCGACGCCGGGTCGGCGACGTCCACCGCGAAGGCTTCGTCGCGATCGCCGAATGTCGTTGCCAGGGCCTCTGCACGGGTCCCGTCGAGGTCGGCGACGGCGACTGTCGCGCCTTCCTCGACGAAGCGGCGCACCGCCGCGGAGCCGATGGCGCCGGCGGCGCCCGTCACCAGAACGATCTTGTCCTTGAAGCGCATCTCTTGCCTCCAAAAGCCGGATGCCGGTCAGCGATAGTCGCGCCATGAGAAGCGCGGCTCGAATCCCAGCGCCGCTTTGGCCGCCGAGGTGTCGATGAAGGCGGCGTTGCCATCCAGCGGACGCGTGATCGGAACGTCCGGATAGGCTTGCGCCGCGAGCGTTGCGCTGGGCACGTCCATATAGCTGTCCCACACCGATGCCGACACCGATCCTCTACGACTGCGATCCCGCCACGACGCTGCCATTGCGCTGGTCATGGCGCATCGCTCGCCCGACATCGAGCTTCTCGGCGTCACCACGAGATGTGGCAACGCGGAGCTCGAGAAGACAACGGACAACGCGATCCGCGTGCTTGATTTCCTCGGCGCCGGCGATGTGCCGGTCGCCGCCGGCTGCGCGCAGCCCCTGGCGCGGCCGCTGGTTCTGGGCACCGCCGATGGCCCGAGCGGGCTCGAAGGCTCGCCCTATCTGCCGCAGCCCTCGCGCGGGCCGATCAAGCAGCATGCGGTGGACTTCCTTGCCGAGAAGCTCGCGGCATCTCCGGAACCGCTGCTGGTGGTGGCGACCGGCCCGCTCTGCAACATCGGCCTGCTCGTGCTCAAGCACCCGCACGTGCTGCCCAAGATCAAGGAGCTGATCTGGATGGGCGGCGTGTTCTATCGCAAGAGCGAGATCATCACGCCGACCGAGTTCAACGCCTTCTGCGACCCCGAGGCCCTGAAGCTGGTGCTGGACGCCGGGGTGCCCATCACCATGATAGGGCTCGACGTGACCATGCAGGTGCTGATCGAGGCGCCGCAATACGAGGAACTGGCCAGGATCGACACGCCGCTCGGCCGCGTGGTCATGGACTGGCTGAAATTCTACGAGAAGCTGCACCGCAACTCGATGGGCGTCGGCGGCGCCATGCACGACCCGCTGGCGCTGGCGCTGGCGATCGATCCGACGCTCGTCCGCACGCGTCCGGCGCATATCGGCGTCGACCTGTCCGGCAGCTACACATTCGGCGCCACGGTGGCCGATTTCTGGCATGAGCGCGGTGAGGAGGACAATGCGCGCATCGCCTATGAAGTCGATGCCGACCGCTTCTTCAAGCTGATGTTCGATTTGCTCCGCTAAAGCATGTCTCCCGAAGTGGGAACCGGTTTCGGGATCAAGACATGCGTAAATCAAGAACCTAAAGCGCATGGAGCGAATCTGAAAGATCGCGACGCGCTTTAGGCCGTCGGAAGGCTCACCGCTCCAGGCAGATCGCGACACCCTGGCCGCCGCCGATGCAGAGCGAGGCCAAGCCCTTCTTCGCTCCACGCCGGACCATCTCGTGCAGCAGCGTCACCACGATGCGGCAGCCGGAGCCGGCCAGCGGATGGCCAAGCGCGATGGCGCCGCCGCTCATATTGATGATGTCCTCGTTCCAGCCCATCTCGCGATTGACGGCGATGGCTTGCGCGGCGAAGGCCTCGTTGATCTCCATCGCGTCGAGATCGGACGCGCGCCAGCCGGCCTTGTCGAGCGCGCGCCGCGAGGCCGCGACGGGACCGAGGCCCATGTCCATCGGCTCGACGCCGGCAGAAGCATAAGAGGCGATGCTGGCGAGGGGTGTCAGGCCGAGTTCCTTCATCCGCGCCTCCGACATCACAAGCACCGCGGCGGCGCCGTCGTTGAGACCGGATGAGTTGCCGGCCGTGATCGTCCCCGCCGCATCGAAGACCGGTCTCAGCCGGCCAAGGCCTTCCATCGTTGTGGAGGGGTTGGGATGCTCGTCACGCTCGATGACGACATCGCCTTGCCTGGCCTTGATCGACACAGGCGCAATCTCGTCGTCGAACCTGCCAGCCTGGATGGCGGCGTCCGCCTTCTCCTGCGAGCGCAGCGCGAACCTGTCCTGTTCCTCGCGGGTGATCTGGTAGCGCTGCGCCAGCGCTTCGGCGGTGACGCCCATATGCACCTGATGGAAGGCGTCCCACAGACCGTCGGTGATCATGGAATCCTTCACCGTACGGTCGCCCATGCGGATGCCGGCGCGCACCCCGTGAATGACATGTGGCGCCGAAGTCATCGAATCCTGTCCGCCGGCGATCACGCAGTCGGCGTCGCCGCAGCGAATGGCCTGGGCGGCGAGATGGATCGACTTCTGCCCGGCGCCGCAGACCTTGTTGACGGTCATGGCGGGCACCCGACCGGCAGGCCGGCCTTGAGAGCAGCCTGCCGGGCTGGATTCTGCCCGGCGCCGCCGGTCAGCACCTGGCCCATGATCACCTCGCCGACGGCATCGGGCGCAAGCTGCTTTTCGGCCAGCATCGCCTGGATAAGCTGCGCCCCCAGCTCCGCCGCCGACAGACCGGCGAACGCGCCGTTCAGCTTGCCGATGGGCGTCCGCTTCGCGGCAACGATGTAAAAGGCGTCCATGTCTGTTCCTCCGGCAGCGCGGTCCGCTTGGGCGTGATCGCCGCTTGACATTCTGGTTATAACCAATAATCATGAAATGCATCGGCAGGCAAGGTCGCGGCAAAGAGCCCGGCCTGCATTGCGGGAGGAAATCCATGTCATCCGTGCTTTGGACGCCGGCGCCGGCCGCGTTCCAATCGTCCAATCTTGCGCGCTTTTCGATGGCCAACGGCTTCGATCCGCGCGACTACGAGACGCTGCATCGCTGGTCGATCGGCGATCCCGGCGCCTTCTGGCGGGCGCTGTGGGATTTCGCCGAGGTCATTGGAGATCCGGGCGGGATCGCCTTCCTGCGCGACGACAATGCGCCGATGACCGGGAGTCGCTTCCTGCCGGAAGCGACACTCAATCTCGCGGAAAACCTGCTGCGCGGCGATGAGGAGAGGGTTGCTCTCATCGAGGTCGACGAGAGTGGCCATTTCCAGACCATCACACTGGGCGAATTGCGCCGGCTCGTCGCCAGGACGGCGCATGGCCTGCGCGCGGCCGGCGTCGGCAAGGGCGATTGCGTCGGCGGTATCCTGCCCAATCGCGTCGAGGGCCTCGTGGCGCTTTTGGCGACGCTTTCCGTCGGCGCCGTCTGGTCGTCCTGCTCGCCTGATTTCGGCGCCGCGGCGATCGTCGACCGCCTCGGCCAGATTGGCGTCAAGGTGCTGTTCGCCGCGCCGCGCTACCGCTATGCGGGCAAGGAGCACGACATCTCCGCCAGGCTGGCCGAGATCGTCGCCGCGATGCCGACGGTGACGACGCTGGTGCTGACCGGCGAACCGGGCACCAAGCCGGATTGCGCGGCGGATCGCATTTCGTTCGACGATTTCGGCCGCGACGCTCCTCTCAGTTTCGAGCGCGTGCCCTTCGACCACCCGGCCTATGTGCTCTACACCTCCGGCACGACAGGCGCGCCGAAGGCGATCGTCCATCGCGCCGGCGGCGTGCTGCTCCAGCACCTGAAGGAGCACCTGCTCCACGGCGACGTCCGCCCGGGCGACGTCATGAGCTGGTACACCAACACCGCCTGGATGATGTATCACTGGCTGATCTCAGGTCTGGCCTGCGGCGCGAGCGTGGTGCTCTATGACGGCGCGCCGATCCTGAAATCGGCCGATCGCCTCGACCCCAGTCCGCTCTGGAAAATGGCCGAGCGCGCTCGCGTCACGCATTTCGGCACCAGTCCTAAATACCTGGCGACACTTGCCGCCGAAGGTTACGCGCCGGGGCGCCTGCATGATCTCTCGTCGCTGCGTTCGCTGCTGTCGGCCGGTGCGCCCGTCTCACCCGGGCAGTTCGACTGGGTCTACGATCATGTGAAGCGCGACATGATCTTCGCTTCGATCTCCGGCGGCACCGAGATCATCGGCTGCTTCCTGCTGGGATCGCCGATCCATCCTGTGCGGCGCGGCGAGCTGACCGTGAAAGGGCTCGGCCTCGCCGTCGGCGTCATGGACGAGCGCAATGCGCCGGTCATCGGCCGGCAGGGCGATCTCGTCTGCACCGAGCCGTTCCCGTCCATGCCGCTGGCCTTCTGGGGCAAGGACGGCGACGCGCGCTATCACGCCACCTACTTCGCCGCACGCCGCGAGATCTGGACACATGGCGACGTCGCCGAGATGACGGCTTACGGCTCTGGCGTCATCCACGGCCGCTCGGACACGACGCTGAAGCCCGGCGGCGTGCGGATCGGCACGGCGGAAATCTACGCCGCCTGCGAGAATTTTGCCGAGATCGAGGATTGCCTGGTCTTTGGCGCGCCCATCGAAGGCGACGAGGAGATCGTGCTCTGCGTCAAGCTCAACGACGGCTTTGCGCTGACCCCCGAGCTCGCCATGCGAATTCGCAAAGCGATCCGCGAAGGCGCCTCGCCCCGTCACGTGCCGCATCGCATCCACGCGGTGCAGGCCGTGCCCTATACGCTGAACGGCAAGCGCGTCGAGGGTGCCGCCCGCGCCACGCTCGAAGGCAAGCCGGTCAAGAACATGGCTTCGCTCGCCAATCCCGCCTGCCTCGACGAATACCGCGCGCTCGACCGGAGCAAGGCGGCATGAGCCGGGCAAAGGGAGCGGTCGTCGGCATCGGCGAGTTGAAGCCGCAGCGCCTGACCAGCGGCGTGACGACGCTGGAGATGATCGCCGAGGTCTCGCGCCTGGCGGTGCTCGACGCCGGGCTGGAGCCGGCGGCTATCGACGGGCTGCTGGTCGGGCCGCAGGTCGGCGAGACGCCGCAGCATGTTCCGGCGACCATAGCCGAATATCTGGGACTCGCGCCGACCATGGCCAATGTCGTCGATCTTGGCGGCGCGTCCGGCGCAGGCATGGTCTGGCGCGCGGCGGCCGCGATCGAGGCCGGCATGTGCGAGGCGGTGCTGTGCGTGCTCGCCAACAACCGCGAGGAGGTTGCACCCCGCTCGCCCAACCGCAATCCGATCCGCGAGTTCGACGTGCCTTTCGGCGCTTCGGGCGCCAACATCTCCTATGCGCTGCTGATGCAGGCGCATATGGCGGAATACGGCTCGACCGCGCGAGATTTCGCGCTGATCGCCGCGGCGGCGCGCGCCAGCGCGCAGCTCAACCCCGACGCCATCTTCTATGGCAAGCCGGCCGATGTCGAAGCGGTGCTTGCCTCGCCGATGATCGCCTCGCCGCTGCATCTCCTCGAAATCGTCATGCCGGTCGCCGGCGGCGAAGCGGTCGTCGTCACCTCGGCCGAACGCGCGCGGTCGTTGCGCAGGCCACCTGTCCATCTGCTCGGCGCCGGCGAGAAGGTCACGCACCGCGCGGTCAGCCAGGCCCCACACCTGACTTCCGGTCCGCTGAAGAGCGCAATGGCAAGGGCCTTCGCTCAGTCCGGCACGAAGGCTGACGAGATGGACCTTCTGTCGCTCTACGACTGCTACACGATCATGGTTGCGACGACGATCGAGGATGCCGGCCTCTGCGCGCCGGGCCAGTTCGGCGCGTGGCTCGGCGACCACGACCTTTCGCACAAGGGCGACAAGCCGCTCAACACACATGGCGGCCAGCTCGGCTTCGGCCAGCCCGACCTTGCCGGCGGCATGACCCATGTCGTCGAAGCGGTACGCCAGCTGCGCGGGGAGGCGGGTGAACGCCAGATCGGCAAGGCCTGGCTCGCGCTGGTCACCGGCAATGGCGCGACGATGAGCGAAGCGACCGCCCTGGTGTTGGGGGCCGCCTGATGTCCGTCGATCTCAACACCCTGAAAACCCCTGGCCCGACGATCACCGCGCTGTCCAGGCCGTTCTGGGATGCCGCCGCCGAGGGCCGGCTGACCATCCAGCATTGCGAGGGTTGCGGCAAGGCCGTCTTCTATCCGCGCCCGATCTGCCCGCATTGCTGGAGCAAGCGGCTGGTCTGGAAAGACGCATCGGGCAGGGGACGGCTCAAATCCTTTTCCAAGGTGCATAAACCCGGCCATCCCGGCTGGCTGCCCGCGGCACCGTATGTGGTCGGCCTGGTCGAATTGGCCGAAGGCCCGACGATGCTGAGCTTCATCCTGCCCGGCACACGGCCGCAACAGATCGGAGACATGCTGTTGCTTGCGCCGACCGCCATCGGCGGCCGTGTCCTGCCGGCCTTCAGACCAGTCGAACCCAGAGCAGAGGAGAAGCCGCAATGAGCATCGAAACGAAGGACGGTTGGGTGGGTGTCGTGAAAGGCCGTCCGCAGGTCGGCGCCTTCGCCGAGCGCACGCGACGCACAAGGATGAGCGACATCGAGGCCTTCACCGGCATCACCGGCGATCGCAATCCCCTGCACTACGACCGCGCGCTGGCCGAGAAGTCGGTGTTCGGCAAGCTCATCGTGCAGGGCGGCGTCACCTCCGGCATCCTCAACGCGTTGGTCGCCGAGGATCTGCCCGGCCCCGGGACCGTGTTCCTCGAAGTGGCCTGGAAGTTCGTCAAGGCCGTTGGCGTTGACGAGGAGATCACCGGCCGCGTGGAGGTCAAGGAAGTGCGCCCCGACAAGCCGATCTGCAAGATCGAGACCAGCGTGCGCAACGGCCAGGGCGAGCTTTGCCTGACCGGCACGGCCACGGTGTTCACCGTACCGCTGCAAGGCGCATGAGCACGGTCGGGGGCGGCCGGCTTGGCATAGCGGCCGACAGCGAGCGCTGGCGCGTGCTGTCGCTGCTTTGCCTGGCGGTCGTCCTGTCGCTGACCACGTGGTTCTCGGCGACCGCAATCCTTCCCGAATTGAAGCAGGAGCTGGCGCTGGGCGCCAGCGCCGAAGCCTGGCTGACCAATGGCGTCCAGGTCGGCTTCGTCATCGGCGCGCTGGTGGCGAGCCTGGTCAATTTGCCGGACCTTGTACGGCTGAGCCGCCTGATGGCGGCAGCAGCCCTCGTCGCTGCTTTAGCCAACGCGACGCTGCTCTTCCATCCCGGGCCGGGCGGTGTGATCGCCGCGCGCATCGTCACCGGCGCCGCACTTGCCGGCGTCTATCCGCCGGCGCTCAAGCTGGTCGCCACCTGGTTCGCGCGCGACAGGGGACTGGCGCTCGGCGCGGTCATCGGCGCGCTCACAGTCGGTTCGGCGCTGCCGCATCTCTTCCGCGCCGTCTCGACCGTGCTCGACTGGCGGCCCGTAGTCGCCGCGGCAAGCGTGGCCACCGCTGCGGGCGCGCTGCTCTTCCTGCTGTTCGCGAAGGAAGGACCCTATCCCTTCGGCAAGGCTATCTTCGAGCCCTCGCGCATCGGCCAGGTGTTTCGCGAAAAGCCGCTGCTCCTCGCCAATCTCGGCTATCTCGGCCACATGTGGGAGCTCTATGCCATGTGGGCCTGGCTGCTCGCCTATACGCGCGCGGCCTTCGAGGCGCAGGCGATCGGAACAGCCGCCACAGCCTCGCTCGCGACCTTCTTCGTTGTGGCATCCGGCATTCTGGGATGTCTGCTCGGCGGCTATCTGTCGGACCGGATCGGCCGCACCGCCACCACCGCCGGCATGATGCTCGTCTCGGGAAGCTGCGCGCTGCTGATGGGCTTTCTGTTCACCGGACCGCTCTGGCTGTTCATGCTGGTGGCCATCGTCTGGGGCGTGTCTGTGATCGGTGATTCGGCGCAGTTCTCCGCCGCCGTCACCGAGCTTACCGACCGCCGCTTCGTTGGTACCGCTCTGTCCGTGCAGCTCGGCGCCGGTTTCGCGCTGACGGTGCTTGCCATCTGGCTGACGCCGCGCTTCGCCGACTTCATCGGCGGCTGGCGCTGGGCCTTCCTGCTCCTGGTTCCCGGACCGCTTCTGGGGGCCGCCGCCATGCTATGGTTGCGAAACTTGCCGGAGAGCGTGAAAATGGCGGGCGGCCTCCGGTAGGGAGGCGCTGCCGCTTTTTGAGTCGCGGCAAATGATTTGCGGCGGGACCCGAATGGAACAGGCAACCAGAACGCGCGGGCGTCCTCGTTACGACCAGGAAGATGCCGAGGCGGCCGAGGCTTTCCGCTCGATCGGCTCCAAGGTTCAGCTCAACCGCGACGAGGCGGCCCCGCTCTGGGTGCAGCTGCGCAACCAAGTCGAGGAGGCGATCAACACCGGTCTGCTGGCAGCCAATTCGCGCATTCCCTCGGAACAGGCGCTTTGCGATTTCTTCGGCGTCTCTCGTCCCGTCGTGCGCGCCGCGATCGGATCGCTCTCCAATGAAGGCCGCATCATCAAGATGCCGCGCAAGGGCATGTTCGTCGCCGCTCCCCGCGAGCATGTCGACTTCATGACCGCCAATCTCGGCGTGTTCGACGATTTGACCGCGAAGGGCCACAAGGTCTCGACCCGCACGCTGGAGATCTACCGCTGCCCGCCGAGCGAGAAGGAGTCCAAGGTCTTCGGCATTCCCGCCAATGGCAGCGTGGTCCGCATCAGCCGCGTCTACATGACCGACGGCACGCCGATCACCATGACGCGTATCAGCCTGCCGGGGCATCGGGTCCCGGGGCTGGAGAACATCCTGTCGGAAAACCAGTCGATCTTCGGCACCATCCGCGCCGTCTTCGGCCTGACGGTGAAGCGTGCCGACCGCTGGCTGCGTGCCGCGCTTCCCACCAAGGAAGAAGCCGATCAGATGGGTGTCGCCGCCAACACGCCGCTGATCGAGATCGAGTCGATCGCCTATGATTCCGACGGCGCCGCGCTTGAATATTACGAGGCCTTCTACAACTCCTCTGTCGCCCGCATCCACATGGCGGTCGAGCAGCCGTCGGCGACGGTGAACGGTGTCGATCGCACCTGAATTGCGCACATCCAAAAAAGATTCCGTTTTCTGGTTATAACCAGATTGACGGACCCGGGAAGCTTCTGTAACGTCCCTGTCATGGGGTCGGGAGGAGCCTGACCCCGGAGGCATTATCAGGACGGCCGGCTTGCGGCGCCGCTTCGGCGGCGAGGGCAGCGTTTTGCCCGCGCTCAAGCCTGTCCTGATGGAGGACGTGCATGGATTACCGGTCGCAATTCGACCTGACGGGCGAGGTTGCCGTCGTCACCGGCGGCGCCAGCGGCATCGGTCTCGAGGCCGCCAAGGCGCTGGGGACTTGCGGCGCGAGGATCGTCCTGCTCGACATGAATGCGGATGGGCTGAAGGCCGCTGCCGAGGCGCTCCAGGCCGCTGGCGTCGCGAGCGTCGATGGCCGCGTGTTGAACGTTACCGATCCGCAAGCCGTCGAGGCGACGGCAACCGCAGTCGCCGCGGATTTCGGCCAGGTCGATATCCTGGTCAACAGCGCCGGCATCGCGCGCCTCAACACCGCGCTCGACACGCCGGACGAAGAATGGCGCCTGGTGATGGATGTCAACGTCAACGGCGTCTACTGGGCCTCGCGCGCCTTCGGCCGTTCGATGGTCGACCGCAAGAAGGGCTCGATCGTCAATCTGGGTTCCATGTCGGGGCTGATCATCAACCGTCCGCAGACCGCGCCGTCCTACATGGTGAGCAAGGGCGCCGTGCACATGATGACCAAGGCGCTTGCGGTCGAGTGGGCGAAGTCAGGCGTGCGCGTCAACGCGCTGGCGCCGGGCTATGTCGGCACCGACATGACGCTGAAGATGCGCGAGCGTCCCGAACTCTTCAACACCTGGATCGACATGACGCCGATGGGCCGGCTGGGCACGCCGCAGGAGATCGCTTCGGCGATCCTGTTCCTGGCGTCGCCGGCCTCGAGCTACGTGACGGGCGCGATCCTGTCGATCGATGGCGGCTACACGGCCTGGTGACGGACTGAGCAAGGATTGGAATATCGCATGACCGTTTCGGACCGAGATGTGCGCCAGGCCATCATCGACGCCTGCATCGAGATGAACGCACTCGGCATCAACCAGGGCACATCAGGCAACATCAGCTGCCGCCATGGCGAGGGCATGCTGATCTCGCCGACGAGCACGCCATATGACACGCTGGTGCCCGAGGACATCGTCTTCATGAGCTGGGACGGCGAGGTCGACGGACGCCTGCCGCCATCCAGCGAATGGCGTTTCCATCTCGACATCATGAAGGCGCGGCCCGAGATCAACGCAGTCGTCCACGCGCATCCGACCTATTGCACGACGATCGCCATCATGGGCCGGAAGATACCGGCGATCCATTACATGGTCGCGGTCGCCGGCGGCAGCGACATTCGTTGCGCACCCTACGCCACCTTCGGCACGGCGGAGCTTTCGGCGCACGCGGTGGAGGCATTGCGCGGCCGCAAGGCCTGCCTGCTTGCCCAGCACGGCATGATCGCCGTCGGGTCGAGCCTCGCCCAGGCGATGTGGCTGGCCGTCGAGGTCGAGACGCTGGCGCGCCAGTATCACGGCGCCCTGCAGATCGGCGAGCCGCCAATCCTGTCCGACGAGGAGATCGAAAACGTCATCAAGCGCATGGCGAGCTACGGCCTGCGCGACAATGACGCCGCTGCCTGAGCGGAGGGCTCTGCCCGAAGCGACCAACAAAGGGCTGGAGCAGCAACTGACTGTTTCGCATATCCTCCGGGAAGGCCCGGAGCGATCAACAAGGGAGGAAATGAAATGACAAATTCGATGAAAGGCCTCGTCAAGGCGCTCGCTCTGGGGTTGGCGGCGGCTTGCAGCCTGGCCGCCATCTCGGGCGCCAGCGCTGAGGAACTGTCGCTCAAAGGCAAGCGCATCGGCGTCTCCGCCATCGGCACCGACCATTATTGGGACCTGATGGCCTTCAAAGGCATCCAGGACCGCGTCAAGGAGCTCGGCGGTGAAGTCATCGCGCTCGACGCCGGCCGCAAGGACCAGCAGCAGATCGCGCAGCTGCAGACGCTGATCGCGCAGAAGCCGGACGCGATCATCGAGCAGCTCGGCAATCTCGAAGTGCTGAACCCGTGGCTGCAGAAGATCCGCGACGCCGGCATCCCGTTGTTCACGGTCGATACCGCGACGCCGCACGCCATCAACAACACCACCTCCAACAACTACAATATCGGCGCCGAGATCGCGCTGCAGATGGTCGCCGACATGGGCGGCAAGGGCAATGTGCTGGTCTTCAACGGCTTCTACAGCGTGCCGGTCTGCAAGATCCGCTACGATCAGCTGAAATATGTGCTGACCTCGTTCCCGGATGTGAAGATCGTCGAGCCCGAGCTGCGCGACGTCATTCCGAACACGGTGCAGAGCGCCTATTCCAACGTCACCGACATGCTGACCAAGTCGCCCGAGAAGGGTTCGATCGGCGCGGTCTGGGCCTGCTGGGACGTGCCGCAGATCGGCGCCACGCAGGCGGTCGAAGCCGCCGGCCGCAACGAGGTCAAGACCTACGGCATCGACGGCAGCCCTGAAGTCATCAAGATGGTGATGGATCCGAAGTCGCCGGCCGGCGCGGTCGCGGCGCAGCAGCCCTATGAGATCGGCAAGACCTCGGTCGACAATGCCGCGAAATATCTGGCCGGCCAGAAGGTGCCGCCCTTCACTTTCGTGCCTTCGGTGCTGATCAACAAGGAAAATGCCGTCGAAAAAGGAAAGCCGTTCCTCGACGCCGCCGAGAAGGCTGGCGTTAAATAGGACGGAACGAAACGGCGGGCAGCCGCGCCCATGTGGCTGCCCGTCACATCCAACCAGGATTGACGGCCATGCAGACAGCAAAGCGTGACATTGCTGTATCGATGACAGGCATTTCGAAACGGTTCGGTCCGGTACGCGCCTTGGAAAACGCGAACCTCGAGATCGCGCGCGGCTCGATCCTCGGCCTTGTCGGCCAGAACGGCGCGGGCAAGTCGACCATCATCAAGGTGCTGGCCGGCATCATCAAGCCGGACAGCGGCTCGATCCTCATCAACGGCGAGACCGTAACTTCGCTGACACCGGCCTCGGTCGAAAAGCTCGGCGTGCACTTCATCCACCAGGACAGGCTGCTGGTGCCTACCGCGACGGTCGGCGAGGCCGTGTTCCTCGGCCATGAGATCGGCCTTGGCCCGTTCGTAAGCCGCCGCGCCATGGAGCGCAGGGCCGCGGACCTGCTGAAGCGCTTCTTCGGCATGGAACTGCCGGCCGGAACGCTTGTGAAAGATCTCACCACGGCGCAGCAGAAGGTCGTGCAGATCACCCGCGCCTTGGCGCAAAAAGCCTCGGTGCTGGTGCTCGACGAGCCGACGGCGGCGCTCGTCAAGCGCGAGGTCGACAGCCTGTTCGACGTGCTGCGCCGGCTGCGCGACGACGGCATCGCCGTGGTCTTCATCTCCCACTACATGCAGGAAATCGAGAAGCTCTGCGACCGCGTCACCGTGATGCGCAACGGCACCGATGTCGGCACGGTCGACCCGCGTCAGACGCCGATCGACGAGATCATTGCGATGATGATCGCCCGCGATGTCGGCGAGATGTTCCCGAAGCGCTCGGTCAATTTAGGCGCGCCGGTGCTGGAGGTTTCCAAGCTTCGTCTCGGCGGCAGCTTCGAGAATATCGGTTTCAACGTCCGCGCCGGCGAGATCGTCGGCCTCACCGGCCTGCTCGGCTCAGGCGCCAAGGAGATCGTCCAGTGCCTGTTCGGCCTCAAGACTGCCGAGGGCGGCCGGGTCAAGGTCGAGGGGAGGGAGCTTGCCCTGTCGACGCCCGTCAAAGCGGTGCGCGACGGCATCGCCATGCTGCCGGAAGACCGCCGCGCCCATGGCGTGGCGCTCGGCCTTTCGGTGCGCGAGAACATTTCCCTGGCCAGCCTGCGCCGCTATTCCAAGAGCGGGTTGGTCAGCCGCGGCAGCGAGAACCAGGCGGTGGACAGTCTGATCAAGGAGCTGTCGATCAAGACACCGCATCGCGACGCGCTGGTGCGCGAGCTCTCCGGCGGCAACCAGCAGAAGGTGGCGATCGCCAAATGGCTGAGCTGCCAGTCGCGCGTCTATGTGCTGGACGAGCCGACGGTGGCCGTCGATGTCGGCGCCAAGGTCGAGATCTACAATCTTCTCAATCGGCTGGCGGGCGAGGGCGCGGCGATCCTGCTTCTGTCCTCCGACCTGCTCGAATTGGTCGGCGTCTGCGACCGCGTGCTGGTCGTCTATCGCGGCCGGCTTGCCGGCAGCTTCTCCGGTTCTGCGATGAACAGCGATGTGCTGCTGGCGGCTTCGTCGGGCGCACGTTCGACCATGGATGGAGTGGCTGCATGAGCGCGACTGTCCTCCACACAGACGTCGGTGTTTCCGACGAAAAGCAGGCCGCGGCCAAGAGCGCCGGCCGCCGCTTCGGCGCGCTCGTCGTGCGGCTCGGCGCGATCGCCGCCTTCGCCGCGATCATGGCTTATTTCGTCGTCTTCGCGCCGGGCTTCACCTCGACCTTCAACCTGATCAACGTCGTCGAGCAGTCGGCGATCCTGGGCGTGCTCGCCTATGGCATGACCGCCGTCATCATCGGCGGCGGCTCCGACGTCACCGAAGGTGGCATCGACCTTTCGATCGCCGCCAATATGGGGCTTTGCGCCGCGATCTATGCGACGCTTCTGTCGATGGGCTATGGCGATTTCCTCTCGGTGATCGCGGCCATTGCCGTCGGCATGGCGGTCGGCGCGCTGAACGCCCTTGCCGTGGTCGGGCTCGGCATCCTGCCGCTGCTCGCAACACTTGCCGTGCTCAATGTCGCGGCCGGCATGGAACTCACCCTCACCCAGAACACGGTCGTCGGCGCATCCTCCCCGCTGCTCGGCGTGCTGGTGTCGGGCAGCTTCCTCGGCATCTCCGCGCTTGCCTGGGCGCTGATCGTCTTCTCCGCCATCATGATCGTGGTCGTTCACGGCACGTCGTTCGGGCTCAGGCTCTACGCCGTCGGCGGACACCCGGAAGCGGCGCGCGCGGCGGGCATCAGCGTGCCGTTCTACGTGTCCTTCACCTATGTGCTGAGCGGCTTCTGCGCGGCGGTGGCGAGCATCCTCACCGTCTCGCGCCTGTCGGCCAGCACGCCCGGCTCCGGCGAGCTGCTTCTGTCGGTGCTGGCGGCGGCGCTGCTCGGCACCGTCTTCTCGCGCCGCTTCGTGCCGACCATGGGGGGCACGCTGCTCAGCGTGTTGTTCATCGGCTTGCTCGCGAACGGCTTCCAACTGCTCAACGTCTCCAGCTACTGGGTCAACGGCGTGCAGGGCGCGCTGATCCTGCTGGTGGTGGCGATCACATCCTTTGCCCGCGGTTCGGAGGGTTCGCGATGAGCATCTCGGCCAATGAAACCACCGCCAAGGTGAGCCTGCGCGGCTTCCTCGCCAAATACAGTGTGCTCATCGCCTTCGCGGCCATCGTCATCTTCTTTTCGGTGGCGAGTCCGACTTTTCTCACGCCGGCCAACCTCTTCAACGTGCTGGTCAACAATGTCGTCATGCTGGCGATCGTGGCGCTCGGCCTCACCATCGTCATCTCGTCGGGCGGCATCGATCTCTCGGTTGGCGTCTCGGTCGACATGGCAAGCATGATCTTCGTCATGCTTCTGGCCGCCGGCTATAGCGGCATCGTCGGCGTCGCTGGCGGACTCGGCGCCGCTTTGATCGTCGGCATCCTCAACGCGATCCTGATCACCAGGCTTAACATCAGTCCGTTCCTGGCGACGCTCGGCGTCCTCTTCATCGGCCAGAGCACGCAGCAGCTCGCCACCAGCGGCGGCCAGCCGATTTATCTCACGAGCGGCTATGCAGCGGACCAGTTCAACGCCATCGCCCGCACCGCTCTGTTCGGCGTACCGACGCCGGTCATCGTGCTGATCGTCCTTGTCTTCGCCGTTCATGTCCTGCTGCATCGCTCGGTCTTCGGCCGCTATGTCCAGGCGATGGGCGCGCAGCCGGGCGTGGCCTGGTATTCCGGCATCCGCGTGCCGCGCGAATTGTCGATGGTGCATGTTCTGTGCGCGCTGCTTGCCGGCGTCACCGGCATCCTCTTGTCGGCGACGGTGAAGTCCTACGTGCCGCTCTCCGGCAATGCCTTCCTGCTCGACGGCATCGGCGCCACCTTCATCGGCACGACGCTCAGTCGCGAGCGCAAGCCTTCGGTCATCGGCACGCTGCTCGGCGTGCTGCTGCTCGCCATCGTCAAGAACGGGCTGCTTTTGGTCGGCTGGAATTTCTACTGGCAGCAGGTCGGCATCGGCGTGCTCGTCTTCCTGGTGCTGGCCGCAAGCTTCGGCCTACGTCGCGCCGCCCATTGAATTCGAAAGGTCAAGTCAGCCATGCCCCAATTCGACGTCAGCTCGATCGGCTTCTACGTTCTCGACATCCTCGGACGGCCGGTCTCGCGTATCCCCGAAGGCGGTCGCGCCGACTATATCGAGGAGATCCGCATGACGGTCGCCGGCACCGCCGGCGCGACCGGCATGGACTGCGCCATCCTGGGCCTGAAGACCAGGGCCGTCACCACGCTCGGCACCGACGACATGGGCGACTGGTTTCTCGCCAAGCTGAAGAAATACGGCCTGGAGACGAGCCTCGTTCGCCGCGACGGCAGCGTCCAGACCTCGTCCACCATCCTGCCGGTGCGGCCGAACGGCGAGCGGCCGGCATTGCATGTGCCGGGCACTGCCACCTTGTTCGAGGTCGCCGATGCCGATCTCGATGCCGCGCTCGATGCGACCGTCGTCCATGTCGGCGGCACCGGGCTCCTGAAGCGCTTCGATGGCGAACCGACCGTCAGGCTGTTGAAGCGCGCCAAGGAGCTTGGACGCGTCACCACCTTCGATCTCATCCAGGCGACGCCCGAGACGTGGAAGCTGGTCGAGCCGTGCCTTCCTTACATCGACTATTTCGTGCCCAGCATCGACGAAGCCGGCGAAATGGCGTATGACCGCGATCCGGCCCGCGTCGCGGCCTTCTTCAAGGCGAGAGGCGTGAAGAACTGCATCATCACGCTGGGCGCCGACGGCGTTCATGTCTCGCCCGAACATGGCGAAGATTTCCATCTGCCGGCCTTCGAGGCCGAGGTCTTCGACACAACGGGCTGCGGCGATTCCTTCACGGCGGGCATCATCGTCGGCGTCGTCAGAGGTTGGGACCTCAGGCAGTCCGCGCGTTTTGCCAGCGCGGTCGCCGCCAAGGTGGCGATGGGGCTCGGTTCCGACGGCAAACTCGTTTCATTCGACGACACGGTCGCGGCGATGAATTCGCTTCCGGTCAAGACATCAAAGGTGGAAGCAGCATGACCATTCTTCCTGAAGCCAAGGGCAAGACGGCTCTCGTCACCGGCGCCAGCCGCGGCATCGGCAGGGCGCTCGCGAAGGGGCTTGCCGAAGCCGGCTTCGATGTCGCCATCACCGATCTGCCGTCGCAGGCGGCGGAACTCGACGTGACCAGGGGCGAGATCGAGGCCGCGGGCCGCAAGGCCTATGTCTATAAGATGGACGTCAGCAAGAAGAAGGACATCGAGGCGACCGCGCAGGCCCTGCTTGAAGAGGCAGGCAGCATCGACGTGCTGGTCAACAACGCCGGCATCCTCAAGCCCAGCCTGCTGCAAGATCTCGACGAGGCCAATTGGGACGCGCATTTCGACGTCAACGCCAAGGGCGTGCTGATGATGTGCCAGGCGGTGCTGCCGCATATGCGCGCCAGGAAGTCGGGCAGGGTGATCAACATCGCTTCGATCGCCGGCCGGCAGGGCGTGCCGACGCAAGGCCACTATGCGGCGACCAAGGCGGTGGTGATCACGCTCACCCGCGTGCTGGCGCAGGAGGTCGGCATGGACGGCGTCACGGTCAACGCAATCTGCCCCGGCATCATCCTGACCGAGATGGGCAAGAACAATCTGGGAAGCGAAGCCGCGATCCGCCATTGGGAGGACGTCGCGGCGCTGAAGCGCCTCGGCGCGCCCGAGGATATCATCGGTCCGGTGCTGTTCTTCGCCTCGGACCTGTCGGCCTTCGTCACCGGTCAGGCGCTGAACGTCGACGGCGGTATCTACTACCACTGAGGCTTGCAGCGGTGGCCTGGAGGCTCGCTCTACAGCCGCGGCCCCGCCACCATGCGCGCGACGCGCGCCATGTCGGCGCTCATCTCGCGGTCGTCGTCGAGCGGGGCGACCAGCGCCCGCACGGCTTCGTAGCTGCGCCGCGGTCCTTCGCCCATCGAGTCCAGCACGCCGCGCAACTGCACGCCGGTGGCCGCGAAGATCAGCTCCATCGCCACCAGATAGCGCAGGCGCTCGATGATGCCTGCCGTCTTGGCCACGACGCGCGGCGCCATCGACGACTGGTCCTCGACGCCGTCCGAAATGGCCAGGGGGCTGAGCGACATCGGATTGGCGAGGTGCCGGATCTCGGCTTCGAGCGCGGCGACCGGCTTCTGCAGTTCCGCAAAGCCCTGGCGGCTGCCGCCTTTCGCCGACAGGAAGCGCGGCAGTTCCGCGACCGTCGGCGACATCAGCTTCATCGAGCGGTTGGCGGTGCCGACCGCGCAATGCGCCAGCGCCTGGCCCAGATTTTCCCAGGTCAGCGTGAAGGCGGTCAGGTCGAAATTGCCGTTGGAGACGACGCGCTCGGCCTCAGGCAGGATGACCGGATTGTCGCCTGAATGGCCAAGCTCGATCTCCGTCGCCAGTTTCGCCTGCTCATAGGCATGGAGGAGCCCGCCCCACACTTGCGGCACGCAGCGGAAGCTGAGCGGATCCTGCAGGCGCCGCGCGGCGTTGTCGTGCCACAGCCCGCTGCCCACAAGCTCGGCCCGCAACCGCGCGCCGATCTCGACTTGGCGGAAGGCGGGCCGCGCCGCAAGCGCATCCTCGTCGATGGCCTTGAGCGACGCCCGGAATGCCTCGTAGTTCAGCGCCACCGCCGCCAGCGACCAGTCGATCAGGCAAGCGACCTCCTCAAGCGCGAGGCACGCCGTTCCGGTCGAAAGGCTGTTGGCGACGATGATGGCGTGGCCGTCCTTCTCGCGCAGGTCGAGCGGTTCGAGCCCGGCGAGCTTGAGCGCCTCGGCCGATGGCATGATCCTGCCCTGATATTCGCTCTCGCCGTCGCCGCGCAGCGCCCGCGCCAGATGGCCGAGCGGCGCGAGGTCCGCTGCGCCCACCGAACCCCAGCTTGGAATGACCGGATGGACGCCTGCGTTGAGCGCCGCGAGCAGGCCGAGCACCACACCCTCCGAGGTGCCGGTGCCGCCCGCCGCCATGCCGCAGATGCGCGCGACCATCAGCGCCCGCACCGCCTCGGTCGGCAGCGATGGACCGGCGCCCATCGAATGGCTGAGCGGCACACTGTGCTGGAACGCGATCAGGTCCGCCTGCGCCAGCGGCGTGTCGACACAGGCGCCGAGCCCGGTGGTGACGCCGTAGAGGGGCTTGCCGAGTTGGGTAAGATGTTCGATCAGCGCCCTGCTTGCGCGGATGCGGCGCATGGCTTCCTCGCCGAGCACGAGCCGGGCATTGCGCCGCGCGATCTCGGCGACATCTTCCGTGCTGAGCGGCTTGGCGTCGAGAACGATCACTCTGGCTGTCATCGGGCTATTCCTTGGGCCTCCGGGAATGGTGGCCGAACGAATGCAGGATATCCGGCATCGCAGCCGGCCATTGTCGAAAATCCGCCGTCGCGATTGCCGTTATCTTTCTTCAGCTAGCGGCGCGGCGGCGACAAATGCCCGGTACGGGAAACTTTTGCGCGACTGGTGATTTTGGATATGCTGCGGATCCAAACTGCCAGAAGGTTGCCGTCGATGATGAAGTACCTGACCCTCTCTGCGCTCGTGCTGGCCACGGCCGCGACCGTGTCCGCCCAAGCGGTTGCGGGCGAAAGGCATCATCATCGCCATTATCAGCCGGTCGAGCGCGAGCGCTACGTTCCGGCCAGCGACGATCTTCTCTATCAGCTCTTCGGCGGTCCGCGTTACTACGACCGGCAGCTGTTCACCACCGCCGCTGGCGCTTGCTCCTACGGCCGCGTCGCGCCGGACGCGAATGCGATCAACAAGATCAACGACCACCATTGCGGGAAGTAGCCTTCGACCCATACTGACGGGTGCACACATTCTCGCGAAACATTGTATACAATACCTAAGAAAGATGTTGACAATCCGCCCTAGGCGGTTTCCCTTAACGCTATCCGCGCAGCCTTTGAGCAAAACACAAAGCGCGATAACAAGGGGAACTACTGATATGATCAACCGTCGCTCGACTCTGAAATCCATGGCGCTCGGCGCCGTCTCGACCCTGGCCATTGCCGCTGTCGGCATTTCGTATGCGCAGGCTGAAAACAAGGAACTGAAAATCGGCTTTGTCGGCGTCACCAGCGGCCCGGCCGCCGCCTGGGGCACCTCGAATGTGCGCTCGATGCAGACGCGCGCCGCCTGGTTAAACGAGACCGGCGGCGTCAAGATCGGCAACGACACCTACAACATCAACATCGTCACCTTCGACGACCAGAAGGACCCCAAGCGCGCCATCGCCGGCATGGAGAAAATGGCGCAGGAAGGCATCCACTATGTCGTCGGCCCGAATGTCGATGACGGCGCCGCCGCGGTGCGCCCGGTCGCCGAGGCCAACGGCATCATCTATTTCCCCTACGCCTTCCCCAAGGCGCTCTACCAGAAGCCGGCTTCCAATGCTGTGCTGGGCATGATCGCCAATTACCAGTCCGGTCCGGCGATCTATAGATATCTGAAGGAAAACAAGGGCGTGAAGAAGATCGCCTTTGTTGCGGCGAATGAATCCGACCCGCTCAGCCAGCGCGACTCCGGTGTCGAGGCGGCAAAGGCTCTCGGGCTGGAAGTCGTCGCCCAGAACGACACCTACCAGAACGACACGCGCGATTTCACCCCGGTGCTGACGCCGATCGTCGCCCTGAAGCCCGATCTGCTCGTCCTGTCGGGCGTTGCGCCCGCCAACGCGCCGCTGCTCATCCGCGCCGCGCGCGAGCTTGGCTATGAAGGTCTGATCTCGACGGAAACCGCGCAGGACGCCAAGGTGCTGGAAGAGGGCGCCGGCGAATACGCCAACGGCTTCATCTCCGTCGGCGGCGCCTCCACGCCGGAGATCGCTTCGGACGAGATGAAGGAATTCGTCACCCGCTACACCAAGATGTTCGGCGAATACAACGACGAGTCCAACACCAAGGTCTACGCGCTGGAATACATCCTCGACACGCTGAAGGCCAATCCGGCGGCCATCAGCGATGTCGCCGAATTCAAGAAGACCATGGACACCTTCACCGCGCCCAATCCCTTCCTGAAGGGCGACGCGAAGCTCAGCTATGTCGGCGCGACGTCCTTCGGCCAGAAGCGCCAGCTCTCGGTGCCGATGGTGGTCAACGAATACAAGGACGGCGCTTTCCAGACCCTGTTCGTCGGCTCCGTCGACTAGCGTAACCTTCGAGCGTATTTCCTCAAGCTTGCCATGGGGTCCGGTCGATAGGCCGGACTCGATGGAAGATCGAAGGTATCCATGGAACAGGTCATCGCCAACGGATTGTATCTCGGTGCCCAATATGCGCTGATCGCGCTGGGGCTGACCCTGATCTTCGCCCTGATGAACGTGCTCAATTTCGCCCACGGCCAGATGTATGTGCTGGGCGGGTTCATCACCTACACCGTCTACGGCCAGCTCGGCCTGCCTTTCGTGGTGGCGCTGCTCGCCTCGGGCGTGACGCTCGCCGTCATCGGCGCGCTGATGGAGAAATTCCTCTTCCGAACCGTCATCCGGCGCAGCCATCGCGAGGAAAGCACCATGCTACTGGCCGCCGCGACCGCCTTCTTCTTCGACGCCGTCATCCTGCTTCTGTTCGGCGAGAAGCAGCGCGGCGTTCCCAAAATCGTCAAGGGCGTGTTCAACGACGTTGGCATCATCATGCCCTACGACCGCATCGTCGTCGGCGCGCTGGCGATAGTCTTCATCGCGGCGTTCGTGCTCTACATGCAGTACAGCCGGGTCGGCCGCGCCATGCGGGCGCTTGCACAGGACCGTGTCGCCGCCCAGCTTATGGGCGTCCGCGTTGACCGCTATTCGATGATCGGCTTCGCCATGGGCGCCATGCTAGCGGGCGTCGTCGGCGGGCTGCTGGTCACCATCACCGGTGTCAATTCAGGTATTGGAGGGCCGATCTCGATCAAGGCTTTCCTGATGGTGATGATCGGCGGCGCCGGCGTTGTCGGCGGCGCGATCGCCGGCGGTTTCATCCTCGGCATGATGGAGTCGGTCGGCCTCACCGTGCTGCGCGAATATGGCGACGTCACCTATCTCGTCATCTTCGCCGCCCTGATGGTGTTCCTGTCGGTCCGCCCCAACGGGCTGATGGGCAAGCCCTGGGGTTGATGGCGCCATGACCGTCAATCGCAACACCAGGATCGCCGCGGTCGTCGCCTTCCTCGCGATCGTCTTCATCGCCGTGCCGGCTGCGATCTCGTCGAGCGGCCGCTTCGACCTCTACTACACGCTGACCTCGGTGGCGCTGCTCAGCATCGCCAGCGCCGGCGTCTGGCTCACCTTCTACATCGGACGCATCAATATCGGCCAGGGCGCCTATGCGCTGATGGGCGGCTATGTCTCGGCCATACTGGTGATGAACCATGGCTGGTCGTTTTGGCTGACGCTGCCAGCCGCAGGCCTGTTCTGCGCCGCCGCAAGCGTGCTGATCGGCCTGCCGATCCTGCGCCTGCGCGGCGTCTATTTCGCCATGGTCACGCTGGTGCTGACCGAGGTTGCGCGCCTGCTCGCTCTGGCGCTGCCGATCACCAACGGCGCCAAGGGCATCGTCAGCATCCCGCTGCCCGGCGCGCTGTCGGTCTTCGGCATCACGCTCATCCCCGATTTCGCCACGCTGCAGAATTCGCGGCTCGCCTTCTACCTGCTGGCGGTTACGCTGATGGTGGTCTGCTTCGCCATCATGTACCGGCTGGTCAATTCGCGCATTGGCAAGCTGTGCCAGTCGCTGCAGCAGAACGAGGAGCTCGCCTCCTCGATCGGCGTCAACATCGCCTATCTGCGCGTCATCGCCTATGCCGTCTCGTCCTTCTTCGGCGGCGTTTCCGGCGCCATCTTCGCCGCCATCTCGCAGTCGATCTACCCGTCGAGCTTTACGGTCACCGATTCCGTCAACTTCATGCTGAACTGCTTCCTCGGCGGCCTCGGCTATGTGTTCGGTCCGATGCTCGGCACGCTGGTGCTCTATTTCGGCTGGGACCTTCTGTTCCAGACCGGCCAGTTCCAGCTGCTCATCTATTCCGCCCTGATGATCGTCCTGATGCTGGTGCTGCCCAACGGCCTGCTCAGCCTTGCCGAAACGACCCGGAAGAAGGGTTGAGCCATGGCCGAAATGCTCGAGGTCTCGCGTCTCACCAAACGCTTCGGCGGTCTGGTCGCGGTCAACGACGTCTCCTTTTCGGTGCGCGAGAAAGAGATCCTGTCGGTGATCGGTCCGAACGGCGCCGGCAAGTCGACTTTGTTCAAGCTGATCTCGTCTTTCCTGCGCCCGACGACAGGCGAGGTGCGCCTGAAGGGCGAACGCATCTCCGGCCTCGCGCCGCACATCGCCGCCCGCAGGGGCGTGGTGCGCACCTTCCAGGAAACCACCATCTTCAAGAACATGAGCGTGCGCGACAACGTCATCATCGCGCACCATCTGCGCTCCAAGGCGAGCCTGTTCGGCTTCTTCCTCGGCACCGGCACGGCAAAAGCCGACGAAGCGGCTTTCGGCCAATCGGCCGATGAGATTCTGGCGCTGCTCGGCCTCTCCTCGCTAGCTTATGAGATTGCCCGCAACCTGCCGCATGGCCATTTGCGGGCGTTGGGCATCGCCATCGGTCTCGCCACCAATCCTTCCATCCTGCTGCTCGACGAACCCTTCGCCGGCATGAACCATGACGAAACGATGCGCATGGTCGAGATGGTGCGGCGTCTGCGCGAGCGTGGCCTGACCATACTTCTGGTCGAGCATGACATGCCGGCTGTGATGAAGATTTCGGACCGGCTCGTGGTGCTCAATTTCGGGCAGAAGATCGCCGAGGGAACGCCGTCGGAGATCCAGGCCAACGACAAGGTGATCGAGGCCTATCTCGGCAGCGAAGACGAGGCGATCGGCCTATGAACCAGATCCTGAACTTCGCGAATGTCGAGCTCTATTACGACCACGTCTACGCGCTGAAGGGCGTCTCGCTCGAGGTCAACGAGGGCGAGACCGTCGCGCTGATCGGCGCCAACGGCGCCGGCAAATCGTCGATCCTTCGCGCCATCACCGGCCTGCGCAAGATCCGGTCCGGCGAAATCCATTACAGCGGCAAGCGGATCGACGGCGCCGCGCCTGACGAGATCGTCAAGATGGGTATCGCCATGGTGCCGGAGGGACGCCGCGTCTTCCCCTATATGTCAGTCAGGGACAACCTCCTGATGGGCGCCTTCACGCGCACCAGCAAATCCGAGATCGCCGCATCGATGGAGATGGTGCTGGGCCGCTTTCCGCGGCTCAAGGAACGCTTCTCGCAGGCCGCCGGCACGATGAGCGGTGGCGAGCAGCAGATGCTGGTCATCGGCCGCGCGCTGATGGCGAAGCCGAAACTGTTGCTGCTCGACGAGCCGTCGCTGGGCGTCGCGCCAAAGCTCGTCCAGGACATCGCCCGCTCGATCGTCGCCATCAATCGCGACGAGAAGGTCAGCGTGCTCCTGGTCGAGCAGAATTCGCGTATGGCGCTGCGCATCTCGCAGCGCGCCTATGCGCTGACCACCGGCAGTGTTGCGCTGAGCGGCAACTCCGCCGAACTGCTGACCGACGACCGGGTCAAGCGTCTTTATCTCGGCGGCGAGATCTGAGGCTGATTGGCATGCGCATTCTCGTCATCAACCCCAACACCACCCAGTCGATGACCGCCAAGATCGGCGAGGCGGCGGCAAGCGTCGCCTCCGGCCCGACAGAGATCGTCGCCGTCAATCCCGCCGACGGCCCGCCGAGCATCGAAGGTTATTTCGACGAGGTCTTCGCGATACCCGGCATCATCGCCGAGATGGGCAAAGCACAGGCCGACGCCTATGTCATCGCCTGCTTCGACGATACCGGCCTCGATGCCGCGCGTTGCGCCACCGAGGCTCCCGTCATCGGTATCGGCGAGGCGGCGTTTCATATGGCGAGCCTTGTCGCGGGCAAGTTCAGCGTCGTCACCACGCTTGCCCGCTCGGTGCCGGCGATCGAGCACAATCTGGCCAAATACGGCCTCGCCTCGCGCTGCGCCAAGGTGCGCTCATCGGATGTCGCCGTGCTTGAGCTCGAACGTCCGGGTTCGAATGCAAGACATCGGATATCGCAGGAGATTGCGCGCGCCATTCGCGAGGACCATGCCGAGGCGATCGTGCTCGGCTGCGCCGGCATGGCCGACCTGGCGCGCAGCCTGTCCGAGGAGCATGGCGTTCCGGTGCTGGACGGCGTGGTCTGCGCCGTCACGCTGGCCGAGAGCCTGTTCAAGGTCGGCTTGAAGACATCGAAGATCGGCGGCTATGCGGCGCCGCGCGGCAAGCAGTTTGCCGGTATATTCGCCTCGCTGTCGCCGGCCGACTGAGACAGGTCGTGTAAGGCTGGTTGCCCGGGATTGACCACCGCGCAAGCCATATTAGATTGAACCGACCTCTACCAATGGAGGCAAATCAGGCGTGCTACGCCTGCGCGTTGAAGAGCATGTTGACGGTACTCAGGGAAGATGATCGAGAAGACAAGCCGGCGGCACGCTGGTCGCCGATCTATTATGGGCTGAGGGACGCCATCGTCAGCCATCGCCTCGCGCCGGGCACGAAGCTGCCGGAAGACGAGCTTGCCTCGATTTATTCGGTGAGCCGCACCGTCGTTCGCGCCGCTCTGCAGGCGTTGGCGCACGACCGCTTGGCACGGCTGGAGCCCAATCGCGGCGCCTTTGTCGCGCAGCCGTCGAAGATGGAGGCGCGCGAGGTGTTCGAGGCTCGGGCGCTGATCGAGCCCAAGGTGGCGGCGCTTGCCGCCAGGGCGGCGGTGCCGTCGGACATCGTGCAATTGCGCCTCCATCTCGAAAAGGAGCATGAGGCGCTGCATGACGGCCGCGACAGCGACGCCATCATGCTGTCGGCGCGCTTCCATGTCGGCATCGCCGAGATCGCGGCGCATTCGGTCTTCACCAACTTCGTGCGCGATCTCGTCTCGCACTCCTCGCTGATCATCGCTCTTTACTGGAAGCGCCGTGACGCAACCTGCGAGAAGCACGCCCATCACGCCCTGGTCGACGCGATCGAAGTCGGCAACAGCGCCGACGCGGCCGCCTTGATGAACAGCCACTTGGTCGACCTGCTGTCGGGACTCGATCTCACGGACAAGGTTGAAAAATCCGACAGTTTGGCGGATCTGTTGCGCGCCTAACCCAACTGGGGACGTTGAGGCGGTTCAGCTTGGTTGCCGAACCGCCCCGGGGAGCCATCTATGCCGTGGCGGCTTGCGAATAGTCCATCTGCTTAAGGTCGGCGATGAGCCCGGGTCCGGTCGGCTGCCAGCCGAGATGCGCGCGCGTCCATTCGCTCGACGCCGGCAGGTCGAGGCCGGCGAACATGGCGAGCCACCCGAAATGGTCCGCTGCCTCGTCCTGCGACAGCGAGACCACCGGCACGTTGAGGCCGGCGCCGATCACTTCCGCGATCTCGCGCATCGGGATGCCTTCCTCGGCAACGGCGTTGTAGCGCACGCCGGCTTCCTGCTTGTCGAGCGCCAGGCGGTAGAGCTTGGCGACATCGAGCACATGCGCCGCCGACCACCGGTTGCGGCCTTCGCCGAGATAGGCCGACACGCCCTTGGCGCGCGTCTGGGCGATCAGTGGCGTGATCAGGCCCTGCTTCACCGTGTCATGCACCTGCGGCAAGCGCACCACCGACACCTTGACGCCCTTCTCGGCCATCGCCGCGCCGGTAAGCTCCGACAGGATGCGCGGATTGGGATGGTCGGTGTTGAAGACGTCTTCTCTCGCCGGCTGTCCGTGTTCGGCGGAGCCCATGCCGACACCCGACGTGATGATGAGCAGCCGGTCCGAGCCGGCCAGCGCGCCGCCCAGCGCTACGATGACCCGCTTGTCCTTCTCGCAATTGGCGACGAAATTCGAGAAATTGTGGTCGAAGGCGGTGTGGATCACCGCATCCGATTTCACCGCGCCGTCGCGCAGGCTGTCGAGGTCTTCGAGGTCGCCGCGATGGGGCTCGGCGCCGGCGGCGATAAGCGACCGCGCGCCGGCCTCGGAGCGGGTCAGGCCAAGCACCTGATGGCCGGCGGCGAGAAGCTCAGGCACGATTCTGGAACCGATGAAACCGGTCGCGCCGGTAAGGAATACACGCATGGGAGTCTCCTGTGGTTGTTCGGAGGCCTTATTTGCGCTATAACTCATTCTGTTAAAGTAGTGACTTTATCATGGTATAATAGCCAACAGGATGGCAATGTCCCTAGCGACCGCCAACAAGGAGACGACCAACAAGCTGGGCGCCTTTCTTCGTGATCGCCGCATGCGTCTCGATCCGGCGGCCTTCGGCTTCGCCACGGGTCGCCGGCGCACACCGGGGCTGCGGCGCGAAGAGGTGGCGCAGCGCGCCAATATCTCCCCCACTTGGTACACCTGGCTGGAGCAGGGGAGGGGCGGCGCGCCGTCCGCCGATGTGCTGAACCGCATCGCCACCGGGCTGATGCTGACCGAGCCCGAGCGCGAGCATCTGTTCATGCTGGGTCTCGGGCGGCCGCCGGAAGTTCGTTACAAAAACGTCGACAGCGTCACGCCGCGCCTGCAGCGCGTCCTCGATGCCTTGGACCCCAGCGCGGCAATCATCAAGACCGCGACATGGGATGTGGTGGCCTGGAACCGGGCCGCGGCAGCGATGCTCACCGACTATTCCAAGCTGCCGCGCGAGCAGCGCAACATCCTGCGCCTGATGTTCGGCAATCCGCGCGTGCGCGACGCGCAGGACGACTGGCGGAGCGTCGCGCGTTTCGTGGTCGCGTCCTTCAGGGCGGATGCCACCAGGGCCGGCGCAGGAGCGGAAATCACCCAGCTCGTCGAAGAGCTTTGCCGGATCAGTCCGGAATTCGAGGCGCTATGGCGCGACAATGACGTCGTCCCCCCGCATGGCGAAGGCCTGAAGCGTCTGCGGCATCCCGAGATCGGACTGATCGAACTGGAGTTCTCGGTGTTCGCGGTTGACGGCCGGCCGGAGCTCGGCATGATCGTCTACAACCCCGCGACGCAGGCGGATGCGGAACGCATTCAATCGCTGATCTCATCGCGCGCCGCAAAGTGATGGTCACCATGTCCGGAACTGCGCCAAAGTGCGGCGGCGAAGCGGAAACAGGGGCACAAAGGCAATCCGGTTAGGGTAATATCCGCCGTCCGACTCCTTCGTGGAAGATGTTTATGACCTTGAATGAGCCCAGTTGGTCGCCCTCCGCGCGCCTTAGCGCCTGCGGCGGTTGGCCAAAGCTCCTCATGAAAGCGCGACGCATGCGGCCGAGATCGCCGAAGCCGGTTTCCCCGGCGATGCGGTCGAGTGGCGCGTCCACAGCCTGCGCGCCGCTTCCAACCATGCATGCAGCTCAAATATCTCGGACACAGCCGGCTCAGTAAACCGTCGGATTTGAAGCGTCAGCTTTGCCGCTGCCTGCCCGATCGCTTCGCGGAAGCCTCGGCGCCGCCCGGCTGCCTGATGTGGTCGATGAAAGCGCGCAACTTCGGCAGCACCTGGTGCCGTTCCGGATAATAGAGAAAAACGCCCGGCGTGGTCACCGCGAAGCGGCCGAGCAGCGCCTGCAGGCGCCCATCGGCGATCGGCGCCTCGGCGATCGGACCAGGCACCTGCGCCAGTCCGATGCCCTGGATCGCCGCGCCGAGCAGCGAAGGATAGTCGTGCGCGATCAGCGGTCCGGAGACGATCGCCTCTATCGTCTTGTTGCCGTCGACAAAGGACCACGGCGCGACCGAACCGTTGGAGCGGCGTAGGCGCAGGCAGGCATGGTCACGCAAATCCTCGATGCGCTCCGGCGCCGCGCGCCGGCGCAGATAGTCGGGACTGCCGACCACTACCATCGGGAAGGACGGCGTCAGCCGCACCGCGACCATGTCGGGCGCGATCAGATCGCCCATGCGAATGCCGGCATCGAATCCTTCGGCGGCGAGATCGGCCAACTCGCCGCTGGCGACGATCTCCAGCTCGATCTCTGGATAGGCCTGGCAGAAGGAGGCGATCATCGGCTCCAGCAACACCGGCACCACGGCCGGCGGCACCGAAAGGCGCAACAGCCCGGCCGGCCGCTCGCCCATCCCGCGCGCGATCTCGCTCGCGGCGATCAATTCCTCGAAGGCCGGCCGGGCGCGGGCGAAAAAGCGCTCGCCGGCTTCGGTGAGACCCACGCTACGCGTCGTGCGGATGAAGAGCGCGGCGCCGATGCGCGCCTCCAGCGTGCGTATCGCCTGGCTGATCGCTGACGGGGTGACGGCAAGCTCGGCCGCCGCCTTGCGGAAATTGCGGTGTTTCGCGACACTCAAGAAGGCCTCGACGCCGTCGAGGGCGCCATGCCTGACTGTGAAGTTCTGCTTCATGACCCATCGACATTATCGCGGATAGTGGTTCGCAGAAAGCGGTTGTATTTCTTCCATGAGCTTGGAAGCCTGAAGGGAATTGGCAATGACCGACGAACTCGATCGCGTGCGCGATCACTATCGCGCGACCGGCCTGACCGATCGATTGAAGACGGCGCTGGCGGTCTTTGGGCCTGAGGAAGAGCGGCTGAAGCCCGAGCAACTGGCGGCGCTAGACCAGTTCCACACCCGCGGGCTGGCCGCGACCGCCGAGCTCGCCGAACTTGCCGCCATCACCACCGGCATGTCGGTGCTCGACGTCGGATCGGGCGTCGGCGGGCCAGCTCGCTTCCTGGAGGCGACCTATGGCTGCAAGGTGACCGGCGTCGATCTCAGCGAGCCCTTCGTCGAAGCCGCGCGCTATCTGACCGCGCGGACCGGGCAGGACGGCAGCGTGTCGTTCGAGACCGGCAGTGCGTTGGCGCTGCCCTTCGAGGACGGCCGCTTCGACGCCGTGCTTCTGCAGCATGTGGCGATGAACATCGCCGATCGGCCGCTGCTCTACCGCGAGATCAAGCGCGTGCTGAAACCCGGCGGAAAATTCGCCACCTTCGACGTCGTGCTGAATGGCGGCGATCCTCTTTATCCGGTGCCGTGGGCGAAGACGCCGGGCGAAAGCTTCCTGCTGACCGCAGAAGCGACTTGCGAGGTGGTTGAAGCCGCCGGCTTCGGCACGCTGGTCCGCCGCGACGACACGGCCATAGCCAAGGCCTGGTTCGCCGAACTCCGCGCCTCCGGTCCGCCGTCGCTCAATCTCGGCGTCGTCATGGGGCAGGGTTTCGCCGAACTCACCACCAATCTCGGGCGCAATCTCATGGAAGGGCGGCTGGGCATTCTGACAGCAGTGTTCGAAGCCGTTCCCCCCAAGGCTTTATAGGAGGTGCGGATGTCACCGGCGATGATCCTGAACATCCAACTTGGGCTCGGCTACGTGCCATGGCTTCTTTGCTTCACCGCCTATATCTGGCCGAGGCTGAGATCGATGGAGCCGGTAGAAGCGCAGCGCGCGATCGCCACGCTGCACAGCTTTCGCTTCTTCGGGCTCGTCTTCCTGATCCCGGGCGTTGTCGGCCCCGACCTTGCTCCTGGCTTCGCAAGCTTCGCCGCCTATGGCGACTTCGCCACCGGCCTGCTCGCCATGCTGGCGTTGCTCGCGGCGAAGCGGCCCGCGATCTTCTGGCTGCTCGTCGTCGCCTTCAATGTCGTGGGCGTGATCGACCTTGTCGGCGATTACTATCATGGCGTCATGCTCGACCTTCCTGGCCATGCCGGCCAGTTGGGCGCGACCTACGCGATCCCGGTCATCTACGTGCCGCTGCTGATGATCACGCATGTCGCGGCCTTCTATCTGCTGGCGCGTTCGAGGCGCCATCAGCCGGCAACGGCCTAATACATGGGATTTGCCATATGCTTGGGCGCAGGCCATTCGCCCGTGATTTCGGGCTGCACCGGGCGCTCGAGATAGGTCGACAGCACGACGTAGCTGCGCGTCGAGGTGACGCCGGGCGTGTCGTAGAGACGGGCGAGCAGGCCTTCGAGCGCCCGCGTGTCCTCTGTGCGCACCTTGAGCAGCATGCAGGTGTCGCCGGCGACCGTGTGGATCTCCTCGACCTCCGGATATTTGGAGACCGCCATCAGCTCCGGCGTCTTGCCCCAGCCCCTTGTGTCGATATGCACGAAGGCGAGCAGCGGCTTCTTCACCGCCCTTGGATCGATGATCGCCGAGGTGGCGCGGATGGCGCCGCTGCGCTTCAGCCGCTTGACCCGCTCATGCGCCGCCGGCGGCGACAGGCCGACTCGCTCGCCCAGATCGGCGTAGCTGATGGTCGCGTCCTCGACGAGAACGCCTAATATCTTTCGGTCGATCGGGTCGATCTCGCGGGCCGGTTGCTTGTTCCGCTGAATGTCATCTGTTTCTGCGTCCATATGGAAATTCTCCTTTGATGCGGAATTTAATTCGGTCATTATGATGATATGTCGAACAGCAATCAATCAACTTTTATAACCTTGGCGCCGCGCGCGCCGATTCCGGCCGCCGCCTATCTGCTGACCGGCTGCATCGCCGTCATCGGTTCTAATTCGCTGGTTCTGGGACCGATCGCGCCTGCCGTCGCGGCGTCGTTCGGCGCCAGCGTGCCGGCGGTGATGACGGCTGCCGCCGCCTTCGGCCTCGGCACATCGGCCAGCGCGCTCTTCCTTGCCCGCTATATCGACCGCATCGGCGCGCGCCGCATGTTGCAGGGCGCGTTGCTGCTTCTGGCCATCGCGCTGGTCGCCAGCGCGTTGGCGCCGACGGTGACGACGTTGGTGGCGGCCCAGCTCGTCGCCGGCATTGCCGCCGGCATCGCCATGCCGGCGATCTACGCCAGTTCGGCCGCGATCGCGCCGCCCGGCCGCGAGAGCGGCACCATCGGTGTCGTGCTGACCGGCTGGACGCTCTCGATGGTCGCCGGCGTCTCGCTGTCCGCGGTGCTCGCCGATCTCATCCATTGGCGGGCCGTCTTCGCGGCGGTGGCGTTGCTGGCGGCAGCAGCTGTTGCCGGCCTGGCGATGAGCTCTCTGCACGACACTAGGAAAAGCGGTCCCGCGCCGTCGCCGCTCGGCGCGCTCGCTGTTCCCGGCATTCTGCCGCTGCTCATTGCCTGCGGCGCCTTCATGATCGCCTTCTATGGCGTCTATGGCTATCTTGGCGATCATCTCCATGAAGCCCTCGGCGAGCCGGTAAGCGCCAATGGCCTGGCGGCGGTCGCCTATGGCCTGGGCTTCGGCGCGGCCGCCTTGCTGGATGGCGTCATCGATCGGCTCGGGGCGCGCCGCGTCATGCCCTTCGCCTATCTGCTGGTCGCCGCCGTCTATGTCGCGATCGCGCTGGCCAGCACCGCCTTCGGCCCCTTGATCGCGACGATCGCCGTCTGGGGCTTGGCCAACCATCTCGGGCTGAACGTGCTGGTCATGCGCCTCACCGCGCTCGACCCGTCGCGGCGCGGCACCATCATGGGACTGAACAGCGCGGTCACCTATCTCGCGGTCACCGTCGGCACGGCAGGCTTCGGCCCGCTCTACACGAGCCTCGGCTTCGCCAACAGCGCCCTGGTCGCCGCTGGATTGATGCTGGTGGCGGCGGGCGCGGCGGCATGGCGGTCGTCCACCCGGCAATAGGCTTGCATCTGCGTTCACACCTTCGCTAAGGCTGGCTTGTGAACCGGAGTCGCAGCCGATGAAGACGACGCTCGAGATCACCGCCGAGCCCCTGCCGCGGGACCTTGCTTTCCTGGGCGAAAGTCTCACCGCTTTCAATGATGATGACGTCGGCCCCTCAGGCAGGAAGCCTCTCGTTGTCTTCGTGCGCGACGAGCATGACGCCGTCATTGCCGGCATATCCGGCTACACCGCCTGGGGCTGGCTTTACGTGCAGTGGCTGTGGGTCGACGAAAGGCTGCGCGGAAAAGGCGTTGCCGCCGGCATGCTCGACGCCGCCGAACAGGAAGCTGTCGCGCGCGGGTGCCATGGCGCCTGGATCGACACGTTCAATCCAATTGCCGAAAAGGTCTATCGGCGTGAGGGCTATCAGCCGTTCGGCGAATTGCCGGATTTCCCGATCGGCCGCCGGCGCGTCTTCCTGCAGAAGAAGCTGCCTTAGAGCAATTCCAGGGAATTGTGGAGCGGTTTTCCGTCCGGAATTGCGCAAAACAAACTAGTTCCTCAACACATTGGTTTTGAAACATTGCAGGCTTGTCGGTCAAGGCTATCAACGTCCGCTGGGGTAGTCGGCGCAAACGTTGGCGATGAGCTGGAGGCTTCTGAACCTCGTCATTCTAGGGCGGAGCAAGGAGCGCAGCGACGCGCGCAGACCCTAGAATCCATGCCGTTACCTGGACCGAAGTGTGCAACGGTGCAGAATTTCTGGACCGCCGCGGCGCTTCCAATTCACGGCATGGATCCTCGGGTCTGCGCGCGTCGCTTCGCTCCTTGCTCCGCCCGTGGATGACGACCGCGACAGGCGTCTCGGCCAATCGCCAAGGCGTGGGATCTACCAACGCACCCTAACCAACCGGTCAAAACTTCTGTGTTAAGGAACTACCCCGCGAGCTTTCCGCCGCGCAGCGGCTCTGGCGCGCCGGTGGTGCTCGGAAAGCTGATCGGAAGGCCGCGCAGCACGCGTACGGCGAGGAAAGCAAAACATTCCGCTTCCACCGCGTCGCCCTTCCATCCGAGCGTCTCGGCCTGCACCACTTCGACCCCGGCGCGGCTTTCGAGCATCGCCATCATCGTCGGGTTATGGCGGCCGCCGCCGCTGACCGCCAGCCGCTTCGGCCGGCGCGGCAACAGGTCGAGCGCCTTGCCCACGGCCGACACAGTGAAGGCCGTCAGCGTCGCCGCGCCGTCCTCGGCGTTCAGCCCCTCGGCCATCGCCGCGGTGAAGTCGAAGCGGTCGAGCGATTTCGGGTAGGGCTTCGTCAGGTAGGGATGCTGCAAGAGCCTGGCGAGCCGTTCCTCATCGACCCTGCCGGCAGCCGCCAGCCTGCCGTCGCGGTCCATCTCGCCGAGGCGCTTCGCCTTGATGAAATCATTGACCGGCGCATTGGCCGGCCCGGTGTCGAAGGCGACGATATTGTCCTTGCCGTCCCACCAGGTGATGTTGCCGACCCCGCCGAGATTGAGCACGGCGGTGTTGCCGCTCGGATCGGCTTCCTTGAGCAGCGCTGCATGATAGGCGGCCGCAAGAGGCGCGCCTTGCCCGCCCGCCGCGACATCCGCCGAGCGGAAGTCATAGGCCACCTTGGTGCCGAGCAGCGAAGCCATCAGCTCGCCATCGCCGAGCTGGCGCGTGCGACCGATCCGCCCCGGCTGCGGCGCGCGATGCAGCACCGTCTGGCCGTGGAAGCCGACGACGCCGATCTCGGCCATGCGCATGCCCTGGCTCTCGACCAGATCCTTGACCGCCGCCGACTGCGCCCGCGTCAGCGCCTCCTCTGCCTCGCGAAAAATCGCCGGCTCCGCTCCCTCGAAATTCCAGGCGCGGGCTTGGCGCAGCGTCTCTTCGAGCAAGGCGCGGATTGATTGCGGGTAAGGGGCCAGCGTGTATGTGCCGGTGTCGGCGATGCGCTCACCATCCGTCTTGATCAGCGCCACGTCGATGTTGCCGTCGAGCACCGTGCCGGTCATCAGCCCGACGGCCCAGATTGGTTCCATGGTCTTGTTCCCTAATCGTCGTCCAACCACGTGTCGGACGGATCGGCGCGGCAGGCAAGTCTTTCGGCTCGCCCTTGCCGGCGGCCTTTTGCGCCAAATGGCGAAAATCGAGCAACCACGTTCTTGCCTCTTGCCGCCGAAGGCGCGAGCCTGCACGACCGTTGCCGACCTGTCTCAAGGAGAAAATGCCATGGCAGCCAATATCGCAGTGATCGCGGGCGCCGGCTCCGGGCTCAGCGCCTCGCTGGCGCGGCTTCTCGCCAGGGAGGGCTTCCGCGTCGTCCTTGCCGCGCGCAATGTCGACAAATTGGCGACGCTGGCGAAGGAAACCGGCGCGCTGGCCGTCGAAACCGATGTGTCGGACGCGGCCTCCGTCGAGCGGCTGTTCGAGACGGCCGACAAGGCAGGCCCGCTCGAGATCGCGGTCTTCAACGCCAGCGGCCGCACACGCGGGCCGATCGCCGACCTCGATCCCGAGGCGGTCAAGCAAGCTTTGCTTGTCGGCGCTTATGGCGGCTTCCTGGTCGGCCAGCAGGCGGCGCACCGGCTCTTGGCGCGCGGCTCGGGGTCGATCCTGTTCACCGGCGCCACGGCGAGCCTCAAGGGCTTTTCCGGCTCGGCCGGCTTCGCCATGCCGAAATTCGGCCTGCGCGGGCTGGCGCAATCGATGGCGCGCGAGCTTTCCCCGAAGAACATTCATGTTGCGCATTTCATCATCGACGGCCAGATCGAGCCGGCCGGACAGGCGCCAGAGCCCGACCGCCCGGACCGCCGCCTCTCGCCCGACGCGATCGCCGAGACCTACCTTGCGGTCCATCGCCAGCATCGCAGCGCCTGGAGCTTCGAGGTCGAGCTGAGACCTTGGGTCGAGACGTTCTGACGACCCACTACAGGACTCTTCAACAACGCGCCCCGCCGCGAGCTGCGCTATTTTAGAAGATCTGCATATTTGATGATGCCATTTTAGCGATCTGCAATGTAAAAAGGGGAAAAATAAAAGATACCTTTACTTAACTTCGGCGTGCATACTGCGGACTGGTCAGATCTGTTGTCCGGCTCTCCTGCGCGAATTGAGAATGGGCATGCCGCTTACACGTCGCACGCTGTTTGCAGCCGGAGGCGGAGGGCTGCTGGTCGCGCAGGCGCAAGCCATGGCCACGCCGGCCAAGGCGCAAGACGCTCCAAAACCCATCGTGAGCGACAACAAGCTGCGCATCGCCATGCCGGCTTTCGCCTCCGATCCTTTCTTTCCGGCCGACGGCTCAGGCGACAAGGGTATCGACATGGACCTTGCGCGCGGCATAGCCGCCGAGCTTGGCGTCGAATCCGTGTTCGACCGGTCCGCCGTGACCTTCGATGGCATGGTGCAAAAACTGATCTCCGGTCAGGCGGACCTGGCAATCGGCAAGCTCAGCCGCACGCTTCAGCGCGGCCGCTCGATCCTCTATTCACGCCCTTATGCCATGCTGCATCAGGGGCTGCTCGCCAATCGCGTGAACCTGGCGCGCATCACGCAAGGCAAGCCGCCCGAACAGATCATCCGCGATTTCTCCGGCGATCTCGGCGTGATCGAAGGCTCGTCCTTCGCCACGTATGCGGCGGCCACTTTCCCGCACGCCACGATCCAGCGCTTCGCGGGCTGGAACACGGTCATCGACGCGATCCGCAATGGCACGATCGACCTTGCTTATCGCGATGATTTCGAGATCAAGAAGCTGATGGTCGATGACCCGTCGATGACTGTCGTCGCGCGCTCGATCACGCTGACGGACAAGGTCGACACAATCGCGGTCGGCGTTAGCCCGGCCAATCCGCATCTCGCGGCCTTTGTCGATCTCTATCTCGATCTGGCAAGGGGTCAGCAGGTCCTCAACACCGACGAGATCATTGCGCGCTATCGCCAGGGGAGCAAAGCCTGACAATGGCCGTCTCGGATGCAGCCGCACCCATGCCTCTCGATTGGCGCCTGGCGGCAAAGCGCATCTTGCGCTCGCCGTTGACGACGATCATCATGATCCTGGCCGGGATTCTGTGCGGACTGTACTACCCGACCTTCGCCCATGCGATCAGCCCCGTGGCGCAGGTCTACCTGAATTTCCTCAAGATGGTCGTCCTGCCTTACCTGGTCTCGTCCGTCATCTTCTCGATCACAGCCATGGTTCAGGACCCGAAATCGGTCCGCTATCTCGGTAAGGTGGGTATAGCCGTGTTGGTCGTGTCATTTCTCGCCGTGCTGGTCAGCGGCACCTATTCGCTGATCCTCAAGCCGGGCCAGATCGAGAACCCACAGTCGCGCATCGAGCTCGGCGAATTCATCAATTCGCAAGGCAGCGTCTCCACCGATCTCGCCTTCCCGTTCCAGCCGCCACCGCCCACCGCCGATCCGAACGGCGGACATTCGATCTTCCTGGACCTGGTGCCGAACAACGTTTTCAACGCGCTGGCCTCGGGCCAGACCATCCAGGTCCTCTTGTTCTGCCTGCTTTTCGGGCTGGCGATGGGCAAGATTCCCCAGCCCTCGTCGCTGAGCCTCTCACAGGCGCTCAACGCGGTGTATCGGGCCTGCACGGTGCTGACCAACTGGTTCGTCTGGGGACTGCCCTTCGCAACCTTCGTCCTGATCGCCGACCAGACCGCGTCGACCGGCACCAAGCCGCTGATGCTGATGGGCGGCTATCTGCTGGTGATGGGCCTTTCCTGCCTGACATTCCTCGCCGGCGCGTTCGCGATTATCGCCATCAGGTCGCGGCGAAGCTACTGGGCCACGATCAAGACCCTTCAGCCGCTTCTGATGGTTGCCATCACGACGCGCTCCACCGTCGCGTCGCTGCCCTGGGTCATCAATCTTTTGAGCGAGCGGCTGCGCTTCAACCTGGTGGTGGTCGAGCTGCTCGTGCCGCTGCAGGCGGCGCTGCTGCGGACCGGGCCGGCGCTGGTCTACACATCCGGCGCCCTGTTCATTGCCCAGCTCTACGGCCATCAGCTGGCGATCCCGGACCTCATGCTTGTCGGCGTCGTCTCCGCGCTTCTGGCGCTGACGACAGGCGGCATGGGCAGCCTGCTCATCCTCTCGCAGATGTCCATCGTCTGCGGCTATCTGAAGCTTCCCTTCGAGGCGGCGTTCGCCCTGTTCGTCGCGGTGGACGCGGCCGTGGACACGCTGATGACGCTGTCCAGCGTCTCCACCGTGGCGGCAAGCACGGCAATGATCGCACCCAGCCATCGGGAGACGGTGCAGAGCGCTGAAACCGTCGCGCAAGATCTCGAAGCCGAGCCCGCCCGATGATCGACGACGCCATCCGTCCGCAGCTCGGCATCATCGGCGGTCTCGGGCCGCTGGCATCGGCCGACTTCTACGTCAAGCTGACGCGGATGACCGAGGCGCTGCGCGACAACGAGCATGTGCCTTCCGTCATCCTCAGCGTGCCGCAGCTGCCCGACAGGACCGAAGCGATCCTCAGCAACCATGACGGGCCGCTGGCCCCGCTGACCGCTGCGGTCTCGACGCTCAACGCGCTCGGCGTTGCCTGCATCGCCATGCCCTGCAACACCGCCCATCATTGGTACGACAAGCTGGCGGCGAACTCGTCAGCCGAGATCATCCATATCGGCGACGCGGTGGTGGCGGAAATCCGCCGCGGCCTGGACCGGGGCAGGGTGGCGAACCTCGCAACCCCGGGCACCCTGGTTTCCGGTTTCTATCAGCACAGGATAGCGGCGGCGGGCTTCGACCTCTGCCTTCCGCAGGATGCCGAGTTTCAGGAACGCGTCGACAGCGCGATCATGCTCGTCAAGGCCGGTTCGATCGCGCAAGCCGCGGCCGAGACCGAGCGCGCGCTTCATCTCGCGCAAATGGCCGGCGCAGATGTCGCCCTACTTGGCTGCACCGAACTGTCCGTCGTGGCAGCCAGCCTCGGCGACACGAACGGACTGGTCGTCGTCGACAGCAATGCGGCGCTGGCGCGGGCCAGCCTGCAACGGTTGGGCTACCCTGTGCAGGAAGCGCGAGGCCTGCCCACCGTCTCGTCGCTGCCGGCAGACGGCCGGCCGTCCTTGCGTGTCACACGGCGGGCTTCCTAATGCATGGCGCCCAGAACTGTGCAGCGGTTCTGGGACAACGACATGCATCAAACAAAGACTTAAGGCCGCGTCGCCAGAATCCGGTTCGGCGCGACGAGCTTTAGACGCGCAAGTTTCCATCGCCTTGCCGTCGATATCCGCTTGCCAGCGGCCGATGTGCTCCAAGTCATAAAATCTTTGAGAGAATATTTTCCGCCTCCCGTCCGAGAGGAAATGCGCTTCTTTGCCCGAGCCGGCAGCATTGGTGATGCTTGATATCAAGGCTTCGCATCCCGCCAGGCCCAAATGATTTCAGGATTGCAAGGAACGCATCATGTCCGAACCCGGCAACGCTTCAAATTCTCTCGTTACGTCAATCACCAGGCGCGCCGGACTGGCGGCGCTTCTCGCCACGACATTGGCCGTCATCGGCCTCAACGCGCCGTCGTCGTCCTTCGCCGAGGAGAAGAAGGCGATCAAGGTCGGCATCATCAGCGGCGAGGATGAGGATGTCTGGCGCGTCGTCACCGCCGAGGCGGCCAAGAAAGGGCTGACCATCGAGACAGTCGTCTTCAACGATTACACCCAGCCCAACGAGGCGCTGGAGCGGGGCGAGATCGACGCCAACGCCTTCCAGCACAAGCCCTATCTCGACAACCAGATCAAGACGCAAGGCTATCATATCGTGCCGGTCGGCTATACCGGCGTCTGGCCGATCGGGCTCTATTCGAAGAAGCACGCCAAGGTCGCCGACCTGCCGGAAGGCGCTGTCATCGGCCTGCCCAACGACCCGTCCAACGAGGGCCGCGCGCTGCACGTGCTGGAGCATGAGGGCCTGATCAAGCTGAAAGACGGCACCGGCATCCTGGCGACGACCGCCGACATTGCCGACAACCCGAAGAAGCTCGAGATCAAGGAGCTCGACGCCGGCATCGTCGGCCGCTCGGTCGACGATCTTGACGCCGCGGTCGTCAACACCGACTGGGCGCTGAAGAGCGGCCTCGGCCCGGAAAACCGCATCGCGCAGGAGCCGGTGGCCGACAATCCCTACCGCAACTTCATCGCGGTCAAGATCGGAAGCGAGAACGAGCCCTGGGTGAAGACGCTGGTCGCCTCCTACCAGAATGAGACGGTCAAGGCCGAGTTCGACAAGGTCTACAAGGGCACCGGGATCAGCGCCTATTGACCGGCGCATGGTTGGCAGAAATGGGCGGTCCGCTGTTGAGCGGGCCGCCGTCGCGTTTGCGTGACACTGAAACGGAAACAGAGATGAACCAGCATGTCACCGCCGGACTTGCCGACCCGGTCCGCGTCGAGCCGACCGGGCGGGAAGACGTTGTCCGCCTCGTCGATCTGAAGCGCCGCTTCGGCGCGACGGCGGCGCTCGACGGCGTCTCGCTGACCGTGAAGAAGGGCGAGATCCTCGGCATCATCGGCCGCAGCGGCGCCGGCAAGTCGACGCTGATCCGCTGTCTGAACGGGCTGGAGCGGCCGGATTCCGGCGAGGTCTTCATCGAGGGGCGCGAGATCAGCCGCCTCGGCGAGCGCGAGTTGCAGCCGCTGCGCCGCCGCATCGGCATGGTGTTCCAGCATTTCAATCTCTTGTCGGCCAAGACCGTCGAGGACAATGTCGCGCTGCCGCTCAAGATCGAAGGACGCCCGCGCGCCGAGCGTGTGGCCCGCGCGGCCGAGCTGCTGCAACTCGTCGGCCTGTCGGAGAAAGCCAAGGCCTATCCCGCTTCGCTGTCGGGCGGCCAGAAGCAGCGCGTCGGCATCGCCAGGGCTTTGGCCGCACGGCCGGCGCTGCTCTTGTCGGATGAGGCGACATCGGCGCTCGATCCGGAAACTACGCGCTCGATCCTGGCGCTGCTCAAGGACATCAATTCCAGGCTCGGCCTCACCATCCTGCTGATCACGCATGAGATGGAGGTGATCCGCTCCATCGCCGATCGAGTGGCGGTGATCGATGCCGGCCGGATCGTCGAGGAGGGCGCCGTCTGGCAGGTCTTCGCCGATCCGAAGTCGGAGATCACCCGCAGCCTGCTCGGCGGCATCCGGCCGCAACTGCCGCCCGAGATTGCCAGCCGGCTGGTTCCGGGCGAAGGGGCGGAAACGATCCTCCGGATCGACGTCGCCGGCGAGGCGGCGCGTCGCCCGCTGCTGTCCGAGCTTGGCGCCAGCGTGCACGGCGCGTTCCGGCTTGTGCATGGCGGCATTGACCATGTGCAGCAGCAGCCGGTCGGCACGTTGTTCGTGGCGCTCCCTGGAGCCGACGCTGCCCATCTGGCGGCGGTTATCGCTTTCCTGAAGAACCGCGGCGCGCGGGTGGAGGTGCTTGGCCATGTCGCCGGTCCTGTTTGAACTCCTGCTTCGTTCGATCTGGGAGACGGTGCTGATGACCGGCGCGTCCGGTCTGATCTCGCTTGTCTTCGGCCTGCCGCTCGGCCTCGCTCTGGTCGCCACCGATCGGGGCGGCATTGCCGAAAGTCTTTGGATCAACCGCCTCCTCGGTGCCGTTATCAATGGCTTCCGTTCGGTGCCGTTCATCATCCTGCTGGTGGCTCTGATCCCGGTGACGCGGCTGATCGTCGGCACCTCGATCGGCACCTGGGCGGCGATCGTGCCGCTGTCGATCGCGGCGACGCCCTATTGCGCGCGTATTGCCGAAGTGTCGCTGCGCGAAGTGGACCACGGGCTGATCGAGGCGGCGCGCGCCATGGGCGGCAACCGCTGGACGATTATCCGCGAGGTGCTGGTGCCGGAGGCGCTGCCGGGCATCGTCGCCGGCTTTACCGTGACACTGGTGACGCTGGTCGGCGCCTCGGCCATGGCCGGCGCCATCGGCGCCGGCGGTCTCGGCGATCTCGCCATCCGCTACGGCTATCAGCGCTTCGAAACCAGCGTCATGGTCGCCGTGGTCATCGTGCTCATCGTGCTGGTCTGCGGCATCCAGTGGATCGGCGACCGGCTGGTCGCTCATCTGGATCATCGTGGATGATGTGCGGCATCCGAACGCAATTTGCCGCAAAAGCCGGGAATTGAGCGCCGGTATGCTGCGTTTGCAATGAGATTGGTCGGTGTGTTTCTTCACCGGCAATGACACGCATGTCATCGTGCGATGGGGAGCTAAAACAAAGAGTTGCCGCCAACAGGAGCCTGACCATGCCAAGAATAATTCCGGTGCTCGATCTCGACCGCCTGGAGCAGGGTCCATCCGAACTTCGAACTTTCTTGTTTGATCTACGCACCGCCGCCCGCGATGTCGGGTTCTTCTATCTGAGCGGCCACGGCATCACCCAGCCGGAGATCGACGCGGTGCTGGGCGCTGCGCGCGGCTTCTTTGCCTTGCCGGAAGCCGACAAGCTCGCCATCGAAATGGTGAAGTCGCCGCAGTTCCGCGGCTATACGCGCGCCGGCGGCGAACTGACCAGGGGCAAGGCCGACTGGCGCGAGCAGCTCGACATCGGCGTCGAACGCGCGACCATTGCGCAAGGGCCGGGCGTACCGGCCTGGACGCGGCTGCAGGGCCCGAACCAGTGGCCGGCCGCGCTCCCCGATCTGAAGCCGGCGTTGCTTGCCTGGCAGACCAAGGCGACCGATGTGGCGATCAGGCTGCTCAAGGCCTTCGCGCTGTCGCTCGACCAGCCGGAGGGCGCCTTCGATGCCATCTATCGCGGCGAGCCGAACCACCGCATGAAGATCGTGCGTTATCCCGGCCGCGACACGACCGGCGACGACCAGGGCGTCGGCGCGCATAAGGATGGCGGCTTCCTCACCCTTCTGCTGCAGGACGAGAACAAGGGGTTGCAGGTCGAGTATGACGGCAGCTGGGTCGATGTCGACCCGATCCCGCGAACGCTGGTCGTCAACATCGGCGAACTGCTTGAACTCGCCTCGAACGGCTATCTCAGGGCAACCGTGCACCGCGTCGTCACCCCGCCCGCCGGCGTCGAGCGGATTTCGGTGCCGTTCTTCTTCAGCGCCCGGCTCGACGCGACTATCCCGCTGCTCGGCCTGCCGGAGGAGCTGGCGGCCGAGGCGCGCGGCCCGGCCAGCGACCCTGACAACCCGCTGTTTCGCAACGTCGGAACCAATGTGCTGAAAAGCCGGCTGAGGTCACATCCCGACGTAGCGCGGCGCCATTATACGGACCTGTTGGAAAAAGCATCGGCCGCCGGCTGACGACTTCACAATGATTAAGCGAGATTTTTTCGCGATCTCGGTATTTTTTGGAATTTCGTTCGTGGAAAATACGCCGCCGAGACCCCAAATAGGCAGCATCGCTCGGTGTTTTCCTCCCATTGCGCCGGGCGATGTTCCCCTCTGAAGGTTATGACCTTCATGCTTGGCCGGGCTGCTTTCGCGCCCGGCCTTTTTCTTTCAAATGCTTTAGAGATGCCTTGATCAGGCGAAGGCGATACTGATCGCGCCAAAGTGGCCTAGAGCATGTCTCCCGAAAGTGGGAACCGGTTTCGGGATAAAGACATGCGTAAAAACCAAAGACCTAAAGCGCATGGAGCGAATCCGAAGGATCGCGACGCGCTTTAGCTCGTCAGCTTCGGCAATCCCGCCGCCAGCGCGTCGATGGCCAGCCGCACCTTCAACGGCAGATGCGGCATCTGGAGCCAGAGTGCGTGGCAATCGTAGAGATAGTCCGGCTTGTCAGGCAGCACGCGGATGAGCTTGCCTGCTTCGACACGCTCACGCACCAGCCAGTATGGCAGCCAGGCCAGCCCCATGCCTTCGCTCGCCGCGTCGGCGATGGCATCGAGATCGTCGAGACGCAATCGACCGACCGGCGCGAACTCTGCGACGGAACCGTCATCGCGCGGGAAGAGCCATGGCTGCAACACATGGCCGAGCCGCCGGTAGACGATCGCCTGATGGGCGGCGATATCCTCAAGATCGGTGGGCTTGCCGAAGGTCTCGATGTAGGACGGCGAAGCGCAGACGACCATGCGCTGGCGCGCGACTCGGCGCCCGATGATGCCAGCCCGATCATCCAGCGCGCCGGTACGGATCGCAAGGTCGAAACCGTCCTCGACGAGATCGGCGAAGCGGTCGCTGAGCGACAGGTCCAGCTCCAGCGTTGGATGGCGCCGCGCGAGCGCGAGCAGGATCGGCGTGACGCAGTGCCGGCCGAAATGCGCCGGCATCGTCACCCGCAGTTTTCCGCGCGGCTCGGACAATTGGTCGGCCGCCAGCGCATCGGCCGCCTGCGCTTCCGCCAGCACGATCCTGCAGCGCTCATAATAGGCGCGCCCGAAATCGGTCAGGCTCTGCCGGCGCGTGGTGCGGTTGATGAGGCGTGCGCCGAGCCGCTCCTCAAGGAAGCGGACATGCTTGCCGACCATCGGCCCCGAAAGGTCAAGAGCCGCCGCGGCGGCCGTGAACGAGCCGAGGTCGATGGCTTTCACGAACACTTCCATGCTTTCGAGGCGATCCATTGAAAACCTGCCGTTTCGACTGTTCTGCCTGAGCAGCGATTTATCGGCTCTCCACGCCCTTGCATAGTTCCATTCCATCGATTGGATTTGGAGTTGCATGGATGGCAAGGATTGTTCGCTTTCACAGTCACGGCGGTCCCGAGGTGCTTCGCATCGAGGAAACAGAGGTTCCGTCGCCAGGTCCTGGCGAGGTGCGGATCCGCGTCAGGGCATTGGGCCTGAACCGCGCCGAAGCCTCGATGCGCAACGGCACTTACATCGAAACGCCGTCGCTGCCGTCAGGCCTCGGCCTCGAAGCGGCGGGTATTGTCGAGGCGGTCGGCGCCGATGTGGAGGGCCTCGCGACTGGCGATGCGGTCAGCATCATCCCGCCGCGATCGATGGCGCGCTGGCCTGCCTATGGCGAGCTTGTGACCTTTCCGGCCGAGTTCGTCGTCAAGCATCCGCCGTCGCTTTCGTTCGAGGCCGCCGCGGCGACATGGATGCAATATCTCACCGCTTATGGCGCGCTGATCGATATCGCCCATCTGTGCCGTGACGAGCCCGTCGTCATCACCGCCGCTTCGAGCAGCGTCGGGCTCGCCGCCATCCAGATCGCCAATGGAATTGGCGCCGTGCCGATCGCCGTCACTCGGACATCGACCAAGAAGGCGGCTTTGCTCGATGCCGGCGCCGCGCATGTGGTGGCGTTGGCTGAGGACGATCTCGAGGCGCGGCTGAGAGCGATCGCGCCGCAAGGCGTGCGGGTCGTGCTCGACCCGGTCGGCGGCCCGATCTTCCCGCCTCTTGCGGCCGCGATGGCGCACGGCGGCATTCTCATCGAATATGGCGGCCTCAGCCCTGAGCCGACGCCGTTCCCGCTGTTCGAGGTCCTGGCGAAGACGTTGACCCTGCGCGGCTACCTTGTCCACGAGATCACCGGCGATCCCGGCCGGCTGGAAACAGCCAAGCGCTTCATCCTCGATGGCCTCGCATCGGGCGCGCTGAGGCCGATCATCGCCAGGACGTTTCCGTTCGAGGCGATCGCCGAGGCGCACCGCTTTCTCGAGGCGGGCGAACAGTTCGGCAAGATCGTCGTGACTGTGTGAGGGCCTGAAAGGATCGGCGCCCGATCGAGCGGCGCGCCCGATCGATCATGCCGCTCGAATTACGGAGACCGTCGCTAGCCGCGCTTTTCGATAACCGCGTAGAGCACGTTGCGGTTCTCGCCATAGAACACCTGCGCGTCGACGGTGTTGCGGTCGACGCTGGCATTGATGATGTTCCACATGTCGGCTTCCGAGCGCAGTAGCAGCACCCAGTCCATGAATGTCTCGCGATAGCCGGCGTCGGGAGTGCCTTCGGCATAGTTGGCGAACAGGAACCTGCCGTTCGGCTTCAGCATCTGCAGGCACGTCTTCGTCAGCTTAACCGCGACGTTGTGCTGAAGATAGTCGTAAAGGCCCGAAGCATAGATCAGGTCGAACTTGCCGAGCTTGTGTCCTCTGGTGAGCACGGTTCGCACCGAGCCGTCCACGGCCTCGATCGCGGTGCCCTGGAAATCGCGCGCGATCAGACCGACGCTCTGCGGATCCTGGTCGAGCGCGACCCACCGCTTCAGCCTGCCCTCGGCAAGCGCGGTCGAGCGGTTGGCCTCGCGCAGATGGCCGGCCGCGATCGCCAGCACCTCGGTGTCCGGGGCGTTCATTGCGGCGGTCTCGTCGACATAGCGGGTCAACAGGTCGCGCCGTTCCCGGGCCGCGACGCATGATGGTACGTTCTGGGTGTGGCTGTAGAGCGCTTTGCCGATCTCCGAGGCGTTTGCCACGTCCTCGGCCACATGCGGGTCGCAGTAGATGTAGTCGAGCAGCTGCGCGTCGCCGGAATAGCCTCTGGGCTTGGTGAAGGACCAGTGCGTAAGCGGATCCTGGAGGAAATATTGCAGGATCGCATGGTTCTGCGCCACCGGTATCAAGGCCTGCCAGACATCGGGATGGACCCTGGAACGCAGTGCATTGAGCACTGACAGCAGCCGGCGAACGATCTCGGCGGGATCCTTCCGCAGCTCGATCTGCTGCTGCGTCGTCAACAGGATGAGCGCCAGCTCCGCGCGCGCCGCTTCGAACGCCTCGCCGTGGCGCTCAGGCTTCCCTCGATGCAGACCGGCCGCAATTGTCTTGGCAGTAATCAGGCTTTTGCCATCAAAAACGGTCTGCACTGGATACTCCGTGGTTAACAGTCATTTAACTTATTGCGTAGAATGTCGGATTTGCCAACGGTGGTCGTTAGCATTTTAATGATATGATTAATTTCCCGCTAACCATCTCGCTTCATTAGATATTTTGCGGGTCGGAATTCGGGTTCGAGTTAACGCAAACTTGTCTCCCGCCGTGGCATTTTATTGCTCGGCAAACCGTTGTTTCCCTAGGAGCGGGCCCGCGTGGGGGCAGGAGCGAGAAAAGAGTTCGAAAGGCAAAAACCCTTTGAGCAGGGGGTCATTGCGGACGAACGCGTCGCGTCCAGATTGGCCGATATGGCGCATGTCGAGCCCTACGAGCCGCGTCCCGGCCCGGGGCCGAACGAGCTGCGCGTCCTTTATCGCGAGGAATCGCAGGCGAAGCGGCGGCGGGAAGCCAGGCCCGGGCTTTGGATGGCCGTCGCCATCTATGTGCTGTTCTCGGCGACGGATCTGCTGCTGATACCGGATGTGGCGCTCTACACGATCACGGCGCGCTTCGCCGTCGGCCTGACCGCGCTGCTGACGCTGGAGGGCCAGCTTCGCCGCGGCGTTGCCACGCAATGGCTCGACTTGACCTGCGCGGCCGCAATCATCTTTGGCTATATCGGCTGGCTGTGGCCTACATCCTGGGGAGCCGACCGGGAAACCGTCGCCTACTACATGGTGTTCGGCACGATCTTCATGATGAGCGCCAACCTCTTTTTCACATTCAGCTTCAAGGTTTCGATCATCACGTCGACCATAATCCTGTGCATTCTGTACGTGGTGAATTATTTTGTGCCTGCTTCGCTGACGTACAAAATGGTGTTCGGAACCTTCTACGTCTCGTGCTTCACTTTCACCTCCTATGTGAACTGGAAGCTGAACGAGGAGCGCTACAACGTCTTCCTCAACGCGCTCGAAGCCAAGATCCAGCACAAGGAGGCGACGGAGCGCGGCAAGGCCTTGCTGAGACTATCGCGGACGGATCCGCTGACGGGCCTGGAGAACCGCCGCGCGATCGACGAGAAGCTGCGCGAATACTGGAGCGACTGGCAAAAGCTCGGCAACCGTTTCGCGGCGATCCTCATCGACGTGGATTTCTTCAAGAAGTTCAACGACTGCTATGGCCACCAGGAGGGCGACCGTTGCCTGATCCATGTCGCCAACGCGCTGGGCGAGCTGGTCACGCGACACAACGGCTCGATCGGGCGCTATGGCGGCGAGGAATTCATCGTGCTCGCCCGCATGAACGACAAGCAACAGGTCGCCGATCTCTCGGAAGCCATTTGCCGCACGGTGGAGGATCTGGCGCTGACGCACGAGCTGCGGCGCGACGGCACCTCGATCGTGACGGTGAGCGTCGGCGCCGCCTTCACCAGGACGCAGGCCGGCGCCAAGTTGGAGAAGATCATCCACGAGGCCGATCGCGCGCTGTACCTGGCGAAAGCCGGCGGCCGCAATTGCGCGCGCCTGTTCGACCCGACCGATCCGCAGAGCAGCGACGAGAGTGAGAACATCGCGGCCTTGCTCAAGATCGCAATCGACAGGAATCTCGTCTCCCTGGTCTATCAGCCGATCCAGGAAATAGCCTCGGGCCGGGTCGAGGCCGTCGAGGCGCTGATGCGCCTCAAGATGCTCGACGGCATACTGGTTCCGCCGAGCCTGTTCATTCCGGTGGCCGAACGCACCGGCGCCATCCTGGAGCTCGGCCGCTGGGCGATAAGGACGGTGTGCACCGACGTCCTTGCGCATGACGACGTCCGCGTGGTCAGTGTCAACGTGTCGCCGATCCAGCTCAAGACGCCCGGCTTCGCGACGTCCGTCGCCGGCATCCTCGGCGAAACCGGCGTGGCCGGCAGCAGGCTTGCCTTCGAGATCACCGAGGGGCGCGAGTTGGAGATGGACTCCGACATCCTGCGCTGCATCAGCGACCTGAAGCTCCTGGGCATCAAGATCTGGCTCGACGATTTCGGCACGGGCTTCGCCGGCCTGTCATGGCTGCGCCTGATCGATTTCGACACGGTCAAGATCGACCGCTCGTTCCTGCATGACTGCGGCACGCCCAAGGGCATGGCCATGCTCCAGGACATCATCGCGCTGGTCCGCAACCGCGGCCACAAGATCCTGGTCGAAGGCGTGGAGACCGACGAGCAAATGGCCCTGATGCGCGAATTCGGCATCGACAAGGTCCAGGGCTACCACGTCGGCCGCCCGATGCCCGCCGCAAGCTTCCAGGCAAAGCAGCAGGTGCGGAAGCGCCCGTTCACGGTGCTGAAGTCGGCATGATACGGCATTCGAATCGAAACTGCAGGTAAAGGCATTTCCGAGATCGAGTCTGAGGCGCGGACTGGGGAGCAGTTCCTACTTGCTGCCCGCCAGCCGTCCTGTCCCGAACAGTTCGGCAAGGTGGTGGTCGTGGTTTGAGGCGCGCTTACCTGTTTGCAGGCTGCGGCCCCGCTCAGCAAAAGGGTTAATAGGCCGCGGCCGAGCCGGGTATAGCCTGAAGGCGCTCGATGTCCTGACGGGGCGGGGCGCCGAACAGGCGCCGATATTCGCGACTGAACTGGGACGGGCTGTCGTAGCCGACCGCGAAACCGGCGGTGCCGGCGTTGGCCCCGTCGGCCAGCATCAGCCTTCGCGCTTCCTGCAGGCGTAGCTGCTTTTGATACTCGAGCGGGGTCATACGTGTGATCGCCTTGAAGTGGGCGTGAAGCGACGACGCGCTCATGCCTGAGGCGGCGGCAATCTCGTCGATCCGCAACTGCGTGTGGAAGCCGGTGCGTATCGTGGCGATGGCGCGGCTCACCTGGTTCAGGTGGCTGTCGACGGTTCCCATTTGGCGAAGCGTTGCGCCGTGCGGACCGGTGAGCAGACGGTAGAGGATTTCGCGCTCCACGAGCGGGGCCAGGACATCGATGGTTTCGGGGCGATCGAGCAGCTTCACCAATCGGCATGCGGCATCGATCAGGTCAGGATCGCTTGGATAGACGGCAAGCACGGGCAAGTCCTTCTCGGAAGAAACCCGCTGCTCGGTCACAAGCAGGTCGGCAAGTGCCGCGGGGTCGAAGTCGATCTTGCAGCAAAGATATGGCGCGGCCGGACTGGCCTCGAGAACATGGCCGACCAGAGGCAGGTCGACCGAAACAAGAAGATAGCTCGATGCATCATAGACCACGCTCTGGCCGGCCAGCGAGACGCGCTTCGACCCTTGGGCGATTATGCAAAGCGAAGCTTCATAGACGGCCGGCACCGGCGCGCTGGGATGGTCGGCGCGAATGAGCGACAGCCGGGGCACAGCGGTGCCGGACATGTCGGAAACCGGTGCGAACCGCGAGATCAGCTGAGCCAGGTCGGCAATTTTGTTCATGCCGCATAAATCTGCATCGCGCGCAATGTTGCAAGGCTTGGTCGGCTTATTTGGAGGATCGTGCAAACTCTTTGGACGATCACGCTACCGCTCTCCGCCTTCGCGCCACCATTTTTCGACCCGTCACCGCAAGCGAAAAGGAAACGATCATGACGGGACTGAAAGACAAGGTTGTATTGATCACCGGCGCCTCGAGCGGCATCGGCGAAGCCACGGTTCGCGAGCTCGCCTCGGCGGGCGCCAGGCTGTTTATCGGCGCCCGACGCGGCGCGCGTCTGAAGGCGCTGGCCGAGGAAATCGGTGAACGCGTCGCCTGGCGCGAGCTCGACGTAGCGAAGGCCGAGAGCTTCGATGCGTTCGCCGATGCCGCGCACGCCGAATTTGGACGGATCGATGCGCTGGTCAACAATGCCGGCGTTATGCCGCTGTCGCCGCTTGCCGCGCTGAAGCGCGATGAGTGGGCGCGCATGATCAACGTCAACATCTTCGGCGTGCTGAACGGGATCGCGTCGGTGCTGCCGCGCTTCGTCGCGCAGAAGAACGGGCACGTAGTCAACGTGGCGTCCGTCGGCGCGCATCTCGTGCTGCCCACCGCAGCGGTCTACTGCGGCACCAAATATGCGGTATGGGCGATCACCGAAGGCCTGCGCCAGGAGCATGACGATATCCGCGCCACGATCATCTCGCCCGGCGTGACCGCGACCGAACTGGGCGACGACATCAGCGATCCCCAGGTGGCCGCGGCTTTGAAGGAGTGGCGGCAGAAATCACTGACGCCGGACGCCATCGCCCGCGCGATCCGCTTCGCCCTCGAACAGCCCGACGGCGTCGACGTCAACGAAGTGATCGTGCGCCCGACGGCAGCAAATATGTAGACGTTCGTCTGCCAAGATGCCGGTTGTCAGTGAATGACGGGCAGGCCGGCCTGAACGCCGGCCTGCTCCAGCCCTTGAGGTCAAGCAGCCTTGACCTTCAGCTCTTCCTCGCCGCGCACCATCCGGGTCACGCCGGCGAAGTCGAGCTTGCCGGAACCGAGCACCGGCACTTTCGGCACGACGCGCACCTCGGCCGGCACCATCAGGTCCATGGCGCCGTGCGCCTTGGCAAAGGCGAGGAAGTCCGCGCGGGTCGCGCCGGAAGCTTCCGTGATCAGGATGAGCTTCTCGCCCTTGCGCGCGTCCGGCACCGTCGCGACGGCCGCCGGCGAACCTTTCCAGAGCTCGCCGGCCAGCGCCTCGACCGCGGCCAGCGAGATCATCTCGCCGCCGATCTTGGCGAAGCGCTTGGCGCGGCCGCGGATCGAGATGAAGCCCGCGTCGTCGACGGTGACGACATCGCCGGTGTCGTGCCAGCCGTCCTTCACCGGCTCGATCACGCCGGGGTTTTCGGCGCGCAGATAGCCGGCCATGACGTTCGGGCCGCGCACGAAGAGCCGGCCGCCCTCGTCGACGCCGGGCACCGGGTCCAGGCGATACTCCATGCCGGGCATGATTTTTCCGACGCTGCCCGACTTGTTGTACATCGGCGTGTTGATGGCGATCACCGGGGCTGCTTCCGTCACGCCGTAGCCCTCGAGAATGCGCAGGCCGAACTTCTCCATATAGGTGGTGCGCGTCGCGGCCTTGACCGGCTCGGCGCCGGCGAAGCAATAGCGCACCGAGCGGAAATCGTAGGGGTGCGCGGTGCGCGCATAGCCGGCGAGGAACGTATCGGTGCCGAAGATGATCGTCGCGTTCGACCCGTAGATCAGTTCCGGCACGATGCGGTAGTGCAGCGGCGAGGGGTAGAAATAGACCGGCACGCCCGAGATCAAGGGCAGCACCGTTCCCGCCGTCATGCCGAAGGAATGGAAGATCGGCAGCACGTTGAACACTTTGTCGCCCGAGTGGAAGTCGATGCGCGAGGCCGCCTGGGCGGCGTTGGCCAGGATGTTGCGGTGGGTCAGCACCACGCCCTTTGGCGTGCCCTCCGAGCCCGAGGTGAACAGGATCGCGGCCGGATCGTCCGCCTTGCGCGCCACCCGCGGCGTCGTCTTGCGCAACAGGCCGAGCAGCTTGTCCTTCAGGCCGATCGTGGCGCGCAGGTCGTCGAGCCAGACGATGTCGACCGAGCGGCCGATCTCCTCTATCACTGGCCCGAGCTTGGCCTGCTCGACGAAGGCACGGGAGGTGAGCACGGTCTTCACCTCGGCCGCCTTGCAGGCCGATAGGATGTTGGCCGCACCCGCGGTGAAGTTGATCATCGCCGGCACCTTGCCGGCCGACATGACGCCGAGCAGCGTCGCGCATGAGCCGTTGGCGTTGGGCAGCATGATGCCCAGCGTCTCTTGTCCCGCATAGAGATGCTCGAACTTCTCGCCGAGCACCGCGGCGGCGGTGAGCAGCTTGCCGTAGCTCAGCGAGCCGGTGACCGGATCCTGCACGGCGAGTTCCTTCATGCCGCGCTCATGGGCCGTCTCGATGATCTTCTGAAGCACTGTCTTGTCGATATTCTGGGTGCGGAAGACGAGGTCCGACATCACCTGGTAGAGCGCGGAGCCAGCCGCGGCCCGGCGCTGGCGCCCCTTCAACTCCTGGGGGACTTCGAGCTTCACCGGCTCCAGGATGGTCACCTTGACCTTCGGGAACAGGCGATGCCGCACATGCTGCGAGGTCAGCCGCGAGAAGTAGCTCTTCTCCAGGCCCTCGATGCGCACCGGCACCACCATCGAGCCGGTCTTGTCGGCGACCATGGCGGCGCCGTCATAGACCTTCATCAGGCCGCCGGTGACGGTGATGCGGCCCTCCGGGAAGATGACCAGCGGATCGCCGCCCTGCACGATCTTGATCAGCGTGCGGGTCGACATCGGCTTCGCCGGATTGAGCGGCAGCGCGCGGGCGAGCTTCATGAAGGGCTTCATCCACCAGGCCTGGGCGATCGTGTAGTCGATGGCGAAGACCGGCTCCTCGTCGGTCAGCGTCAGCGCCAGCGGACCGTCGAGGAAGCTGACATGGTTGAGCGCCAGGATCGGCGCCTTGCCGGCCGCCTTGAGATTGTCCAGCCCCTCGACCTCCAGCCGCAGGAAGGCGCGGAACAGGATCGAGACGAAATCGCGGAAGGGATTGGTCGGCAGGAATTTCAGCATCAGCCAGGCGGCAATCGCGTTGGCGACGACGAGGCCGAACAGGATGCCCGCGATCGAGACGCCTGCCGCCTGGATCGCGGCGACAAGGATGCCGCCGACCGTCATGAAGCCGGCATTGACGATGCTGACCGCGGCAACGACTCGGGCGCGGCGCGCCTCCGGCGACCAGGCCTGCACGGCGGCGAAGGTCGGCACGACGAGGAAGGCGGCGGCAATGGCCATGCCGGCGAGGTCGATGGCCACACGGATGGTGTTGGGGCCGGCGAAGAAGGTGGCAAGCGTCTCGGCCTGGGGCGAGGGCTGCATGCTGCCGATGGTCCAGGCCAGGTGCAGCCCGAACAGCGCCATCAGCGCGGTGCCGACCGGCGCGGGCAAAAGCACCATGCGGCCTTGCGACATCCAGGCTGCGATAGCCGATCCGATGGCAATCGAGACGGCGAACACCGCGAGATAGGCGGTGACGGCGATCTCATTGCCGCCGAGTGAATCCTTGATCATCGCCGGCAGGATCGAGAGCACGATGGCGCCGACCAGCCAGAACCAGGAGGTCATCAGGCCGGCGCGCCAGATGCGCGTATCGGTGCGCAGGTCGGCGACCTGCCGCCAGGTCGAGCGCAAGATGTTCCAGTCGATGGTGAGGTTGGGAGCAGCCGAACCGGTGGACGGGATGTAGCGGCTGACGAACCAGCAGCCGGCGGCCAAGGCCATCATGATCGGCCCGAACACCGCAACGCCGATGCCGTCGGCTGAAACGACGCCGCCGGCAATCGTGCCGCCGAGGATCGCGGCGAAAGTGGCCGACTCGATCCAGGCATTGGCCTTTGGCAGTTCCTTGCGCTCGAGATGGTCCGGCAGGATGCCGTATTTGATCGGCCCGAACAGCGCCGAGATGATGCCGAACATCAAGAGCGCCGTCATCAGCACCGGGATCGATGACAGCGCGATGCCGACGACGGCGACGGCGGCCGCGGCGATCTCGGTGAATTTCAGCCGCCGCGCGATCAGCGCCTTGTCGAAGCGGTCTGCGATCTCGCCGCCAAGCGCCGAAAGCAAGAGGAAGGGCGCCATGAAGACAGCGCCGGCCAGCGTCACCAGGGACGCGGCCTGATCCTTCGCCAGCGTGAACAGAATGAGGAACACCAGCGTGTTCTTCAGGAAATTGTCGTTGAAGGCCGAGAGGAATTGCGTCCAGAAGAGAGGCGCGAAGCGCCGCGACATCATCAGATGGGTGTTCATGGCAATTTCCATTGGGCAAGTCTGGCTGGCAATCCGATTGGACTGAGCGGACACTTGCGCGGTTTGAGCCTCGTTGTATCAGGAAGAGGTTAAACTTCGTTACTGCGGTTCAATCCGATCCATTTGTTTCTTGGTCTTGGCGCATGGAATCTGTCGTCCATGATCGGCTTCCAGGCCTTCCAGCCACTCGACTGCTTGCGGGCTTGGTTGTCTGCGAGCATCGATATGATCCTTTCGTTTCAGCATTAGGCCGGATCGGAGACGGCCTGTTTCAGGCCGGATACAATCCAATGAACATTGTTCATAATCGCAGCATAGCACATCTTGAACGACGTTCAAGAGCAAAATGAACAGCGTTCACGGATCGAACTGTTGAATGACGACATGCTGGATGCGAGCTTCGCGCGACCGGGCCTTCAGGAGAACAACGGAACGTTAGACAAGCTCTCGATTTTCCGGCGAATGGAGCTACACCAGCCGGCCGCAAACGGCTATCAATCGTCGCGAAGTCATGCTTCGGGGTGGTGAGAGGCGCGCGGCTTGCAGCTGGATTTGAAAACAGTCGAGGCTTTGGCCCCCGATCAGGCCTCGCTTGGCGCAGCCGCCAAGCTGACCAAGCGATCGAACTGGCCCAGGCTTGAAGCGCATGAACAGCTGCCGCTGATCTGGGGCGAATGCCAGGGCTCGGGCTCCAACCCCTACCGGGTCGCGTTCGACACCTCCGACCACGGCTACAAATGCACCTGCCCGTCGCGGAAATTTCCGTGCAAGCACATTCTGGCGCTGGCCTGGATCGGCGCCACGGCACCCGACAGCTTCACCCGCGTCGACCAGACGCCCGATTGGGTGAACGACTGGCTCGGCCGGCGCCGCAAGCCAGGGCAGCCGCCAACCCAAGCGCCAGCTCGCGCGGAAGGCAAAAGCATAGACGAAGCATCGCGGCCGGAAGAGGCACCTCCTGTTGAGGACGCCGCTGCGGCCGAACGCCGCGAGGCGGCGCAGCGTAGGCGGGCGGAGGACACGCGCAGCGCGGTCTCGGCCGCGCTCGACGAGCTCGACCAGTGGATCGCCGACCAGTTGCGGCTCGGCCTGGCCGGCTTTGTCGATGCCTCGAGCGAGCGCTGCCGCCGCATCGCCGCACGGCTGGTCGACCTGAAGGCGACGGCGCTCGCCGGGCGCATTGACGAATTGCCCGCGAAGCTGATGGCGCTGCGCGGCGAGGAGCGGCCGGACGCCGCGATCCGCGAGCTGGGCAAGCTGGTGCTGCTTGCCAAGGCCTGGCGCGCGGCACCCGATGATGCCGAGCTGAAACGCCTGGTCTCGGCATCGGAGACGCGCGACCAGATCCTCGCCAACCCCGATGCCGTTCAGGTCGAGAGCGACTGGGAGGTGCTTGGCGAAAAGATCGAGACCCGCCGCGACGGCCTCGTCAGTCACGCGACCTGGCTGCTCGACCTGAAAAGCACGACGCCGCGATTTGCGGTGCTGCTCGATTTCTTCCCGGCTTCCGCCGGACGGCGCTCCGGCGCCTTCGCGGCGGGCGACCGCTTCAGAGCGAGGCTGGTGTTCTATCCGTCGCGCAATCCGCTGCGGGCGCTGGTCGCCGAACGGCTGGGCGACGTGGCGCCCGGCGCGTGGCCGACATTCGTCCCGGATGCAGCCGGCGATCCGCTGGCCGCCTACGCCGCCTTCCAGGACGGCGCCCCATGGCTGTCGGACTGCCCCATCATCCTGCCCGCCGGCGCGATCGCGTTGGACGAAAAGGACGGCGCCTGGTGGCAGGCGGCAAACGATCCGCACGGCATCGCCTTGCCTGTCGCCGGGTCCGTCCACCAGACCTTGCTCGGCATCGATCTCGCGGCGACGGCGGCGCTCTGGAATGGCGCCAGGCTCGAGCTGCTGGCCTCGCAAAGCAGCATCGGGAGGCTCGATCTGTCATGAACGAACTCGACCAAGCAGGGCTGGCGCGGTTGCGCGACGGCTGGATTTCCGGCGGCGCCATGTTCGAATTCGCCCCGGTCGAGTGGAAAGAGGTAGCCACCGCTTTCAGCCCGGACGAGCAGGAGCGGCGGCTGTTGGCCATCGCCGGGCAGGCACTGGATGTCGCGCTCCGCCCCGCGGCGCCGAAGAGCTTGAAGCGGCGCCCGCCGCTGCCGGTGCTGGCCTTGCCGATGCTGCCTGAACGCCTGCGGCCGTTGCTGCGTGCCGCATTGAAATATGCGGCCGATGCAAGGCTCAAGACCCGCGTGGCCACGCTCGTCGCCAGCCGTGGCTTCGTCACCCATCCGATGGACTGGATGCCGGCTGCGTCGGATCAGAATGGTCCGGAGGTCTACGCTCCCTGGGTCGACTGGCAGGCGGGCGCGGATGGCGAAAAACAGCTCCGCCGCGAGCATCTGACGGCGGAAACCTGGGATGATTTCTATCCCGCCGCGCGCCGTAGCGCACTGATCGATTTGCGGCGCTCCGCACCCGCCTTGGCGCGGGCCCTTATCGAGACCAAGGGAGCGAGCGAGCCCGCCGAGGTCAGGCTTGCGCTCATCGAACTCATGCGCTTCGGCCTTGGTGCCGATGATGTGCCATTTCTGAAGAGCCTGTCCGCCGATCGCTCAGGAAAGGTGCGCGAAATGGCCGGCCGACTCCTGGCAAGACTGGGAGAACGTAGCATCACTGAAGGCCAAACCGAAGATCCGGCGATCGAGCTATCCGCTTTCATCGAGGAAGGCAAATCCGGTTTCATCCGCCGCCGCTCCACCTACGCGCCGATAAAACCCAAGTCACAGGCGCAGCAAGCACGTCGCGCCGACTTGTTCGCCACCTGTTACTTCGGCGATCTCGTCGGCCACTTCGGCAAGACGGAGAGCGATTTCATCGGCGCATGGCAGTTTGGTGTCGATGACGGCGCCGATCTCTTTCTGGTTCGAATGGTCGCGGCGTCCGGCGGCGACGCGGCGGTGGCCTCTCTGGCGGATCTGCTTGCCGCAGCCGGCGGCAGGCTGGCGATTCTCGGCCTCCAACTCACGGCGCGTTTGGACAGCGGCAGGAAGCGTGTCCTGATTAGGCAGATCCTGAACGACGCGCAAAATCTGGCCGCGCTCAACATGGTCGAAGGCGCTGAGGCAGGCTGGCTGGAGTGGGGCGACCTTGCAAAGGGCAAGACGCTTTCCGCGTTGCGATCCGCCGTCTCGGGCGACAACGACGTCGTGAAACGAAACGCCGAGCAGTATCTCGAAGCCATAGGCTTTCTGGCCAGTCCGGCGACGGCCGAAAAATTGATCAGCGAGGTCGTCGCCGCCGGGCTGCCGCCTGCATCCCCATCGCTTAGCCTGTTGCGCCTCAACGCGGCGCTGGGCGGAAATCCAACCAGATGATCAACCCGGAGAAGATCGCATGAACGCAGCCATCCGCCTTCCGGCCGAACAGGTCTACGCCGCCGAACTGCAGGCGCTGGCGCGCGGCGACGACCGGCAAAAGCCTGCCGGCTGGAGCCTGTCGCCGAAAGCCGTGCTCACCTATCTGATGGGCGGCAAGGCGAGCGACGGCACGGTGATTTCGCCGAAATATGTCGGCCGCCGGCAATTGATGGAAACGGCGGTCGCCACGCTCGCGACCGACCGCGCGCTGCTTCTGCTCGGCGTTCCCGGAACGGCAAAATCCTGGGTCTCGGAACATCTCGCCGGCGCCATCATGGGCAACTCGACGCTGGTCGTGCAATGCACTGCCGGCACCGACGAGAACCAGATCCGCTATGGCTGGAACTATGCCCAGCTCCTGGCAAAAGGGCCGAGCCAGGAAGCGCTGGTGCCGACGCCGCTCTATCGCGCCATGCAGGACGGCAAGCTCTGCCGGCTGGAAGAGCTGACGCGCATGGGCTCCGACGTGCAGGACACGCTGATCACCGTGCTGTCGGAAAAGATGATGCCGGTGCCGGAGCTGAACACCTCGATCTATGCCCAGCGTGGCTTCAACATCATCGCCACCGCCAACAACCGCGACAAAGGCGTCAACGAGTTCTCCTCGGCGCTGAAGCGCCGCTTCAACGTCGTGGTGTTGCCTTTGCCGGACGATATGGCGGAGGAAGTCTCGATCGTCTCCCGTCGCGTCGGCGAGATGGCCGGCGGGCTGGAGCTGCCGGTGCCGAAGAATGTCGGCGAGGAGATTGCGCGAGTGCTCACCATTTTCCGCGAGCTGCGCTCGGGCGCAACCGCCGACGGCAAGGTGACGCTGAAGACGCCGTCGGGCTCGCTCTCCACCGCCGAGGCGATCGCCACCATGGTCAGCGGGCTCAGCCAGGCGGCATGGTTCGATGACGGCAAGCTGCATGCCGAAGGCCTGGCGCCGAGCCTGGTCGGCGCCATCGTCAAGGACCCGGTGCAGGACAAGGTGGTGCTGGAGGAATATCTGGAGACGGTGCTGAAGAAGCGGCCGGACTATGCCGGCTATTATGCGGCGCTCAACGCGGCCATCTGAACCATGACCCAAGGCGGCATCAGCTATTTCGGCATCCGCCACCACGGCCCGGGCTCCGCCGGGAGCTTGGTCAAGGCGTTGCAGGAATTGCAGCCGGTCGCCGTGCTGATTGAGGGGCCGGTGGATGCCTCGCCGCTGCTGCCGCTGCTCGCCAGCCCCGACATGAAGCCGCCGGTGGCGCTGCTCTGCTATCCGGAGGATGATCCCGCCGCGACCAGCTTCTGGCCTTTCGCTGAATTCTCGCCGGAATACCAGGCAGCACTTTGGGCCGTCGCCAACAAGGCGGCGCTGCGCTTCATCGACCTGCCGTCGGCCGCGCGGCTTGCGGAGAAGGCGGCTGAAGCGGCAGCGGACACCGAAGCAGCCGAGGCGGAGGCCAAGGACGAGCAGGGCGAAGAACCCACGCGCGTCCAGGATCCGATTGGCACCCTGGCGCGTGCCGCCGGCTACGAGGACGGCGAGAGCTGGTGGTCGGACATCATCGAGCAGAATCCCGAGCCCGGCCCGATCTTCGCGGCCATCGCCGACGCGATGACGACGCTGCGCGACGGCGAGGGTTCGATCGGCAGGTTAGAGGCTATGCGCGAGGCACATATGCGCCTCGAGATCGCCGCAGCGCGGAAGGAATTCGACGGCCCCATGGCCGTGGTTTGCGGCGCCTGGCATGTGCCGGCCCTTCAAGCAGGGCATACGCAGAAGAGCGACCAGGCGCTGCTCAAGGGCATCGGCCGGCGCAAGACCACGATGACCTATGCGCCGTGGACCGGACCGCGCCTGGCGCTGGGCTATGGTTATGGCGCCGGCGTCGTAGCGCCGGGCTGGTGCAAGCATCTGTGGCAGACACGTGGGCAGGACGACGCCTCGGTCCTGTGGTTGGCGCGGATCGCCTCGGTGCTGCGGGCGAAGGGCCACATGATCTCCACCGCATCGCTGATCGAGGCGGAGCGCCTGGCGCGCGCGCTTGCCGCCATCCGCGAACGGCCGAAGCCGGGCTTCGAGGAGCTTCGCGATGCCTCGGTCTCGGCGCTCTTCAACGGCGAGGCCCTGCTGTGGAAGATGGTCGAGGCCGAGCTGCTGCTCGGCGCCGATGTCGGCGAGATCCCGCCCGACACGCCGCTCGCGCCGCTGATCGACGATCTGCAGCGCAACCAGAAGGCTGCAAGGCTGAAGCCAGAGGCACTGGAGCGGGAACTTTCCGTCGACCTGCGCAGCGAGAGCGGTCTCTTCCGCTCGACATTGCTGCACCGGCTGAACGTGCTTGGCGTCGACTGGGGCAGGCTGACCGATGTCGGCCGCAGCCGCGGCACGTTTCGCGAGCGTTGGATGCTCGCCTGGCAGCCGGAATATGCCGTCCGCCTTGTCGAGAACCTGGTCTACGGCCCGACCATCGAGAAGGCCGCCAATGGCAGGCTCATCCAGATGATCGGCGCCGCCGCGACGCTCGATGCTTTGGCTACGCTGGTGCAGAGTGCGATCACCGCCGCCCTGAGCGAGGCGTCCGCCGCCGGTCTTGCAGCGCTCGAGGAAAAGGCGGCGCACAGCAGCGAGTGCCTGGAGTTGTTGGCCTCGGTGCCGCCGCTTGCCGACATCATCCGCTACGGCGAAGCGCGCAAGACCGAGAGCGAGCGACTCGCCGGCCTGCTGGAGCGGCTGATCATCGAAGGCTCCATCGCGCTGCCTTACGCGGCGCGCGATCTCGACGCGCAGGCCGCGGCCGCGCTGATGCGAGCGCTGCGCAAGGCCGATGAGGCGATCAAGCTGGTCGAGCCGGACGAGCATGTCCTCGAAGCCTGGCGCAACGGGCTGGCGGCCGTGCTGGATTCGTCACGCTCCACGGCGCTGGTTGCCGGCTGCGCCGCGCATCTGCTCTACGACGCTGGGCGGCTCTCAGCCGACGAGACCGCCGATCTCCTGGCAAGGCGCCTGTCGCCAGGAACGCCCGTGATTGATGCCGCCGCCTTCTTCGAAGGTTTCTTCAGCGGCGCCGGCCAGCGGCTGATCTATGACGAGGGCCTGCGCGGCGCCGTCGATGCCTGGCTGGCCTCGCTCGACGAGGAGGCTTTCGTGGCGCATCTTCCGCTGCTGCGCCGCGTCTTCTCCAATCTCGACAGCATGGAGCGTCGTCGCCTCATCGAGGCCGTGCTTGGCAAGAGAGCGAGCCTGCCGGCCGGGCTGATCCCGGCGCCGGATAGTGGCGCGGCATGGAACAGGCATTTTGGCCTTCTCGCAAAGCTGCTGGCAGGGGAGGCCAATCATGGCTGACGAAACGACCGGGCGGGATCTCGAAGCGGCAACGGACAATCGCGAGCGTCGCTGGCGGCTGGCGATCGGGGCCGACGACGAGACATCGTCGGCGCTGTCGGCCGAGGACCGAAAACTGTCGGCGGCGCTCGATGCGCTTTATGGCGACGGCAGCGGCGACACCGCCGGCGATCCGCGCAAGCGGCGCGGCGGGCTCGGCCGCTCGGCACCCCGCGTCGCGCAATGGATGGGCGACATCCGCTCCTTCTTCCCCGAGCAGGTCGTCCAGGTCGTGCAGAAGGACGCCTTCGAGCGGCTGAACCTGAAGCAGATGCTGATGGAGCCCGAGTTCCTCAAGGCGATCGAGGCCGACGTCAATCTCGTCGCCGACCTCGTCTCGCTGCGCTCGGCGATGCCGGACAAGACCAAGGACATCGCCAGGTCGATCATTTCCGACATCGTCGCCAAGCTGATGCAGCGCCTGGAGCAGAAGACCGCGGAGGCGATCCGCGGCGCGCTCGATAAGTCGCGGCGCACCAACCGGCCGCGCCAGCGCGATATCGACTGGCCGCGCACGATCACGGCGAACCTTCGCCACTACCAGCCGGACCATAAGACCGTGGTTCCGGAAAAGCTGGTCGGCTTCATGCGTCGTCAGCGCCGATTGGTCGACCTCGACGAGGTGACGCTCTGCGTCGACCAGTCCGGCTCGATGGCAAGCTCGGTCATCTATGCCTCGATCTTCGCCGCCGTGATGGCCTCGCTGCCGGTGGTGCGGACGAAACTCGTCTGCTTCGACACGGCGATCGTCGATCTGACCGAAGAACTCAGCGATCCGGTCGAGGTGCTGTTCGGCGTCCAGCTCGGCGGCGGCACCGACATCAACCAGGCGGTCGCCTATTGCGCCGAGCGCATCGAACGGCCGACCAAGGCGCATTTCGTCCTGATCACCGATCTCTACGAGGGCGGCAACGGCAAGGAGCTCCTGCAAAGGCTGGCAGCACTTGTCCGGTCGGGCGTCAACGTCGTCGTGCTCTTGGCGCTCACCAATCAGGGCCGTCCCGGCTACGATCCGTCGATGGCCGGGTCGGTCGCCGCGATCGGCATCCCGGTCTTCGCCTGTACGCCCGACCATTTCCCCGACATGATGGCGGCGGCGCTGCGTCGCGAGGATATCGGCGCCTGGGCGGCGGGCGCGGACATCAAGCTCGTCCGTGCCGACGCGGAGACGCCGAACGCCGCCGAATAGCGCTCGGCGGCGTTCGCTATGACCTTTTCCGCGACCTGATCATGACAGGTTATGCGGATGCTGCTTAGCCGAATTTCGGGTCGAGGCTGCCCGACTTGTAGTGCTTGGCCATCTCCGCCAGCGGAATCGGCTTGATCTTCGGCGCGTTGCCGGCGGTGCCGAACTGCTCGAAGCGCTCCTTGCAGAGCTTCTTCATGGCAGCCATCGCCGGCGTCAGATATTTGCGCGGATCGAACTCCGACGGGTTCTCGGTCAGCACCTTGCGGATCGCGCCGGTCAGCGCCATGCGGTTGTCGGTGTCGATGTTGATCTTGCGCACGCCATGCTTGATGCCGCGCTGGATCTCCTCCACCGGCACGCCCCAGGTCGGCTTCATCTGGCCGCCATATTTGTTGATGATCTCCTGCAACTCTTCCGGCACCGACGACGAGCCATGCATGACCAGATGCATGTTGGGCAGGCGGCGATGGATCTCCTCGATCACATTCATCGCCAGCACCGCGCCGTCCGGCTTGCGCGAGAATTTATAGGCGCCGTGGCTGGTGCCCATGGCCACCGCCAGCGCATCGACATGCGTATCCCGCACGAACTGCTCGGCCTGCACCGGGTCGGTCAAGAGCTGGTCGTGGCTGATCGCGCCTTCGACGCCATGGCCGTCCTCCTGCTCGCCGCCGCCGCTCTCAAGGGAGCCAAGCACGCCGATCTCGCCCTCCACCGACACGCCGCCCCAATGAGCCATGTCGACGACGCGGCGGGTGATGCCGGAATTATAAGCGTAATCGGCCGGAGACTTGCCGTCCTCCTTAAGCGAGCCGTCCATCATCACCGAGGTGAAGCCATACTGGATCGCGGTGACGCAGGTCGCTTCGTTGTTGCCGTGGTCGAGATGCATGCAGACCGGGATATCGGGATGGATCTCGACCAGCGCGTCGATCAGCTTGGCCAGCACCACGTCATTGGCGTAGGCGCGCGCGCCGCGGCTGGCCTGCAGGATGACTGGCGACTTGGTCTCCTCGGCCGCCTCCATGATGGCGAGGCCTTGTTCCATGTTGTTCATGTTGAAGGCAGGCACGCCATAGCCATGTTCGGCGGCATGGTCGAGCAATTGTCTCAGTGTGATGCGAGCCAACGAATAGTCTCCCGTATCTGTTGAAAGCGCGATTTAGCAGGTTGGGCCGAAACCCGGCCCAACTGCTTCTGGCCGGATTTCCGACGGACCGCAACCCACTCAGGTCGCGGTCCTGAAATCCAAATCGGTTTAGTTCTGATGCGCTGCTCGCGAAGCGGTTCAGGCCGCGATTCTGGCACGCGCGGCGAGGATCTCGACGCAGGCCTTCGCCGCCTCCTTGCCCTTCACGGTGAAATGCTCGTGGAAGAAGCGGTAATGCTCGGCGCTGTCATGGTAGTTGTGCGGCGTCAGCACCGCCGACAGCACCGGCACGCCGGTCGCAAGCTGCACATTCATCATCCCGTCAATGACGGCGCTCGCCACGAAGTCATGCCGGTAGATGCCGCCATTGACAACGAAGGCGGCGCCGAGGATCGCGGCATAGCGGCCGGTCTCGGCAAGCGTCTTGGCGTGCAGCGGAATTTCATAGGCTCCGGGCACGTCGAAGACCTCGACGGCAAAGCCGCCGAGCGCTGCAAGCTCGGCCTCGAACGCCGCTGCGCATTGGTCGACGATATCGGCATGCCAGCGCGCCCGAATGACGGCGACGCGAAGGGTAGTTTGGTCTTTAGGGAAATGCTGATTCATGGGTCCTTCCTTCCGTTTCGAACCAGAATCAGGACGCACGACGCAAAAACACGGCCCGCGCGAGCGGACCGTCTCCTGCGGCCGTTCTCTTCCATCCGGACTGTAACCGTCGGCTCCGGAATCGCACCGGATCTGCTGACCCTTCCACTAGAGCGCCACGCGTCCTTTTGGACGCGTAAAGGACGCTCTAGCACTTAAGAATCCACGCATTAATGCGTGGACTGGAAGGCGCTCGCGGGCTTGGGTCGAGACCCTTACCGCCGGTGGGGACTTTCACCCCGCCCTGAGAACATTAACGCGGGTTTTATGGGAGAGGAGGGTGGCGCTGTCAATCGGCCACGACATTTCGGTCGTCATCCTAGGGCGGAGCAAGGAGCGAAGCGACGCGCGCAGACCCTAGGATCCATGCCGTGACGCTAAGGCGTTGCAACGGCTCCAGAATTCTGCACCGTTGCACTCCTTGGCGAACGTAACGGCATGGATTCTCGGGTCAAGCCCGAGAATAACGAAGTGCCGAGGGGAGATCAGCTAATCACCCCGCTCCGGAAACATCGCCTTCAGCCCCTCTCGCGAGGCCTTGGCCACGCCGCGCTCGGTGATTAGCCCCGTCACCAACCTTGCCGGCGTCACGTCGAATGCCGGGTTTGCCGCCGGCGTCGCATCGGGCGAGACGCGCACCTGCGCGACCTTGCCGTCAGCCGTCTTCCCCCAGACCAGCGAGACCTCGTCGCCGGAGCGTTCCTCGATGGGGATTTCCTTCAGCCCGTCGGCCACCGTCCAGTCGATGGTGGGCGAGGGGAGCGCGACGTAGAAGGGCACCTCATTGTCGGCCGCGGCCAGCGCCTTGAGATAGGTGCCGATCTTGTTGCAGACGTCGCCATTGGCGGTGGTGCGGTCGGTGCCGACGATCACCATGTCGATGTCGCCATGCTGCATCAGATGGCCGCCGGCATTGTCGACGATCAGCGTGTGCGGCACGCCGTGGCCGGCCATCTCCCAGGCGGTCAGCTGGGCGCCTTGGTTGCGCGGCCTGGTCTCGTCGACATAGACATGGACAGGAATGCCGGCCTCGGTCGCCAGATAGATCGGCGCGGTGGCCGTGCCGTAGTCGACCGTCGCCAGCCAGCCGGCATTGCAGTGGGTGAGGATGTTGACGGTCTCGCCCGGCTTCTTCTTCGCCGCGATCTCCTTGATGATGGCAAGCCCGTTCTCGCCAATGGCGCGGTTTAAGCCCACATCCTCGTCGGCGATCTCGGCGGCCCGCTTGTAGGCCGCTTCGGCACGCTCCCCTGGCGCGAGGTGCTTGAGGTGCCGGCGCATCTCGTCCAGCGCCCAGCGCAGGTTGATCGCCGTCGGCCGCGTCTTGTTGAGCGTTTCCCACACCGTATCGAGCGCTTCGTCCGACGGGTCGTCCATCATCTGGATGGCGACGCCGTAAGCCGCGGTGACGCCGATCAGCGGCGCGCCGCGCACCCACATGTCGCGGATGGCAGTGGCGATGCCGGCGACGGTTCCGATCGACTCGATGCGGAATTCATGCGGCAGCCAGCGCTGGTCGATGATCTCGACCGAGCGCTTGTCGTCGCTGAGCCAGATGGTGCGGTAGTGGCGTTCGCCGACGTTCAAATTCTGTTCTCCTGTTCGATCAGCGCGGCCAGATTGTTGACCTCGTCGATGCTGTGGATCCGGCGCCGGTTGACGGCAATGTGGCGGCCGAAGCGCAAAGCCTTGGCCTCACATGTGGCGCGCAGGTCTTGATCGGCAATGGTTTCGAAATCGGCATTGTGGGCCAGCCCAAGGATGCGCCGGTGCACCTCGATGCCGGCAAAGCCGAGCAGGTCGGTCCAGATGGAATGCAGCATGTGGTCGAGCGCCTGCTCGGCGCCCAGCCTGTCGCCCTGATCCTCGAACAGGCTTTTCTGGTAGAGCATGCCGGTGCGCTCGCTGCGCCACAGATGCGAGAACTCGGCGCGGAAGGTTGCCCAGGTCTCGGCGGTGACGCCGAGCAGATAGGCGCGCATCGAGTCCCTGCTGCCTTTTTCCTCGTGTCCGCGCTGCGAGAAGAAGGCGATCCAGAAATTGGCAAGCAGCATGCCGACATCGAAGGCGATCGGGCCGTAGAAGGCGAACTCCGGATCGATCATCCGGGTCTCTGTGTCCGTCACCATGATCGAGCCCGAATGCAGGTCGCCATGCAGCAGCGTTTCGGCATTGGCGGCGAAGAGATGCTTCAGCCGCTGCGCCTCGACCTTGAGGTCGCGGTCGGCGCGCAATTCGGCAACCAGGCCGTCGAGCTGCGGCGACGTATGCCGGTTCATCTTGGCATCGAAATAGGGATCGGAAAACACCAGATTCTCGGTGATGTCGCAGAGCTCGACATTGTCGGCGAACAGCGCCAGATCGGCCTTGCGCTCTTTCGTGGCCATCGACAGATCCGAGCCGCGGAACAGCGTGCGGGCCATGAACAGGCCGATGTCACGCGCGATGTTCGGCAGTTCGCGGCCGTCGATCAGAGCGCGCCTGAGGATGACGTGCGGCGGCGCCAGATATTCCATCACGATCAGCGCCTGGGTCTCGTCAAAATGGTAGATCGCCGGCACCGAGCCGGGCGCCCGGCGCTCCTGCCTGGTCAGCGCATGATATTCGAAGAACGAGCGCTTCAAGGGCAACGGCCAGCTGTCGCCGACCAGCCGCACATAGGGCAGCGCCTGCTTCACCACCGCCGCACCTTGGTCGCCCTCGACGATGAAGACGAGGTTCAGATTGCCGTCACCGACCTCGCGTACTTTCCAGTGGCTGGCGTCCTTGCCGATGCGCTCGGTCAGCGCCGCGGTCTCGCCAAGGCGCTTCGGCAGCGTCTCCACCGACAATGCTTCGAACTTCCCGGTCATTCTCTCCCCTCCTGCTCGTGGTGTCCGACGATAGCGGAGCCACGGCGGCGGGGCCAAGCTAGGAAGCGCTCTGGCAAATGTCAATCGTGTTGACAATTGACGAATGAACCCATAGCGTCAGGAACCAGGGAGGAAGGAATGGGCGCAGATGCCGTGTTCCATGTGGAGGGCTTGAGGAAATCCTTCGGCCAGAACGAGGTGCTTGGCGGCATCTCGCTCGAACTGCATGCGGGCGAGGTCACCGTGCTGATGGGCGCCAACGGCGCCGGCAAGTCGACCCTGGTCAAGATCATCAGCGGCGTCTATGCGCGCGGTGCCGGCACGATGCGGCTGGCCGGCAACGCATTCGACCCGCAAACCCCCGCCGAAGCCATTCGCGCCGGCGTCGTCACCGTGCACCAGAACATCAATGACGGCGTGGTCGCCGACCTCGATGTCGCCACCAACCTGACGCTCGACCGGCTGAGCGGCAAAGGCGCGTCGATGCTGTTCAAGCCCGCCAATGTCCGTGCCGAAGCCAAGGCCGTCGCCGACCGCATGGGGCTGGCAATCGACCTCAAGGCGCGCGTCAGCGATCTGTCTCTGGCCGACCGGCAGATGGTGGCCATTTCGCGGGCCATGGCGCACCAGCCCAAGGTGCTGATCCTCGACGAGCCGACCTCCTCGCTGTCGAGCGCCGAGGCCGACCGGTTGTTTTCGCTGATCGACCGGCTGCGCGGTCATGGCGTTGCCATCCTCTATATCTCGCACCGCATGTCCGATATCAGGCGGCTCGCCGACCGCATCATGTCGATGCGCGACGGTGTCGTCTCCGGCGTCTTCGATCAAAAACCGCTTGATTACGAGGGCGCCGTCAACGCCATGCTCGGCCGCAAGATCCGTCTCGACAGGGTCGTTGCCAGAAGTTCCGTCAGCGCGGTCTTCACTGCAGAAGGCCTGCGGATCGCGCATGGCGCAAAACCGATCTCGATGACGCTCGGCGCCGGCGAGGTGGTGGCGATCACCGGCCTCGTCGGCGTCGGCAAGACGGCCTTGGCCGAAACGCTGTTTGGCGTGCGCAGAGCGCTTGCCGGCGCCATGCATATGGACGGCAAGCCCTACGCGCCGGGCTCGGCGCGCGAGGCGATCGCCGCCGGTGTCTTCCTGGTCGCCAAGGATCGCGCCGAGAGCGGCATTGTCGGCGGCTTCAACATCGAGCGCAATATCAGCCTGCCGTTCCTCAGGCGCATGTCCAGCCTTGGCGTCATTAAGAAGCGCGCCGAGCGCGTCGCCGCCCGCCGCCAGATCGACGAGCTCGGCATCGTCTGCCGTTCCGAGAAGGACGAGCTTTCGTCGCTCTCTGGCGGCAACCAGCAGAAGGTGATGGTGGCGCGCTGGATGTCGCAGGCCTCGCGCCTCTTCATCCTCGACGAGCCGTTCCAGGGCGTCGACATTTCGGCCCGGCGCGATATCGCCGCGAAGCTTCGGGCCAGCGCCGACGGCCGCGCGACGCTGATCTTCGTCACCGAGATCGACGAGGCGCTGGAAACCGCCGACCGCATCCTGGTGATGTCGGAACACACGATCGTCGGCGAGCACAGGAACGCCGATATCGACCTCGACCGGCTGCTGGCGGAAGTGGCCGGCGGACCGCTGCATGATGTTGCGTGAGATCGTGCGGATGACGAGACTTGGAGTGCAGGCATGAGTTCTAGTTTGGCAGAGAGGACAACAGCGCGGGAGCGTTCGATGACATTGCGCGACTATGCCATCCGCTACGGCTTCATCGTCCTGCTGGTCGGGTTGATCGCCTATTTCGCGATCGCTGCCGACGGTTTCGTTTCGCCGCAGAGCGCGGTCTTTATCTTCCAGTCGGTGGCCATTACCGGCGTGCTGGCGCTCGGCGTCACCGCGACGTTGGTCGTCGGCGGTTTCGACCTGTCGATCGGCTCGGTCGCCACAAGCGCCATGATGGCGGCGTCCTATGCCATGGTCGTGCTGGAGCAGAACGCCATCGTCGCGGTGATCTCCTGCCTGGTCATCGGCGTCATCGTCGGCCTGATCAATGGCTGGCTGATCGTCTATATGCGCGTGCCCGACCTGCTCGCGACGCTTGGCATGATGTTCCTCCTGCTCGGCCTGCAGCGCATCCCGACCGAAGGACGCTCGATCGCCACCGGCATGACCATGCCCGATGGCTCGGTCGCCAACGGCAAGTTCTCCGAAGCCTTCCTGGCGCTCGGCCGCCACCGCATCGACTTCTTCATCCCGAACCTGATCCCGGTCTCTGTGGTGGTGCTGGTGGTGCTCGCGCTGCTGATCTGGTTCTTCCTCGAATACACCCGTTTCGGCCGCATGATGTATGCCGTCGGCAGCAATGAAACGGCGGCCGAGCTCGCCGGCGCGCCTGTCAAGGCATACAAAATCTGGGCCTATGTCATTTCGGGAGTTTTTGCCTCGATCGGCGGGATTTTGCTCGCCGCGCGGCTTGGACGCGGCGACATCGCCTCGGGTAATAATCTGTTGCTCGACGCAGTCGCCGCGGCGCTCATCGGCTACGCGGTGCTCGGCGCCGCCAAGCCCAACGCCTTCGGCACCGCCGTCGGCGCGGTGTTCGTCGGCGTCCTGCTGCAAGGCCTGACGATGATGAACGCTCCTTACTACACGCAGGATTTCGTCAAGGGCGCGGTGCTCGTCGTCGCCCTTGTCTTCACCTTCGCCCTTTCCGGCAGGGGCAAGAGATAGTTGCGACCGGGACATTGATGAGAACACAAACGGAGGAAAAAGTGAGCATCACAAGGAGACTTTTGGGGAAGGCGGCACTCGGCCTCGCCGGCGCGGCGCTGCTGATGCAGGGCACGGCGTTGGCGGCGGACCGCCCGGCGCCGTTCGACAAGCCCGGCGTCAAGATCGCGCTGGTGCGTTATCTCTCGACCGGTGACTTCTTCCAGGCCTATCTCTCGGGCGTCGAGGCGCAGGCCAAGGCGCTCGGTGTCGACCTGCGCGTGCTGGACAGCCGCCAGGACGCCGCGCTCCAGGCCGACATGGTCGACCAGGCGATCGCGCTCGGCGTCCAGGGCATCATCATCCAGCACGGCCTGACGGAATCGATGAAGGACGCCGCCCAGCGCGCGGTCGACGCCGGCATCAAGGTCGTCGCCTTCGACGTCAATGTCGAGAACCCGAAGATCCCGCAGATCGAGCAGTCGGACAAGGATCTCGCCAAGCTGGCGCTCGAACAGGCGGTCAAGGACAATGGCGAGAGCTGGAAGGCCGGCTATGTCTATGTCGCCGGCATCGCCCCGCTCGACCGCCGCAACGAGACCTGGGTGGATGTGAAGAAGAAATATTCGGGCATCAGCGAGGTCGCCCAGTTCGGCACGCTCGACAACCCGATCGCCAACTCCGTCGCCAACCAGGCGCGCTCGGTGCTGCAGGCGCATCCCGACATCAAGGTGATGTTCGCGCCCTATGACGAGTTCGCCAAGGGCGTGAAGATCGCCGTCGACGAGGCGGGCCTGAACAAGGGCATCAAGATCTACTCGGCCGACATCTCGACCTCGGACATCGCCGCCATGCGCGAGCCCGACAGCGCCTGGGCCGCCACCGCCGCCACCAACCCGGCCGTCGTCGGCCAGGTCTCGGTGCGCGCGTTGGCGCAGCTGCTCGCCGGCGAGGATCCCGGCCACAACGTCATCGTGCCGCCGACGCTGATCACCCAGAAGGAGCTGATCGACAAGGACATCAAGAACATGGAAGACCTGTCGGCCAAGCTGCCGCAATTCGCCCATGCCGATGTCGCGATGCCGGCCTGGATGCCGAACCCCAACGCCAAGTAAGAGTAAGGCAGTCACGAAATGAAGAGAGCGGTCCAGCGGGCCGCTCTCTGTCTTTGTGAGGGCTGCTGTTGCGGCCTCACCGCTGCCAGAAGGGCAGTTTGGCGATCTCGGCCTCGACCTCTTTTTTCGTCAGCCCGATATCGTCGATCAGATGCGGATTGTCCCTCGCCATCCGCTTGAGCTCAGCGCGAAAATAGGCCTGCTTGCGGTGCTCCGCGATGAGGCTGCGCAGAGCCGCGAGGCCATAGCGTCGCCGGCCCGTGTGCATTGCTGGTGCCGCCGCCAGACATGTTGAAGGCGCAAAGCTGTCGTTCATGGCAACCTCCATCGAAATGAGGGTTCCGAAAGCCCTCGACCTGATTGAGATTGCACTGTGCCGCAGGCGGCGAGCGGCGTAATTAAGCTCTCCCAAATAGTTCTCAAAACTTCCAAATCGGGTAGACGGGTTCGCCGTTTCACGGAAACGGCGAACCCGTCTATCCCTTTGTTTTTACGCAATTCCGGGCGGAAGGTTACGGCGAAGGCGCCGAACTTAACCGCTCACACTTTTCCTGGAATTGCTCTATAGATCGCCGCATGCAGGGATCGCGCTTTGCTTTCGGACCGTTCGTGCTTGATCCGGGCGCGGGAACGCTGCTTCGGGGCGATGTTCCCGTTGCCGCCGGCTATCGCGGGCTGAAGCTGCTGGAAGCGCTCGTCGCGCGTCCTGGCGAAATCCTGGCCAAGGCCGAGCTGATGGACGCGGCCTGGCCGGGCACGGCGGTAGAGGAAGGCAATCTCACCGTCCAGATCGCGCAATTGCGCAAGCTGCTCGGTCCGGCGGCCGGTGGTGGCGAGTGGATCGCCACGGTGCCGCGTGTCGGCTATCGCTTCACCGGTACCGTCGAACAGGCCGACGCCACGCGCAAGCCCTTGCCGCTGCCCGACAAACCGTCGATCGCCGTGCTGCCCTTCATCAATCTGAGCAACGATCCCGAGCAGGAGTCTTTCGCCGACGGCCTGACCGAAGACCTGATCACCGATCTTTCACGGATTCCGGGCCTCTTCGTCATCGCGCGCAATTCGGTGTTTGCCTACAAGGGCAAAGCGATGGACGTGCGCGCCATCGCCGGCGAACTCGGCGTGCGCTATCTGCTGGAGGGCAGCGCCAGGCGCGCCGCGGGGCGTGTGCGCATCAACGCCCAGCTGATTGACGCGCTGAGCGGCAAGCATCTGTGGGCCGAGCGGTTCGATCGCGCCCTGGAAGACATCTTCGCCGTTCAGGATGAGGCTACCGCCAAGATCGTCGAGGCGCTGCTCGGGCGGCTGCGCGCGCCGCCGGAGCGCAATCGGCCGAAGAACCTCGAGGCCTATGATCTCGTCGTGCGGGCACGCAAAATGTTCGACGAGTCGCCGCAGATGGCGCGCGAGGCGCATCTGATGCTGACGCGCGCGATTGCGCTCGATCCGGACTATGCCGAGGCTTATCGCTGGCTTGCCATGAACCACTGGATGGGATGGGTGCATTGGGGCGAGCCGTTCGAGCCTGCCCGAAGCACATCTCTTGAGCTGGCGCGCAAGGCGGTGGCGATCGACTCCAACGACGCTGGCTGCCGCTGGGTGCTGGCGAACCTGCTTGCCTATGAGCGCGATTTCGAACAGGCCGAGATTGAGTTCGCCAAGGCGATCGAGCTCGATCCGAACGAGGCGGATATCTGGGCGACATTGTCCGACATCGAGGTGCTGGCCGGCCAGGTGGACTTGAGTCTCGAGCACATCCGCAAGGCGTTCCGGCTGAATCCCTTTCCGCCGAGTTGGTATTATCTGACGCTCGGCCAGGCACAGTATGCGGCTCGCGACTATGAAGCCGCCGTCGAGACGCTGCGCCGCGACGAGACCTACCGCACCAGCTCGCGCCGCTTCCTGGCGGCAAGCCTCGCGCAGCTCGGCCGCCTCGACGAGGCGCGCACCGAGGTCGCGCTGTTCCTCGTCGGCAATCCGCATTTCTCGACGCAGCGCTGGGTCGACACGGAGCCGTTCCGTGACGACGCGACGCTTGAGCATTTCGTCGAGGGTTTCCGCAAGGCCGGCCTGCCGGAGTGAGGCCGACGTAACCTCAGCGGCCGGCGCGCGCCAGCCCATGCGCCACCAGCCGGTCGATGACCTCCGGATAGCTGACGCCGCTCGCCGCCATCGCCTTGGCGTACATGCTGATGTTGGTGAAGCCCGGAATGGTGTTGAGCTCGTTGATCAGGAAAGTCATGTCCGGCATCAGGAAGAAGTCGACGCGGGCCATGCCGTCGCAGCCGAGCGCCCGGAACGCCTTTGCGGCCATGTCGCGCATGGCTTCTTCGACCTGCGGCGGCAATTCCGCCGGCACTATGAGCGCAGCGCCGTTCTCGTCGATATATTTGGCGTTGTAGTTGTAGAAGCCGTGGCTCTCAGCGGGCACGATCTCGCCTGGACGCGAGACGAAGAGCTCGCCGGCGGGACTCTCCAGCACGCTGAATTCGATCTCGCGGCCACGAACGAATTCCTCCGCCAGCAGCTTGCTGTCGTGCTGGAACGCCTCCGCGAGGGCCCGGTCAAATTCCTGGCTGGCATTGACCTTGGCGACGCCGACTGACGAACCCTGCCGCGCCGGTTTGATGAAGATCGGCAGCCCGAGCCGGTCTTCCAGTTCGGCAAGCGTAGGCGCCGCACCCTCGTCGATGGTCACCGAACGTGCGACGGGCACGCCCGCCGCCTTCAGCAGCCGCTTGGCGATGTCCTTGTCGAGCGCCGTGGCCGACCCCAATATGCCGCAGCCGGCGAGCGGCACGCGCGCCACTTCGGCCAGTCCCTGCGCCGCGCCGTCCTCGCCATGCAGGCCGTGCAGCACCGGAAACAGGATATCGATGGCGGGCAGGTCGTGGGGCGCGCCGCTGGCGGGTATCGCCAGCATCCGTCCATGCCCGCCCGGCGCCAGGCAGACCTGCGTGCCAACCGACGGCGTCGCCAGCGCGCCGTTCTCGAAGCTGCTCAGCAGCCATTGCCCTTCGCGCGTGACGAAGATCGGAACGGCATCGTATTTCGCCGGGTCCAGCGCTGCCATGACGTTGGCCGCCGAAAGCAGCGACACGTCATGCTCGGCGGAGCGTCCGCCGAACAGCACACCGATACGAAGTCTTTTTGCGGGCATCGACAACTCCACCAATGATCAAGGGTTGGAGCTCGCATGCGAAACACCAGGCATCCCCTTCAACCGTAGTAAGCGGACGATTGGAGTGGGACTTTGACCGGTTGCAGCAGTTTTTCAGCAGAAGCGCGAAGGGCCTTGCGCCGGAACAGCATCAAAACAAGGACATGGGTGGTTCGTCGCTCGCCAGCGCTTGCTGGAATACCGCCGGTCCCGACCTTACTCGTTGAAGAGGTCCGAATGCGAGCCGGTTCGTGCAAGCTGCAGCTCTCCATTCGCCACGCGATAGATCAAAAGCCAATCCGGTTCGATGTGAGCGTCACGATAGCCCTTCCAGTCGCCTTTCAGCGGATGGTCTTTGTAGATCGGCGGCAGTTCATGCTCGCCGATCAGGTGAACTAAAATCTGACGCAACTTGCCAAGATCCTTGCCACGCTTCTCCATACGCTTCACATCCCGGCGGAATTGCCCGGAGCGAACGGGGATCAACATGTCAGATTTCCAGATCGTTGAATAGCTCGTCGGCCGAAGCGAACCGCTTGCCCTTGCCCTTCTCCAATTCGGCCATGGCCTTTCGCGTGGTTGTGTTCGGGACTTTCACCGGAAAGGGAAATTCTTTGTCCGCGGCGACACGGACCAACAGCAGGCGAATGGCGTCGGAAACCGACAACCCCATGGCCGCCAAGGCTTCCGTAGCCTGATCCTTCGTTGCGGTATCGATGCGAGCGCGGACTACCGTATCTGATGCCATGTGCGACTCCTCTGGAGCACAATGTAGCTACAGAGGAGCATTCCTGCAAGCAGGTACCCTGTGCTTTACAGGACAAGCATCACCGCAGCGCCGCCGCGATGTTGCCGCCGTCGACGGTGGTCACATCGGCGGTGGTACGCTCGGCCAGCGCCTGGTGCAGGAAGGCCTGCGCCACGTCGTCGGCTGTCACTTCCTGCCCGAGCAGATTGCCGGACATATATTCCTTCTCGGACACGCCACGCGCGCCGGACCGGCTGGCGATCATGGCGTCGGTCAGGAGGCCGGAGCGGATGCGGTCGGCGTTGACCGCGTTGGAGCGGATGCCATAGGCGCCGTAATCCAACGCATATTGCCTGGACAGGAACAATGTCGCCGCCTTCGGAATGCCGTAGGCGCCGAATTTCGGGCCGGGATTGATCGCCTGCTTCGAGGTGTTGAAGAGCAACACGCCGCCAGTACCCTGTTCCAGCATGATGCGCACCGCGTTCTGCGCCGCCGACTGGTGGGCGAAGAAGTTGAGCTCGAAGCTCTTGCGCAGAGTGGCGTCGTCGAGCTCCCCGATACGGCCTTCCCAGGCGGCTCCCGCGTTCGAGACCAATATATCGACGCCGCCATAGACCGCGATCGCCTTGTCGAAGGCAGCGCGCATCTCGGCCGGCTTGGTGATGTCGGCACCGACGCCGATCGAGTTGTTGCCGGCCGCCTTCGCCGCGTTCGCGGCCTTGGCTGCGTCGACATCGACGATCACCGCATGGGCGCCGTTGGCGGCGAACAGCTTTGCCGTCGCGACGCCGATGGCGCCGGCGCCGCCGGTGATCAGCACCACCTGGCCGGTCAGCGGCTTCGGCTTGTTGGAGGCAAGCTTGGCCTGCTCCAGCGACCAGTATTCGAGCGGGAAGAGGTCTGCCTTGGAGAGCGGATGAAAATTGCCGATAGCTTCGGCGCCGCGCACCGCCTCGATCCACATCTCGCCGACATCGGAGGCGATCTTGGCATCCTTCAGCGTGCGGCCATGGCCGAACATGCCGAGACCCGGCACCAGCGTCAGGCGCGGCATCGGGTCGAGCATGGTGCGGTTGACCTCGTCCAGCGCGTCATTGGTCTCGAAATAGGCGGTGTAATCCTTGACGAAGGCCTCGACATGGCTGCGCACCACGGCCTTGTAGTCGCCGAGCTTGTCGGCGTCGGGCGCTGGCACCGCCATCGGCCCGGTCTTGATGCGGATCGACAGATCGGGCGTCGACACGCCGCGGGCGGCATAGTCGGCGATCTTCGCCGAGTTGATGAAATCGACGATTGCGTCCGAGGTGCGGAAGTCGCTGATCATGCGGTCGAAACGGCCTTCGCCGCGCGCCACGGCAACCGCGCCGCGCAATGTCGGCGCGATGTCGCTCGGCTTGGCGAGCTTTGCGGGCAGCGCCGCCTTGGCCGCCCGCGGCTTGCCTTTCCTGGCGACATACTCCTCGGCGACATTCACATAATGGATCATGCGGTCATAGGCCTGCCTGGCATCGTCGCCGAAGGTGAAGATGCCGTGCTTGTCGAGGATCAGGCCTTCGACACTCGGGTCGGCATCGAAGACTTCCGCGGCCACCTTGGCGAGGTCGAAGCCCGGCTTGATGTAGGGCACGTAACCTAGTCTGTCGCCGAACACGGTCTTGATCAGCGGTTTGCTGTCCTCCTGGTCGACAATGGCCAGGATCGCGGTCGAATGCGTGTGGTCGACGAATTTGTGCGGCAGGAAGGCGTGCAGCAGCGTTTCGACCGACGGGTTGGGGGAGGACGGATTGATCAGATTGGAGCGCTGCAGCGCCACCATGTCCTCGTCAGAAAGCTTGTCCAGCGCGCGCGCCTTGAGCAGCGCGCCCATCTTCACCGCCGGCAGGCCTTGCGGCTCGATGACGGCCATGTCCCAGCCGCTGCCCTTGACGCAGAGCACATCCCATTCGTCGCCGAGGAGATCCGTGGCCTTGGTCTTGCAGGACGTGTTGCCGCCGCCATGCAGCACCAGCCGCGGCTCTCCGCCGAGCAGGCGGGTCGTGTAGACGCGCAGCGCAAGGTCGCCGCCGACGCCCTTCCTGGCGTAGTCTGCAACCATCTTCTCCGCGTCAGCGTCGTTCCAAAGGTTCTTCATGTCGTTGCGTCCGATACTCGTCTTTTTGCTCATGAACAGAAAGCCGCGACGCCTTTATGACAGAAGCGGCGAGGGTGGTTTCTAAGAGGCCTTCTTGGTTGCCGCCTCGGCGTATTGGAGCAGGCGCTCGGCCATATGCGCGCCGATCACCAGATGCGTGCAGAGCCCGCCGGCGATGGCCGCAAGCAGCGGCTCGAACTTCGTATCTTCCTGCACCACCATCAGCCGCTTCTCGATGGCGCGCAGCGAGGCGAGCGCGGCGGAGATGACGCGCCGGTTGTAGCTGCAGTCGAGCACCTCGCCCCTGGCGTCGATGATCTGCCCGGCGATGACGCCGGCCGCACCCTGGCTGCGCAGCGCCTCCATCTCGGCCGGCGACAGCGCGCCACATTTCACCAGATGGCTGTCGGCGTCGACCGCGCCGACGGAATAGAGCGCCAGATCGCAGTCGGCGATGCCGGCGAGCTGCTCGCGGATCACCGGCTCGGCGCGCAGGCTCTTCGCCAGCTCTTCCGTCGACAGCACCAGCGGCGCATAGAAGTTCAGGCCCTTGGCGTTGAGCCGTCGCGCGATCTCCATCGTGCACTGGTCGGGCCGATAGGAATAGGGCGCGCCGAGATTGCCGCAGAGCTGCACCACGGTGACGTCCTGCAGGTCGGCGAAGGACATGATGTCGGCTATGGTGTAAACGGTGCGGCCCCAGGCGACGCCGATCCGGTCGCCCTTCTTCACCAGCTCGAGAAAGACGCTGGCCGCGAGCACCGCGATGTCGGTTGAGGGATCGGCGAGATAGGCATTTTCCGGCGCGATCCAGACGGCGTCGAGCTCGAAGGCGTCTTCAACCTTGCGTGCCATAACATCGTCGGTGAAGAGCTGCGTCGAGGTCGAGATGTTGACGATGCCGGTCTCGCGCGCCTTGCGCAGATACATGGCGACCGAGGCCCGCGAAATGTTGAGCTGGCTCGCCACTTCGTCCTGGCGAAGGCCATGCGCATAGTAAAGCCAGGCGGCCTTGTGGATGAGCTGTTCTGCCGGTCTGATCGCCATGCCGCCTCCCTGGCTGACATTAGTCACGGCTCTCGACAAAAGTCAAACCTGAGTGAGCGGAGGCGTTTACCTGTCGGCAGGGCTCAGCGTGGATCGCCGTTCTGTCAAGCGACCGGATCATAGCATTTTCAGCTATTCGGAGGGATAGCGTGACAGCGGGCCTGAGGTTAGAAGGTTCGAAAAGAACTTGGGGAGAACGGGATGGCCAATCCCTACGAACAGGATCTCGACAGGAACGCCGCCAATTACCAGCCGCTGACGCCGCTCACTTACCTTGAACGCACTGCCAAGACCTATCCCGACCATGTCGCTATCATCCATGGCAGCCAGCGCATCACCTATCGCGAGTTCTGGCGCCGCTCGCTGAAGCTTGCATCGGCGCTTGCGCGGCACGGCATCGGCAAGGGCGACACGGTGACGGTGATGCTCTCCAACACGCCGCCGATGCTGGAAGCGCATTTCGGCGTGCCGATGGTGAAGGCGGTGTTGCATTCCCTGAATACCCGCCTCGACGCCGCCATCCTCGCCTTTCAGCTCGATCATGCCGACTCGAAGGTGCTGATCGTCGACCGCGAATTCTCGGGCGTGGTCAAGGAGGCCTTGGTGTTGGCCAAGGCCAAGCCGTTGATCATCGACTATGATGATCCCGATTATGCCGCCGACGCTCCCTACCCGAAGGGCGAGCGGATCGGCGTGCTCGATTATGAGGACTTCGTCGCCGCGGGCGACGAGGCGTTCGCATGGTCGATGCCGGACGACGAATGGGAAGCCATCTCGCTCAACTACACGTCCGGCACCACCGGCAACCCGAAGGGCGTCGTCTACCATCATCGTGGTGCCGCCCTGATGGCCTACACCAACACCATCCATGCCGGCATGGCCAGGCACGCGGTCTATCTGTGGACGCTGCCGATGTTCCATTGCAACGGCTGGTGCTTTCCCTGGACGCTTGCCGTCCAGGCCGGCACCCATGTCTGCCTGCGCTGGGTGCGGGCGAAGCCGATATATGACGCGATCGCCGATCACGGCGTCACCCATCTGTGCGGCGCGCCGATCGTCATGTCGGTGCTGATCAACGCGAAGGACGAGGACAAGCGCCAGTTCCCGCAGACCGTCACCTTCAACACCGCCGCCGCGCCGCCGCCGGAAGCTGTGCTTGCCGGTATGGCCGACGCCGGCTTTGCCGTCACCCATCTCTACGGCCTGACCGAGACCTACGGTCCGGCCGTCGTCAACGAATGGCACAATGAGTGGGACGCGCTGGAGAAGGGGCCGAGGACGGCGAAGAAAGCGCGCCAGGGCGTGCGCTATGCCGCGCTGGAAGGGCTGACGATCATGGACCCCGAGACGATGGCGGAGACGCCGGCCGACGGCGAGACCATTGGCGAGGTCATGTTCCGCGGCAATATCGTCATGAAGGGCTATCTGAAGAACCGGAAGGCGACCGACGAGGCCTTCGCCGGCGGCTGGTTCCATTCCGGCGACCTCGGCGTCATGCACCCCGACGGCTATATCCAGCTCAAGGACCGCTCCAAGGACATCATCATCTCGGGCGGTGAGAACATCTCCTCCATCGAGGTCGAGGACGCGCTCTACAAGCATCCGTCGGTCGCCTCCTGCGGTGTGGTGGCCCGCGCGGATGAGAAATGGGGCGAGGTGCCGGTCGCCTATGTCGAGCTGAAGCCCGGCAAGACCGCGACCGAAGCCGAGATCATCGAGCATTGCCGGGGGCTGCTGGCCCGCTTCAAGGTGCCGAAGGCGGTGGTGTTCGCGGAAATCCCGAAGACGTCCACGGGGAAGATCCAGAAGTTCCGGCTAAGGGAAATGGCGAAGGGGGCGTAGTACGCTCCTCCCGCCATGACCGCGACGTCGACAGCTTGCGCTAGCAACCGCGACTTCGTCATCCACGGGCGGAGCAAGGAGCGAAGCGACGTCGCGGAAACCCTAGGATCTATGCCGTGACCATGCGGCCGCGCTCCGGCGGTTGAGAGTAGCCGTCAGCGACGATATCGTCGTAACCTTGATCCGCCTTCGTTCTTCGGCCTACGTCACGGAATGGATCCTCGGGTCTGCGCGCGTCGCTTCGCTCCTTGCTCCGCCCGTGGATGACGACGCCGCCGGGGCAAATGGCTAATCGTAAACCCCGGCCCTCGCAACTGTCACCATCTGTCACCAGTTATACGCGTACGTCGATTTTGCGTTGACTCCTCGCTGCTTTCGTTTTACGACTGACGAAAATTGAAATTCGTCACTCGTCAAACCGAAAGCGCCATGTCCGAAGCCGCCAACATCGTGGCAGACCCCACCAGACAGGAGAATGTGACCCGCATTCTCGACTGCGCCGAGCGGCTGTTCCGTCACTATGGCTACGGCAAGACCAACGTCGCCGACATCGCCCGCGAGCTCGGCATGTCGCCGGCCAACATCTATCGTTTCTTTGCCTCCAAGGTCGAAATCCACCAGGCCGTCTGCGGCCGCATGCTCGGCGCCAGCTACAAGATGGCCTATGAGATTATGCACCTGCCGATCAGCGCCGAGGAACGGCTGCGGCGCTACATCCATGCCCAGTACAAGATGACGCTGGAGGTCATGCTCGACCAGGAGAAGGTGCATGAGATGGTCATCGTCGCGCTGGAACGCGACTGGGGCGTCATCGACAAGCATGTCAACAGCATCCACGACCTCTTCGCCGAAGTGATCCGCGAGGGCATCGAGGCCGGCGAGTTCAGGGAACAGGATCCCGAGACGGCCTCGCGCTGCTTCGGCGCCGCGACCATCATTCTATGCCATCCGCAGATGGTGGCGCAGTGCCTTGCAAAGACCAACCGGGCGATGCCCGACGAACTTATCGACTACGCCATCAGAGCCTTGAAATAGAAGCCGCCCGCCGGGTGCGGTCGACGATCATCTCCAGTTCGGGAGTGCTAAGGTGTCTTTGTCCAATTCCATCCTCCGCAAGCTGCCGGCCGCCGGCCTCCCAACCGCCGCCGTTATCGCAGCAGTGCTTGGCCTTGCCGGCTGCAGCCAGGAGAAGGCCGAGGTCGTCCAGGAGGTCGTCCGGCCGGTCAAGGTGGTCGAGATCGGCGAGGCGCAGACCACCCGTCAGCTTGACTATTCCGGTTCGGTGCGCGCCCGCACCGAGATGAATCTCGGCTTCCGCATCGCCGGCAAGGTCACCGAGCGCCTGGTCGACATCGGTCAGCACGTGGATGAGGGCGACGTCCTCGCCCGCATCGATCCGGCCGATTACGAATTGTCGGTGAAGAGCGCCGCGGCCAGCCTCGACGCGGCCGAGCGCCAGGTCGAGACCGTCGACCTTGCCAGGAAGCGCGCCGAGCAACTCTATGCCAAGAATTTCGCGCCGAAGTCGCAGCTCGACCAGGTGCGGCTGACCTACGACCAGGCCGTGGCGAACCGCGACGCCGCTCGTTCGACGCTGGCCCAGGCGCAGAACCAGGTTCAATACGCCGATCTGAAAGCCAGCAAGAACGGCATCGTCACCGCCATCTCCGCCGATGTCGGCCAGGTGGTCGCCGCCGGCACGCCGGTGATGACCGTCGCGGTTGACGGCGAGAAGGAAGTTTCGATCGCGGTGCCGGAGATGGATATCGCGGGCTTCAAGCCCGGCAAGGAGGTCAAGGCGAGCTTCTGGTCTGACGAAGGGCTCACCCTTGACGGCAAGGTCCGCGAGGTCGCCGGCAGCGCCGATCCGCAGTCGCGCACCTTCGCCGTCCGGGTGTCGCTGCCCAACGATCCGCGCGTGCTACTCGGCATGACCGCCAATGTCCAGGCGATCGTCGGCAGCAAGGCTGAGCTCGTCTCGATCCCGCTCACCGCGATGACCGAAAAGGACGGCAAGCAGATCGTCTGGACAGTGGACCGCGCCTCCGACACCGTGCATCCGCGCCCGATCAAGGTCGCCAACTTCACCGCCGACGGCGTCACCGTGGCCGACGGCCTGAAACAGGGCGATGTCGTGGTCGCGGCAGGCACCCAGTTCATGACCGAAAACCTGAAGGTCAAGCTTTCCGGCGACGCCCAGCAATCCGCCTCGGCGGCAGAGGATGTCGCAACCACCGGCAGCCTGCACTAGCCAGGCGTAACAGACGCCTTTCCCGCTCTCGCTGCTTCGAGCCACGAGCCGGGGAAGGGCATGGGTTCCGGGCGGCGAACACCCGATCGCGGGATGCCGGCATGTTGGCTCCCCCCGCGGCAGTGCCGCGTCCAGCGCGATTTGCGAGTCTCTCTCCGCTTGAGGGTCTCGCCGCCCGGAAACCCGACCGAGAATTCACGGGCAATGCCAGCTATGCATTGCCGGCCAATTGGACTGGACTTGCGCCATGACCACCACGACCGACAGCAGCACTGAAAAGCGCCCCTTCAATCTCTCGCGCTGGGCGATCGGACATCCGAGCATCGCGCGCTTCCTGTTCGGGTTGATCATCCTGGCCGGCGCGATGGGCCTGATGCGCATGGGCCAGAAGGAAGACCCGGACTTCACCTTCCGCATCATGGTGGTGCAGGCGATCTGGCCCGGCGCCTCGATCCAGGACATGGAGGACCAGGTCGTCAACAAGATCGAGCGCAAGCTGCAGGAAACGCCGCATCTCGATTTCGTGCGCTCCTACACGCGTGCCGGCAGCACCATCATCATGCTGCAGGTGAAAGGCGACACCAATGCCGAGGAGGTGAAGGACGCCTTCTATCAGGTGCGCAAGAAGGTCGGCGACATTTCCAATGAGTTGCCGCAAGGCCTGCTCGGTCCGTATTTCAACGACGAGTTCGGCGACACCTTCATCACCTTGCATTCGATCAGCGGCGACGGCTTCACCTATCCGGAGCTGAAGAAGTTCGCCATCCAGGCGCGCGATATGCTGTTGACGACGCCCGGCGTCGAGAAGGCCGTCATCATCGGCGACCAGCCGGAGAAGATCTATATCGACGTCTCGTCCAAGGCGCTGGCCGAGCGCGGCCTGACCATCGTCGACTTGCAGAACGCCGTGAAGGGGCAGAACGCTGTCGATCCGGCGGGCTCGGTCGACACCGGCCTGCGCTCGGTGCGCATCTCGGTCGAGGGCGACGTCACCAAGGCCGCGGATATCCGCGAGCTCAGGCTGCGCTCCGGCAATCAGGTGACGCGTCTCGGCGATATCGCCACCGTCTCGTCCGGTCTCGAAGACCCTTATGAGCGCAAATACCGTTTCAACGGCCATGAGAGCGTCCAGGTCGGCGTCGTCATGGCCAAGGGTTTCAACGTCAGGGACGTCGGCAAGGATGTCGAGGCGACCTACCAGCGCTTCGAGGCCGGGCTGCCCTACGGCGTTTCGGTCGACCAGATCTCGGATCAGCCGGAGGTGGTCAAGGACGCGGTGAGCGAATTCATGGAAGCGCTCGGCGAAGCGCTGCTCATCGTGCTCGCCGTGTCGCTGCTGTCGATCGGCTGGCGCTCGGGCCTGGTGATCGCCATCGCCATCCCGCTGGTTCTGGCCGCCACCTTCGCCATCATGTACGAGATCGGCATCGACCTGCAGCGCATCTCGCTCGGCGCTTTGATCATCGCGCTCGGTCTCCTGGTTGACGACGCCATGATCGTCGTCGAGATGATGGAACGAAAGCTCGAGGAAGGGCTGGTCAAGATCGAGGCGGCGAGCTTCGCCTATACATCGACCGCCTTCCCGATGCTCACTGGAACGCTGATCACCACGGCGGGCTTCATCCCGGTCGGCTTCGCGGCATCCACTGCCGGCGAATATGTGCGCACGCTGTTCTATGTCGTCGGCATCGCGCTGATCGTGTCGTGGTTCGTCGCGGTCTATTTCACGCCGTGGCTGGGCTACATGATCCTCAAGCAGCGCAAGCATGCCGGCACCCACCACGATGTCTTCGACACTGGCTTCTACCGCCGCCTGCGCGCGACGGTCGCCTGGGCCGTGCGCCACCGCATCATCGTTCTGGTGATGACCCTGGTCACCTTCGCCACCAGCCTGTGGGCCTTCCAGTTCATCCCGCAGAATTTCTTCCCGCAATCCTCGCGTCCGGAAATCCTCGTCGATCTCTGGCTGCCGGAAGGCACCTCGATCAAGGAGGTCGAGAACCAGGCCAAGGCGCTGGAAGCGAAAATGATGGACGATCCCGACAAGCGCTTCATCGCCACCTATATCGGCGAAGGTGCCCCGCGCTTCTTCCTGCCCCTCGACCAGCAGCTCAGGAATCCCAACTTCGCCCAGCTCCTGGTGATGGCCAAGGACGAGCCGGCGCGCGAGCGGCTGATCGTCAAGATGCGCGGCATCCTCGCCAAGGACTTCCCCTCGATCCGCGGCAAGGTCGACCGCCTGTTCCTTGGACCGCCGACGGGCTGGCCCGTGCAGATGCGCATCATGGGTCCGGACCGCAAGGAGGTGCGCCGCATCGCCGACGAGGTGAAGGCGAAGTTCCAGGCCAACCCGCTGCTCGGCGCCATCCATGACGATTGGCTGGAAACGGTGCCGGCAATGAAGCTGGTGATCGACCAGGATCGTGCTCGCGCCCTTGGCGTAACCTCGCAGCGCATCCGCCAGGTGCTGCAGGCCACCATGTCCGGCGCGGCGCTCGACGACTTCCGCGACGGCGAGGAGACGGTGTCGATCGTCGCCCGCGAGCCGGAGGCGACCCGCCATCTCCTGTCTTCGGTCGACTCCGTCTACATCCCAACCGACTTCGGCGGCTCGGTGCCGCTCTCGCAGGTGGCCAAGGTCGTGCCGGTCATGGAGCAGGGCGTCGAATGGCGACGCGACCGCCTGCCGACGATCAGCGTGCGCGCCACGTTGCCGGACGGCGTGCAGTCGAACGACGTCGTCACCAAGATGTACAACGACATGAAGGACCTGCGCGCCGGCCTAGCGCCCGGCTACAAGATCGAGATCCAGGGCGGCGCCGAGGATTCGGCCGAGAGCCAGGCTTCGATCGCCGCCAAGGCGCCGATCATGCTGGCCATCATCGTCGTGCTGCTGATGGTCCAGCTGCAGCATTTCGGCAAGTCGATGCTGGTGCTCGCCACAGGTCCGCTCGGCATCATCGGCGCCGCCGCGGCGCTGCTGATCAGCGGCGCGCCCTTCGGCTTCGTCGCCATCCTCGGCGTCATCGCGCTGCTCGGCATCATCATGCGCAACTCGATCATCCTGGTCGACCAGATCGATCAGGACATCGCGGCAGGCATGGACCAATCGGAAGCGATCGTGGGTGCGGCGGTGCGCCGCTTCCGGCCGATCATGCTGACGGCGCTGACCGCCGTGCTGGCGCTGATCCCGATCTCGCGCGCCGTCTTCTGGGGACCGCTCGCCTACGCCATGATGGGCGGCATCCTGGTCGCGACCGTGCTCACCATTCTGGTGCTGCCGGCCGGCTACGCGCTGTTCTTCGGCCGTGCGCCGAAGAAGGCCAAGACCGACGAGCAGGCGCCGGAGCCGGAGAAGATCGAAGGCATCGAACGGCCGCAGCTGGCACTGGCCGCGGAATAAAGCATGATCCCTAAAAGTGCATAGCGGTTTTTGCTGCGCTGACCTTCGGTTCAAAAGAGATCATGCTCCAACGATAAGGTGGCAACCTTGGATCATCCGCCATCGGCGAAAGCCGGTGGCGGATGATCCGCATAAAGGCCAGCCGGGCGAAAATGCTCCGCGGCAGGGCTTCGGCAAAACAGAATTCCTTTTCAGCGGCGCGATGCAGGCCGATCCTGCGCTAATATCGGAGCGGCAACGCTCGTCATCGCTGGATCATTCCTCATGTCAGAAAAACGGCAATTGCGGCTCGGCGCCTTCATGCGCCCCGTCAGTCTTCACACCGGCGCCTGGCGTTACCCGGGCGCTTATCCCGACGCCAACTTCAACTTCGCGCATCTCAAGCGTTTCGCGCAGACGCTCGAGGCGGCCAAGTTCGACGCCTTCTTCATGGCCGATCATCTGGCGGTGCTCAACATGCCGATCGAGGCGCTGCGGCGCAGCCACACGGTAACGTCCTTCGAGCCGTTCACGCTGCTCTCGGCGCTTGCCGCCGTCACCGACCACATCGGCCTGGTCGCCACCGCTTCGACCACCTTCGACGCGCCCTATCACATCGCCCGCCGCTTCGCCTCGCTCGACCATATCAGCGGCGGACGCGCCGGCTGGAACATCGTCACCACGTCCAATCCCGACGCGGCGCTGAATTTCGGCCTCGACGAGCATGTCGAGCATGACGAGCGCTACCACCGGGCGCGCGAGTTCTACGATGTCGTTACCGGGTTGTGGGACAGTTTTGCCGACGACGCCTTCATCCGCGATGCGGAGAGCGGGCTCTATTTCGATCCGGCGAAACTCCATGTGCTCGACCACAAGGGCGAGCATCTGTCGGTGCGAGGGCCACTCAACATCGCCAGGCCGGTGCAGGGCTGGCCGGTCATCGTCCAGGCCGGCGCGTCTGACGTCGGACGCCAACTGGCCGCCGAGACGGCGGAGGTGATCTTCGCTGCGCCGCCCGACCTGGCATCCGGCCAGCGCTTCCTTGCCGACGTGAAAGGCCGAGCGGAAAAACTTGGCCGCGCGCGCGACGACATCAAGATCCTGCCCGGCGCCTTCGTCATCGTCGGCGACAGTGTCGAGGAGGCGCGGGCCAAGCGCGCGAAGCTCGACAGCCTCGTCTATTACGAGAGCGGCATCGCCTCGCTGTCGATCGCGCTCGGCCACGACGCGTCCGGTTTCGATCCGGACGGACCGTTGCCAGACATTCCGGAGACCAATGCCTCGAAGAGCAGCCGCGAACGCGTCATTGAACTGGCGCGCAGTGAAAACCTGACCGTTCGCCAGCTAGCGCAGCGGCTCGGCGGCTATTCCGGACTGGCTTTCGTTGGTACCCCGAAAACCATCGCCGACGAGATGGAGGAATGGCTGCTCACCGACGGTTCCGATGGCTTCAATGTCATGTTCCCCTATCTGCCCGCCGGGCTCGACGACTTCGCCGAGAAGGTGGTGCCCGAGCTGCAACGTCGCGGGATCTTCAGGCGCGACTATGAAGGATCGACGCTGCGCGAGAATCTCGGCCTGAAGCGGCCGCCGAACCGGTTCTTTGAAGAGGAGGCCGTCCGTAAGGCCGGCTGATCTCTGCTTCGACCAACTCGCAAAAGAAAACGGGCGCGCCGAGGCGCGCCCGTTTCGTTCGGGTTGCCACGTCAGATGACGAACACCCAGTTGGCGATCAGCATCACGATCACGCCGGCGGCGAGCGTCAGATAGGGCAGCATGCCCGCCTTCTTGACCGAGAGGTCGGCCCCCGCCATGCCGAGGTCGGCCATCATATGGTCGGGGAATTTGCCGCCATCCTGGATGTAATGGCGGAAGCAGAACACCGGGATGATCAAGGCAGCCGTGATCAGGCCGGCCCACAGCGCCATCGGGTTCCAGACCTTGGCGCCGGCGCCCATGAAGATCGCGTTGACATAGGCGAAGATGGCGCCGATGCCGAGCAGCCAGGTCGGCGCCCGCCACGGCCGCGTGATGTGGCCGTTGTCGATGCGGTGGATCCAGCCGGCATTGAGGTTGAGGAAGTTGAAGATGATATAGCCGCAGTTCGACACGGCGAGGATGAAGAAGAAGCTCGTCGCATCGGCCGAGGCGATGGCCAGCACGATCAGGTTGAAGATCAGGTCGGTCCACATCGCCCGCGTCGGCGCGCCGTGCTCGTTGACATGGCTGAGATAGCGCGGCAGCCAACCGTCGACCGAGCCCTGGTAGAGCGTGCGCGAGGAGCCAGCCATCGCCGTCATGATGCAGAGCACCAGCGCCAGGATCATCAGCATGACCAGCAGGCTGTGGATCAGCTTGCCGCCGCCGACCATGCCGGCCAGCGCGTCGGCGACGCCCGAGCCGTCGACGATCGGCGTCGCCAGCATGCCGTTCAGGCCCAGAACGCCCTGGAAGGTGAAGGGCACCAGGATGAACAACAGCATGCAGAGCAGGCCGGAATAGAAGATCGCCTTGAACGTGTCGGTGCCGGGGTTCTTGAACTCCGACGTGTAGCAGACCGCGGTCTCGAAGCCGTAGGTCGACCATGCGGCGATGAACATGCCGCCCAGCACGAGTGTCCAGCCGGCGATGTTCCACGACCCGGGGTCGGGCGCATAGGCCGCCGCCAGCGGCACCAGCGGCGAGAAGTTGGCGTAGTCGATCTGGCCGGTGATGATCGGCACCACGCCGACGATCAGCATCGGGATGATGACCAGCAGGCCGATATATTTCTGCACATTGGCCGTGCCGAGGATGCCGCGATGCTGGATGGCGAAGATGACCAGCATCAGCACCGTGCCTATGAAGAAGGTGGCGTTGAGCGTGAAGGAGACGGGTCCCAGCGTATGGCCCCACAGCGTCCAGGTGCGGATCGCCGGCGTCGCGGCGGCCGTCACCGCCGCGATGGCGTCGGCAGGGGCCGTCCCCGCATGCGCGGCGATATAGGCGACGACCTCCGGCGAGGTCTCGGAGAAGACCGGGATCGGCGCCAGGGCGTTGAGGATATAGGCGGCGGCGATGGAGCAGCCGAGCGACAGCACCGGCGACCAGGCGAACCAGTTGCACCACACCGACAGCGGCGCGATGAATTTCGAATAGCGCAGCCAGGCGGTAGCGCCGTAGATCGAGGCGCCGCCCGACTTGTTCGGGAACAGGCCGGCAATCTCCGCATAGGTGAAGGATTGCAGGAAACCCATGATCATGGACACCGTCCAGATCAGGAAGGCCAGGGTTCCAGTCGTGCCGGCAATGCCGCCGATCGAGAACAGGACCAGCGCCGGAACGCCGCTCGCCACCCAGAAGGCGCCACGCCAGTCGATATGCCTGAGCAGCTTGCTTTCGGCAGGCTGCTCCAGGGCCGTGCTTATCGTGCTCATATCTTGTGTCTTCCCCTTTTTTCTGTTCCCCGCCGGCGACGCTTCGGCTCTCGCGAAGCTTGCTCCCCGGCCACTATGGCCCAACCGTCGTGTTTCCACTCAGTCGTATTTTTTTCTTTAGAGTGAAGATTGATCCGGCGCGCTTTCGCGTCAAGCGTTTTGTGGATGTCATGCACATCACGCTTGCGAAACATCGGCTCTTTCCTCCTCCCCTTGTGGGGTGAGAAGCGGTCGCGCAGCGAACGAAAAGCCAATTGCTTGGCTTTTCGAGCTTCGAACGCCCTGAGTCTGCGAAGGGCCGGGGGCCGATCCACCTCCCGGTCCCCGCTGCTTCGCAGCGTCCTGGCGTTCGCTGGCATTTCATCGTGCCAGTGGCACGATGAACTCGCCTTCGGGGAACCGGCTGCTCACCCCACAAGGGGAGAAGGCAAGGGCTGCCGCTATCAGGATCTCGGCTTGGTCTTCTGCGGATCGTAATGCGCGAAGGCCACGACGCGCGCCGGCAGCCGCTTGGCGTGGCCGTCGAGCTTGCCGATCTCGACCTCCGTGCCGATCTCGGCATGGGTGACGTCGAGCCGTGCCAGCGCGATTGTCTTGCCGAGCACCGGCGAGCGCATGCCGGAGGTAACCACGCCGATCTGGGCGCGGCCGACATGGACGCAGTCGCCATGGCCAACCGGGATGTTGGCGTCGATGTCGAGGCCGACGAGCCTGTGCTGCGGATGCTCCTTGCGCCGGATCAGCGCGTCGCGGCCGATGAAGTCGTCGGCCTTGGTCTTCAGCGGCACGGTGAAGCCGATGCCGGCCTCGAACGGATCGGTCTGGTCGGAGAATTCGTAGCCGGCGAAGATCAGTCCGGCCTCGATGCGCACCATGTCGAGCGCCTGCAGGCCCATCGGCTTCAGCCCGTGCGGCTGGCCGGCTTCCCAGACGGCGTCGAACACTTTTTCGGCGTCGCGCGGATGGCACCAGATTTCATAGCCCAGCTCGCCCGTATAGCCGGTGCGCGAGACCACCACCGGCACGCCGTTGCCGCCGCCGATGCGGGCGACGGCGAAGCGGAACCATTCGAGCTCGCCGATCGAGGGCTGTACCGGCGAGGTCCAGACGACCTCCTTCAAGATGTCGCGGCTCTTCGGTCCCTGCACGGCGATGTTGTGCATCTGGTCGGTGGAAGAGCGCACCAGCACGTTCAAGCCGAGTTTCTTGGCGGTCTCGCGCAGCCATTCGCCTGAGAAATCGTCGCCGCCGACCCAGCGGAAATTGTCCTTGCCGAGCCTGAGCAGCGTTCCGTCGTCGATCATGCCGCCATGCTCGTAGCACATCGCCGTATAGACGACCTGGCCGACGCCGAGCTTCTTGACGTCGCGTGTCAGCGTGTATTGCAGCAGCGCCTCGGCGTCCGGTCCGGTGACCTCGAACTTGCGCAGCGGCGACAGGTCCATGATCACGGCGTCCTGCCGGCAGGCCCAGTATTCGGCGATGGGACCTTCCTTGGCGAAGGAATTGGCCAGCCAATAGCCCCTGTATTCGACGAAATCGCGCGTGTGCTTGGCAAAGCTCGAATGAAAGGCTGTCTCGCGGGTCATTTTCGGTTCCGAGTCGGGCTTCATGCGTCTGGCGATCGCTCGCGAGAATTTGTGCTGGCCGGAATAGGTCCGCACATGGATGTCGGTGAGGTCCCAGCCATTGGCGGGCGTGGTGTCGTCCGGGCAAGCCGAGGACACGCAGACGATATCGGTCAGGGCGCGCATCAAAACATAGTCGCCCGGCCGCGACCAGGGTTCGTCCGACACCATCACGCCATGCGCGTCGATCGCCGTGTTGAAGAAGAAGTTGATGGCCATCCAGCCGGCGCGGGGCGTGACACCCTTGTCGGCAAGCGCCTTGTTGAAGTTCTCCGAGCAGTTGGTGTGGCCCGGATAGCCGATGTCGTCGTAATATTTGGCGGCGCAGGCGAGCGCGAACGCATCGTGCCGGCCGCATGTGTCCTGCACCACCTCGACCAGCGGCTCCATGTCCTGATCGTAATATTTCGAATGCAGGCCGGGCATCGGATAGGCCGAGCCCATCAGCGTGCGCGTCGTCGTCACGTCGAGCGGCAGGTCGTGCCCCTTATCCAGTTTGCGCGCCGAAAAGCACTGGAAATCGGTGCACTGCCGGCCGTCGACGTCGATGATCTGCAGATAGTCGCCGGCCCTGACGAAATAGGATTCGGCGGTCGCCGAATGCACCCTGAGATCGAGCACCGGATCGGCGAGCGGATCGGCAAGCTGCCCTCTCGTCTTCAGCCGGATCGTGGCGCGGCGCACCAGCACGGTCACCGGCGTCGCCGTGTTGTGGCCGTCGACCAGCATAGGCCCGCCGGGCGCCGCGATCAGCAGCGCGCCGTCGCGCTGCACGGAAAAACTCTGCTCGGTGCCCGCCGGCGTGGCGCCCCCGAACACGCGCACGGCCTTCGGCTGGTCGAACTCCACCTTGCGGCGCTCGAGGCTGAGGCGAACCGCCGAGAGACTGTCGTCCCCTTCGGCAAGGAGCGCCTTGATGCCGGCCGCATTGCTGTTCGACCTCTCACCGAAAATGCCGGGATCGGTGATCCCCGTTTTATCCCAGGCCAGCAATTCGCAAGGCTGCCCGCCCTCGACATTGGTCACACTGACGCTGTCGCCCGCCTCGACGTCGATCAGCACCGCGCCATTGCCCTGCACGGTGTAGCGCTCCAGGCCCGGCGGCAGGCGGATCTCGCCGGGCCTCAGGATCAGGCTGGGCTTGGGCGGCCCGGACAGGACGGCGGGGTAGGGCGACTGGCTCATCTCAAACCCTCCTCCGAGCGAGAAACAAGTTTGCCTGTGTGTAAAATTATTTTCGCTGAGAGAATAGCAGGGGAGATGGATTTGGCAAGAAGGTGTGGTGCTCTGGGTGCGATCGCCGCGAGGTGGTTTGCCGACATGCTTGTCCTTCGAACGTCGGCGCCGCCCCTCATCCGCCCTTCGGGCACCTTCTCCCCGTGAACGGGGCGAAGGACGCTGCCGCCTTCGATTTCGCCAATCGCCAACGCTGCGGATCGGAGTGCCGTCGTTGCGGCCAGTGTCCAGCGGATAGATGGGTAACACTTTGAACCGGATACATAGGTAACAGTTTTCTCTCCCTATGATGCGGTCGCCGCAGCGCCAAGCGGTCGGCTTGGCGCGGCGCTGCGGCGAACCAGTTTCATGTGCTTCTCATCGATGAAGCCGAGCGGATGGGTGTGGAAGCGCATCGTCCACTCGCCATCCTCGGTCTCTTCAATGGCAATCGGTTCGCCGGCCAACGTGGCCGAGACATAGATCTCGGTGCCCCGCCATTTGACCGCGCCGTTCTGGCGCACGCCGCGCACCGCTGCCTCGGTCGGATAATCGGGTTCAGGGGCTGTCTTCGGCATCGGTCGGGTCGAGGGGCGGTAATGCTGTGCCGGGGTGTCCATGCCCAGCGCCTCGTGCGGACGCTCCTCATTGTAGCTGCGCCGGAAGTTCTCGAAGGCCCTGGCTTGAGCCGCTTTGTCAGCCTTCGGTGCATCGGCCATCGGCAGCATGGTCAGATGGAAACGCTCATGGCGCCCGTTCTGCTGCGGCTTGCCTGGCTGGATGCGCTCCAGGGCGATGCCGAGCTTAATGAAGCGCACTGCCAGCGGCGTCAGCCCTGTGACGCCGGCCGACGCAAAGGGTGGGCCATTGTCGCTTCGAATGCGATCCGGCAGACCGTTTTCCTCAAACAATCGCTCAAACACCGGCCACGCCTCCTCGTCGGCCGTCGAGCCCGTCGCCTCGAGCCCCAGCAGGTAGCGGCTCAATGCATCCATCACCGTCAATGGCTCGCAGCGCCAGCCGTCACGGGTCCGGAACCAGCCCTTGTGGTCTACCGTCCACACCGCATTCGGCGCCGCAGGCTCCGGCCATGGCCCATTGCCCACAGCCCGCCAGCGCCGGCGCCGGCGTCCCACAAGACCATGCCGCTTCAGGATCTCGCCAGCTGTCGAGACTGCCGGCCAGCCACAACTGGGCTCCGCCCGCTTCAGCCGCGCCATGATCTTCTTCGGCCCCCACAGCGGATGCGCTTCCTTCTCCGCCACGATCCGCTCCACCAGCTCGGCTGCCGTTGCTCGGCCGTGATCGAGCGGCGCCCGCGGCCGGTCGTGCAGGCCTTCCGGCCCGGTCTCCCGGTAACGCCCAAGCCATTTGTAGCCGGTCTTGCGTGAGATCTCGAAGGCCGCGCAAAGCTGCGTCATCGTCTCCTCGCCAGCTAGGCATTCAACAACAAAACGAAGCCGCTCATCCATGATGCCAGTCTCTCGCCAAACCATCGCCGGTCCTCCCGGCTGGCAAGAAAACTGTCACCCATCTAATCGGTCCATTCTGTTACCTATCTATCCGGTTCGGACACCAGCCCTTCTCCCCGTCACTATACGGGGAGAAGATGCCGGCAGGCAGATGAGGGGCAGCGCCGAGTTTTGGCGGTTGACCGCTAAAGGTCCTCGGAATGGCCGATGGTCACGCCATACTCAGCAGCGGAATCCAGCACAGTGTGCCAAAGGCTCTCGGCAAAAGTCGCAAACACCAGCAGATTGAAAACAGCCAGTCCGTTGCGATCACCACCGCGCCACAACGTGACGCTCGTATGATCCATCGAGGTCGCCGCCGCCGCACCTACGCCAAATACATCGGGATGCAAATCGATCGACGACAGCTTGGCGAGCATCGCGCGCGCCTTGTCGCCGGAGATGCTGATCAACGCCCGCGCATGCGATTGGTCGGACAGCGAAGCCGAACCGGCAAAGCCAGGGGCAAGCACCTCAATCGAATGCTTGCCGTCCTTGGACAGCACAAGGAACTGGTCCGGTCCTGACCAGATCAGCGACGCGTCCGACGTGCCGATAGCCTTGGGCGTCTCCGGCGCGGCAACGCCGAAGTGCGCCTTCGCAGCGGCGATCATCTCGCCGGCCTTGCCGCGCCGCGCCATGACCTGCACGAGGTCGAAATTGCGGATCTCGGTCAGCGTCACGCCGGCTTCGCCCTGCGCGCCATAAGCGCCGCCGACGAGCGCGCGGTCGAGCGGGCTGCGGACATCCCAGGAAAAATCAGCCACGCTGGCGCCCTCCATCCGGATCGTAGAAGACGGGACTGCAGAGCTCGACATCGTAGTCCTCTGAGCGCAGCGGATCATGCGCGCGCACGGTCTCGCCGATGCGCTCGCGGCCGCGCTCGACGAGGCCGAGCCCGATCCACTGGTCGAGCACCGGCGAGAAGCACACCGAGGTGACATAGCCCTGGTCGTTCTCGGGGCCGGGCGTTTCGCCCTTCGGGATGATATGCGCGCCGGAGCGCAGGCGGCGCGCCTTGTCGGTCGGCTTGATGCCGACGACCACCTGCCGGTTCAGCGCGACCAATGCCTCGCGGCCGGCCATGACGCGGCCGATGAAATCCTTTTTGGTCGACATCATCTTGCCGAGGCCGAGATCGCCGGCCGTGGTGGTGCCGCTGAGCTCGGGTCCGGCGACGTGCCCCTTCTCGATGCGCATCACACCGAGCGCTTCGGTGCCGTAAGGCGTCACGCCGAATGGCTCGCCCGCAATCATCAAATTGCGCGCCATCGCTTCGCCATAACGTGCCGGCACCGAAATCTCGAACGCCATCTCGCCGGAGAAGGAAATGCGGAACAGCCGCGCTTTCAGGCCGCCGCGCAGCTTGACCTCGCGCGCGCCCATGAACGGGAAGCCTTCGTTCGACAGGTCCTCGGCCGGATCGACGATCTCCTTCAAGAGATCGCGGGTCTTCGGCCCGGCGATCGAGAACTGCGCCCACTGATCGGAAACCGACGTAAGCTGCACATCGAGCTCGGGGAACAGCACCTGGCGGCAGAACTCCAGATGCTGCATCACCAGCCCGGCTTTCGCCGTCGTGGTGGTCAGGAAATAATGGTCCTCGGCGAGGCGGGAGGTCGTGCCGTCGTCATAGACGATGCCGTCCTCGCGCAGCATCAGCCCGTAGCGCGCCTTGCCGACGGCGAGGCTGGAGAAAGCGTTGATGTAGACGCGGTCGAGGAAGGCGCCGGCGTCGGGCCCGTGCACGTCGATCTTGCCGAGCGTCGAGACATCGCAGAAGCCCACGCTGCTGCGCACCGCCTTCACCTCGCGCGTCACCGATTCCAGCCAGTCTTTCTCGCCCGCGCGGGGGTACCATTGGGCGCGCTTCCAAAGCCCGGTGTCGACAAACACCGCGCCTTGTTCGGCCGCCCAGTGATGCGACGGCGTCAGCCGCGTCGCATGAAAATTCTCGTCGCGGTGATGGCCGGCGAACGCGCCGATGGCGACCGGCACATAAGGCGGCCGGTAGATCGTCGTGCCGGTCTCGGGAATGGATTTGCCGCTGACCGCCGCCATGATGGCGAGGCCGGCGACATTGGAGGTCTTGCCCTGGTCGGTCGCCATGCCGAGCGTGGTGTAGCGCTTCAGATGCTCGACCGATTGAAAACCCTCGCGCTGCGCCAGCTCGACATCGGAAGCCGTGACGTCATGCTGCTGGTCGACGAAGGCCTTGCCCTTGCCGGCGACATGCCAGAGCGGCGTTAGCGAGAAAGCCGCGTCGTCAGCGACCGGCATCGAGCCGATATTGCCGCCGCGCCCGGCATCGCGCGCCGCGGCAGCGCCGGCTTCGAACCCTTCGCGCAGGCAGGCCCCGAGACCGAAAGCGCCATTGGCGGCGCCCGCGGCGACCATGCCGGGCGGCGCGCCGTCCGGCACGAAGGCGGCGATGTCGTCGCGCCATTTCGGCCGGCCGCGATGATAGGAGGTGAGGCCGACGGCCGGGTTCCAGCCGCCCGAGACGGCGAGCCCGTCGGCCTCGACCTCGGCGCGTGCGCCGCCGGTCAGTGAGACGGAAATCTTGCGCACGCCGGTCTTGCCGCCATCGACAGCGGAGACCGAGCCGTGCAGCACCGGAAAGCCGCCCTTGCTGGCCAGCGAGCGATGCGCCGGCGAAACATCCGGCCGCGCATCGATCACCGCCGCCACTTGCAGCCCGGCGGCGATCGCCGTCTCGGCCGTGCGCCAGCCGTCTTCATTGTTGGTGAAGACCGCGATGTGTCTCGCCGGCGTAGCGGCGTAGCGGTTGATGTAGCTGCGCATGGCCGACGCCATCATCACGCCCGGTGTGTCGTTGCCGGCAAAGACGATGGGACGTTCGATCGCGCCGGCGGCAACCACGCAGCGCTTGGCCACAATCCGCCACAGCCGCTGCCGCACCTGATGCTCCGGCGGGACCGGCAGATGGTCGTTGACGCGCTCGATCGCGCCATAGGTGCCGCCGTCATAGACGCCGAACAGGGATGTGCGCGTCATGATGCGCACATCGGGCATCACAGTCAGTTCGGCAACCGCGCGCGCAACCCATTCGGCGGCGGGCAGTCCGTCGATCGGACCGCCATCGGCAAGCAGCCGCCCGCCAAGGACGAAATCCTCCTCGCACAGGATGACGCGCGCGCCGCTGCGGCCGGCGGCAAGGGCAGCCGCCAGACCAGCCGGCCCGGAACCCGCGATCACCACGTCGCAATGCGCCCAGGCCTTGTCATAGTGGTCGGGATCGGAAACGCCCGCCGCGCGACCGAGGCCGGCGGCGCGGCGGATCGCCGGCTCGTAGATTGCTTCCCAGAACTTCGCCGGCCACATGAAGGTCTTGTAGTAGAAGCCGGCGACGAAGATCGGCGCGAACAGCTGGTTGACCGACATGACGTCGAAATTGAGCGACGGCCAGCGATTCTGGCTGGCGGCTTCGAGGCCTTCATAAAGCTCGGCGGTGGTCGCCTTGGTGTTCGGCTCGCGCCTGGCGCCGCTGCGCAATTCGACCAGTGCGTTCGGCTCTTCCGACCCTGCGGTCAGGATGCCGCGCGGGCGGTGATATTTGAACGATCGGCCGACCAGCTTGACACCATTGGCGACCAGCGCCGAAGCCAGCGTGTCGCCCTTGAAGCCCAAAAGAGTCTTTCCGTCGAAGCGGAAGCTGAGCGCGGTCGAGCGATCGATGAGGCCGCCGGATGTGAGACGGTTTGCCTGATCGCCGGCCATCACGCACCAACCTTGGCGGCGCCGGCGCCTGCAGCCGCCTCGACCGCCGAAATCTCATGCGTCAGCGTGTTGCGAGTGACCTTCAGCCACGCCCGGCAACCGCCGCCATGGTACCAGTGCTCGCTCATCACGCCGGCGATGTTGTCGCGCAGATAGACATAGTCGTAGACCGCGTCCTCGCCGGCATCGGCCGCGGGACGTTGCGGCTTGGCGTCGCCGAGATAGGTGAACTCGCCGAGCTCGCGTTCGCCGCAGAAGGGACAGGTGATACGCATGGTCTTCTGGCGGCCTCAGTGCAGGTTCGGTTGGGCGCCCTGGCCCTTCTCGTCGATCATGGCGCCGCGCTGGAACCGGTCGAGGCGGAAAAGCGCGGCTTCCTTGTGCGATTGATCGCGGGCGAGGAGATGGGCGAAGACGAAGCCCGAGCCCGGCGTCGCCTTGAAGCCGCCATAGCACCAGCCGGCATTGATGTAGAGGCCGTCGACCGGGCTCTTGTCGATGATTGGCGTGCCGTCCATCGACATGTCCATGATGCCGCCCCATTGGCGCAACAGCCGCACGCGGCCGATCATCGGGATCAGAGCCATGCCGCCTTCGCAGACATCCTCGACCACCGGCAGATTGCCGCGCTGCGCGTAGGAATTATAGCCGTCGATATCGCCGCCAAAGACCAGCCCGCCCTTGTCGGACTGGCTGACATAGAAATGTCCGGCGCCGAAGGTCATGACGCCGGGGATCAGCGGCTTGATCGCTTCGGAGACGAAGGCCTGCAGCACATGGCTTTCGATCGGCAGGCGAAGCCCCGCCATAGCCGCGACGCGTGACGAGGAACCCGCCACCGCCATGCCGACTTTCCCAGCGCCGATCTTGCCGCGCGACGTCTCGACGCCGGTGACCTTGCCGTTGGCGTCGCGCGTGAAACCGGTGACCTCGCAATTCTGGATGATGTCGACGCCAAGCGCGCTCGCCGCATGCGCATAGCCCCAGACTACGGCGTCGTGGCGGGCCGTGCCGCCGCGGCGCTGCAGCAGCCCGCCCTGGATTGGAAAGCGCGCATTCTCGAAATTCAGGAATGGCAGCATCTTGCGCAGCGCCGCCTGGTCGAGCAGCTCGGCATCGATGCCGTTGATGCGCATCGTGTTGCCGCGCCGGGCGAAGGCGTCGCGCTGCGCGTCGGAGTGATAGAGGTTGAGCACGCCGCGCTGGCTGACCATGGCGTTGTAGTTGAGGTCCTGCTCCATCCGCTCCCACAGCTTCATCGAAAGCTCGTAGAATCCGGTGTTGCCGGGGAGGCCGTAATTGGAGCGGATGATGGTGGTGTTGCGGCCGGCGTTGCCGGAGCCGATCCAGCCTTTTTCGAGCACCGCGACGTTGCGGATGCCGAACTCGCTGGCGAGGAACCAGGCGGTGGCGAGCCCGTGCCCGCCGCCGCCGATGATCACCACGTCGTAGCGATCCTTGGGTGCCGCGTCGCGCCATGTCGGCTGCCAGTTCTTGTGCCCGGAGAGAGCGGCGCGGGCGAGCGAGAAGATCGAGTATTTCATAAAATCATTCCGAGGCCGCTCACCCTCAACGCTGGATGCTAGATATCCAGCGTGTGGTCGCGCTCCCACTGCGTGAAGTGCGAAGCATAGGAATTCCATTCCTGCTGCTTCAGCTTTAGATATGCCGACGAAAATTCCTCACCCAGCGCCGCCTTGAGCGATTTGTCGTTGTCGAATTCGCGCAACGCGTCGAGCAGGTTGAGCGGCAGTTTCGGCGCATCCGTGACGGTATGGCCGAACTGGTACATGTCGATGTCGTAGCGCTTGCCGGGGTCGGCCTTGGAGCGGATGCCGTCGAGGCCGGCGGCGATGATCACCGCCTGCAGGAGATAGGGGTTGGCGGCGCCGTCCGGCAGGCGCAGCTCGAAGCGGCCGGGCCCCGGCACGCGCACCATGTGGGTGCGGTTGTTGCCGGTCCAGGTCACCGTGTTCGGCGCCCAGGTCGCGCCAGAGATGGTGCGCGGCGCGTTGATGCGCTTGTAGGAGTTGACCGTCGGATTGGTGATCGCGGCAAGCGCCGACGCATGTTTCATGATGCCGCCAAGGAAGTTCCTGCCCTTGGCGGAGAGGCCAAGCTCTTCCGAATTGTCGGCAAAGACATTGGTCTTGCCGGCCTCGTCCCACACCGAGATATGCGCATGGCAGCCATTGCCGGTCAGGCCCTGGAAGGGCTTCGGCATGAAGGTCGCGCGCAGGCCGTGCTTCTCGGCGATCGACTTGACCATGAACTTGAAGAAGGAGTGCTTGTCGGCGGTCGCCATCGCGTGGTCGAAGGTCCAGTTCATCTCGAACTGGCCGTTGGCGTCCTCGTGGTCGTTCTGGTACGGGCCCCAGCCCAGCGCCAGCATGTGGTCGCAGATCTCGGCGATCACGTCGTAGCGGCGCATCACCGCCTGCTGGTCGTAGCAGGGCTTCGAGGCTGTGTCGTATTCGTCGGAGATCGCCTTGCCGTCGGGCGAGATCAGGAAGAACTCGGCCTCTACGCCGGTCTTGACATGCATGCCGTCGCGGGCCGCTTCGTCGATCACCCGCTTCAGCGTGTTGCGCGGCGCCTGGTCGACGAGCTTGTCATCCATCACGCAGGTGGCCGCCACCCAGGCGACGTCTTTCTTCCACGGCAATTGGATGACCGAATCCGGGTCCGGCACCGCCAGCATGTCCGGATGCGCCGGCGTCAGGTCGAGCCATGTCGCGAAACCGGCAAAGCCGGCGCCGTCCTTCTGCATGTCGGCGATCGCCTGCGCCGGCACCAGCTTGGCACGCTGGCCGCTGAACAGGTCGGTGTAGGAGATCATGAAATATTTGACGCCGTTCTCCTTGGCGAATGCGGCGAGATCGTTCCCCATTATAGTTCCTCGCTTATGTGGTCTTGGAAGTTGTCCTAGAAGCCGTTCTTTCCCGGTATCCAGTTGGTGCCGGCCAAAGGCACCACGGCCATGGCGGCGGCTTCGATGGTAAGCGCAACGAGATCCTCGGGCTCCAGATTGTGCAGGCTGTTCTTGCCGCAGGCGCGGGCAATCGTCTGCGCCTCCAGCGTCATCACCTTGAGGTAATTTGCCAGGCGTCGTCCGGCCGCGATCGGGTCGACCCGCTTCATCAGTTCGGGGTCCTGCGTGGTGATGCCGGCCGGGTCGCGGCCCTCATGCCAGTCGTCATAGGCGCCGGCTGTGGTGCCGAGCTCATTGTACTCGGCCTCCCAGCGCGGATCGTTGTCGCCGAGCGCGACCAGCGCCGCCGTGCCGATCGACACCGCATCGACGCCAAGCGCCAGCGCCTTGGCGACGTCGGCGCCGTTGCGAATGCCGCCGGAAACGATGAGCTGCACCTTGCGGTGCATGCCGAGGTCCTGCAGCGCCTGCACCGCCGGCCTGATGCAGGCAAGCGTCGGCTGGCCGACATTCTCGATGAACACTTCCTGTGTCGCGGCCGTGCCGCCCTGCATGCCGTCGACCACGACGACGTCGGCGCCGGCCTTCACAGCGAGTGCCGTATCGTAATAGGGCCGAGCGCCGCCGACCTTCACATAGATCGGCTTTTCCCAGTCGGTGATCTCGCGCAGCTCGAGAATCTTGATCTCGAGATCGTCCGGCCCGGTCCAGTCGGGATGGCGCGAGGCGGAACGCTGGTCGATGCCCTTGGGCAGGGTGCGCATCTCGGCGACGCGGTCGGAGATCTTCTGCCCGAGCAGCATGCCGCCGCCGCCGGGCTTGGCGCCCTGGCCGACGACCACTTCGATGGCGTCGGCGCGGCGCAGGTCGCGCGGGTTCATGCCGTAGCGCGACGGCAGGTACTGATAGACCAGCCTCTTCGAGTGGCCGCGTTCTTCCTCGGTCATGCCGCCGTCGCCTGTGGTGGTCGATGTCCCGGCGATCGTCGCGCCGCGGCCAAGCGCTTCCTTGGCGGGACCGGAAAGCGACCCAAAACTCATGCCGGCGATGGTGATCGGGATCTTTAGCTCGATCGGCTTTTTGGCATGGCGCGAGCCGAGCACTACCGAGGTGTCGCAGCGTTCGCGATAGCCTTCGAGCGGATAGCGCGAGATCGAGGCGCCGAGGAACAACAGATCGTCGAAATGCGGCAGCTTGCGCTTGGCGCCGGCGCCGCGGATGTCATAGATGCCGGTCGCCGCCGCGCGGCGGATTTCGGAAAGCGTGTAGTCGTCGAAGGTCGCGGATTTGCGCGGCGTCGTGGGAGGATTGTGATAGGCCATTTCTGTCCTCAATACGCGTCGGCGTTGTCGATGTTGAAATTGTAGAGTTTGCGGGCCGAGCCGTAGCGCTTGAACTCCGATGCCTTGACGCCGGTCACGCCGGCCTTGTCGAGCAGGCCCTGCAGCAATTCGATGTGCTCGGGCCGCATCTCCTTGGCGATGCAGTCGGCGCCGAGGCTCTCCACCTTGCCGCGCACGAAGAGCCGCGCCTCGTAGATGGAATCGCCCAGCGCGTCGCCGGCATCGCCCAGCACCACCAGGTTGCCGGACTGCGCCATGAAGGCCGACATGTGGCCGATATTGCCATGCACGACGATGTCGATGCCCTTCATAGAGATGCCGCAACGCGACGAGGCGTTGCCCTCGATGACCAGCAGGCCGCCGCGGCCGGTGGCGCCGGCATACTGGCTGGCATCGCCCTTGATGACGATCGAGCCCGACATCATGTTCTCGCCGACACCCGGGCCGGCCGAGCCATGCACGGTGATCGCGGCGCCGTCATTCATGCCGGCGCAGTAATAACCGACGCTGCCGCGCACATCGATGGTGACCGGCTGGTCGACGCCGACGGCGACCGAATGGCTGCCTTTCGGGTTGAGCACTTCCCAGGCGGTCTCATTCGAACCCGGCGCGAGCTTGTGCAGCGCCTCGTTCAATTCGCGCAGCGAATGTTGCGAGAGGTCGAAGATCCTCGCACCGCCCTGGTCGCGTTCGGCCTTCGACATTGGGGTTGCCGGCATCGGCTCAATGCTCCCAGAAATAAACGGTTGCGGGCTCCGGCTCCCAGACCCGCGCATTGTCGATGCCGGGCAGCTTGGTCAGCGCGCGATATTCCGAGCCGAAGGCGACATACTGGTCGGTCTCGGCCATCACGGCCGGCTTGCAGGCGATCGGGTCGCGCACCACGCCGAAGCCGTTCTTCGTGCCGACGACGAAGGTGAAGAAGCCGTCGAGGTCGGAGAGCGTGCCTTCCAACGCCTCGCCCAGATTCTTGCCATGCGCCATCCGGTTGGAAAGATAGGCCGCGGCAACTTCGGTGTCGTTCTCGGTCTCGAACTTCATGCCGTCGCGGATCAGCTCGCGGCGCACATTGTTGTGGTTGGAGAGCGAGCCGTTATGCACCAGGCACTGGTCGGCGCCGGTCGAGAACGGATGCGCGCCCATCGTGGTGACCGCCGATTCCGTTGCCATGCGGGTATGGCCGATGCCATGCGTGCCGGTCATCGAGCGCACATGGAAGCGATCGATGACGGTCTCCGGCAGGCCGACCTCCTTGTAGATTTCAACCGCCTCGCCGGCGCCCATGATGCGGATGTCGGGCCTGAGCGTCTGCAGCGCTTCACGCGCGGCATCGACCTTGTCCGGCGTGGTCCTGATGACGGCGTGCGTCGAATTCACCGCCACGCTCACCGGCGCGCCGATCGCCTTGGCGAGTTCGGCGTCGAGGCCGCGGAAATCGCGGTCTGCCTTCGGTGACTGCACGGTGATCTTGGCCTCGTTGCCGGTGGCCGCGCCATAGATGGCGATGCCGGCGCTGTCCGGGCCGCGGTCGCTGAGCGACACCAGCATCTCCGACAGCATGGCGCCGAGCTTCGGCTCCAGCGCCTTGTCCTTCAAGAAAAGTCCGACGATTCCGCACATGCCAGCCTCCAACGTTTTTTGGCTCTCAGATGATGTACTCAATGAGCGAGCCGAATTCAATTGCTATGAAAGAAATTTTCCTGTGGTTACATGTTGGGCGGCACATCGCCTGCGGCACTATCGCCGCCCGGGCGCGCCTTGTGAACCCAGATCGCATGGCGGACACGTGCGATCTTGTAGGCGTCGAGGATCGAGAAAGCATAGATCAGGAAAGCGCCGGCATGGCGGCCGATGAAGCTGGCATCGGCCGGCGCCAGCTTGGTCGTTATCCAGCCAAGGATCACCATGAAGAACAGGAACTGCAGGCCGCGTACCGGCACGCCGAGCATGACGTGGCCGCTTGCCGGTAAAATGACCGCCGCGCCGAGCGCGAGATAGGGATTGACGGGAGCAGGGGTGGCGGTTCCGTCGCTCATGCCGCCTGCCTTTCGTGCCGGTTGATGGCTTGGCGAAGCGTGGAGGCGGCCTCGAGCAGCCTTTCGATCAAGGCCGGATCGAGCCCGGCATCTCCGAACGCGGCCTGCCGGAAGACGCCGTAGCGCGCGCGCTCGGCCTCGGCCAGCAGCCAGACGATGCGCACGCCGTTCGGCGTGATCAGCAATTCCTTGGCGCGCCCCTCGGCAAAGATGTCGATATGCGCGGCGATCAGGTCCTGCGGGAAGGCAACGCCTCTGCGGTCCGTCTTGAGCACCGCGTCGGCGGGAAAGCCGAGCACCTTCGGGAGCGTGTGCGGCAGATGGTCGAAATTGGAGAACGTTGTCGCCGAATTCGGCCGCATCATCATGTCGAAAATGCCCGGCACGGCGACCGGCTCAGTGATCGAGACGCTGAGCCAGCGCGTCGGCAGCTTTCGCGTCGCCAGCGTGTCGACGATGGTGCGCAGCTGAACGCGCTGGCCGTTCCACGTGCCGGCCCAGGTGACCACGCCGGCCGTGCCGCCGGAAATGTCGGCGGCATCGAGAACGACGCTGCAGACGCTCGCCGTGTCGGCGGCCAGAGCCGCCTTCGCCCTGTTGCGGCTGGCGCGCGCGAGCCAGGCAATATGGGCGACGACCGCCAATGCGATCGCTCCGGCAAGCAATACTGACGTCAGTTCCGACATTTCGACACGCCACGGCCCGCCGTCGAGAGGCGGGCCTTCACTCCACTCAATAACCCTGCGGCTTCGGCCACGGCATGGAGAACTGGTCGCCGCGCCGCACGAACTTGTAGCGATAGAAGTGGAACCACAGCGAGATCAGGAAATAGAACACCGTCATCGCGATCAGCTGTGAGCCGAAGCCCAGGAAGATGGCGAAGAACGTTACCATGCAGAGGCAGAAGAGCACGATCGCCGGCAGTGGATGGAAGGGATGCGTGTAGCCGCGGCGGATCGAGCCCAGCGGCCATTTCTTGCGGAACATCATGATGTTGATGCTCATGAAGGTGTATTGCAGCACGCCGGACAGGATCGAGAAGGTGATCGCCTGGTTGAGGTCGGCGATGAAGGCGAAGGCGAGCGCGATCGGCAGCAGGAACAGGATCGAGCGATAGGGCGTGCGGTATTTCGGATGCACCGCCGAGAACCAGCTTGGCAGGTAGCGGTCGCGGCCGAGCGAGAACCAGGCGCGCGCCGCGTCGTTGATGCAGCCATTGGCCGAGGCGAGCGCCGCCAGCAGCGTCGCGATGAACAAAAGGTTCTCCAGCAGCGGGCTGCCCGTGAGCTTGCCGGCGTCCCACAGCGGATAATAGGTGATGCCAAGATATTCCCAGGGCATCAGCGAGGCGCAGACATACCAGGTCATGGCGGCCGCGATCAAAAGCGTGATCATGCCGGCCATGGTGCCGTAGGGCAGGGAGCGCGCCGGCGAGCGCACTTCCTCGGCCGCCTGCGTGGTGCCCTCGATGCCGAGATAGTACCAGATGCCGAACTGGAAGGCGGCGATGACGCCGATCCAGCCATAGGGCAGCGCGTTGCCGGGGGTGACCAACTCGTTGAGCTTCAGCACCGCGCCCTGCGTCCACGGGCTGACGGAGAAGAACAGGATGACGATCGAGACATAGGCGATGGCGGTGATGACGAAGTTGACGTTGAGCGTCATCAGCACGCCGCGATAGTTGAGCCAGGCCAGCACGACTATGGTCGCGGCGATGAAGGAATTGTGCGTCAGCCCTTCGACGCCGGCCTTGGCGACGATGGTGTCGCCGAGCAGGATGGCGTCCGACACTTCGAGCATCGTGTAGGCGAACACCAGGAACAGCGCGACGTTGAAGGCCATCAGCGGTCCGACAATGTGCTTGGCCTGCGCGTACTGGCCGCCGGCGGCGGCCACGGTCGAGGTCACCTCCGAGTCGATCATGGCGACCGAGGTGTAAAGCAGTCCGACGATCCAGCAGACGATCAGCGCGGCCAGCGCGCCGCCCTTGTCTGCCGCGAAATTCCATCCGGTGAACTCGCCGACCAGCACGATGCCGACACCGAGCGCCCAGACATGGGCGGGGCCGAGCACCCGAAGCAGCGAGACCCTGTCGCCGTGGATCGTCGTCGTCAGTCCCGTTTCAACCGCAGCGGTCATCGTCAGTCCCCACTCAGATCCGGTGTTTCTCGGAAACGGCTTCAAGCTCGCCTTCGCGCGAGGAAGTCAGCACGTCCTCGGAATAGGTCGTGTCGATCTTGAACCAGTCGTAGAGCATCCAGAGCGCAAGCAAGACCGAGATGCCCCAGCAGGCGTAGTTGATTGCCATCCACATGGATCTTGTCCCCGAATTACTTGTCGTCGAATCTTTCGTTGATCACCTCGCGATACTCGCGATCGGAGGCGCGGAACAGGAAGACGAAATAGGCGACCAGCACGATCGCCATGATGATCAGCGTCGGCCAGTCGATGATGTAGTGGAAACGGTTCTGGATGATGTCGTGCGCGGTCTCGGGCGTGTAGCCGAGCTTCTCCCAGATCGACGCCATGGTCGCATTCTGGCCGAGCGCGTCCCAGGTCTTGGCGTCCAGGGGATCGATGGATTTCGCCGCGCCGGCAAGGCCGAGCTTCAGCGGCAGCCACAGCGCCACGAAGATGGCGACCACGACGACGGCGATGTCGAAAATCTGGCCGGCCTTGCTCTGTTCCGGCGGGATGTAGCGGGACATGGTCTTTCCCCCTCAGGACTTGCTGTTGCGGAACGCGTCGGCGTTCTTGATGTCGAGGCCGTAGATGAAGTCCTTGTCTTCCTTGTAGTGGTTGAGCATCGCCAGGATGGCGGCGGTGTTGAAGATCAGCACCGCGGCAGCCGCGATCACCACCACGAGCTTGATCCCGCTGTCGGGGATGTAGGCCCAGGTCATCAGGAGGACGAAGAGGATCGTCACCCACAGGCAAACGATCAAGAGCACGGATCCGCGCACGTCGGAACGATACAGCGCTTCGATGCGCTGCTGCAGGTCGGACATCGGTTTTTCCCCTTCTGGCGACGTCCGGCCCCGAAATCGACCGGGCGTCCACTCTTTCTAGAGAGTGAAATTTTTTTCATAAATTCCGACCGATCTTCGAAATTGTCAAGCCGGATTTACGCTCCGTAAGCTATTTGTCCCCGGGCAAGAAATTTAACTGACAATGAAATTATTTGCTTCAAGGGGATTGCAGGGCTCCGCCGTTTGCGATCAATATTCGAGCAAGCTCCGCCGCCAAGCAGGAGCAGGGAACAGCAACCGCTTAAGCGACCTAATCGCACGGAGGACGATCGGATGACGGCATCCTGGAGATTCTCGACCCTGGCGGATCGCCATCGCGCGCTCGGCTCGAAACTCGAGGACTGGAGCGGCATGGGCACCGCCTGGACCTATGACAAGGACGCCGACGAGGAATATATCGCCATCCGCACCAAGGCCGGGCTGATGGACGTCTCCGGCCTGAAGAAGGTCCACATCACCGGGCCGCACGCCTCGCATCTGATTGACCTCGCCACGACGCGCGACGTGGAGAAGATCTATCCCGGCAAGTCGGCCTATGCCTGCATGCTGAACGAGGCCGGGAAGTTCACCGACGACTGCATCCTCTACCGCATCAGCCCGAACTCGTGGATGGTCGTGCATGGCTCCGGCACCGGCCATGAGGAGCTGCAGCGGGCTGCCATGGGGCGCGACGTCTCGCTGCGCTTCGATGACAATCTGCATGATCTGTCGCTGCAAGGGCCGACCGCCGTCGACTATCTGGCCAAGCATGTGCCCGGCATCCGCGACCTTCCCTATTTCCACCATATGCAGACGCAGCTCTTCGGCTTGCCCGTCATGATCTCGCGCACCGGCTACACCGGCGAGCGCGGATACGAGATCTTCTGCCGCGGCCAGGACGCCGGCACGATCTGGGACAGGATCCTCGAGGAGGGCAAGAGCGCCGGCATCATCCCGTGCCGCTTCACCACGCTCGACATGCTGCGCGTCGAGAGCTATCTGCTCTTCTACCCCTACGACAATTCCCAGAAATATCCGTTCGAGAACGAAGGCCCCGGCGACACGCTGTGGGAGCTCGGCCTCGACTTCACCGTCAGCCCCGGCAAGACCGGTTTCCGCGGCGCCGAGGAGCATTATCGGCTGAAGGGCAAGGAGCGCTTCAAGATCTATGGCGTGCTGCTCGACGGCAAGGAGCCGGCGGACGAAGGCGCGCCGGTCTACCGCGACGGCATGAAGGTGGGCGTGGTGACCTGCGCCATGTATTCGCCGCTGGTCGAGAAATCGATGGGCATCGCCCGCCTTGACGTCGACTGCGCGGTCAAGGACACCCGGCTCGAGATCCGCAACAGAAGCGGTTCGATCAAGGCGACGGCGCAGCCCTTGCCGTTCGACGATCCGAAGAAGACCAAGCGCACCGCCAAGGGTTGAGGCATCATCAACGGGGAGGGGTTCGAGGCACTAGAGCATGATCCCGAAAAGTGGGAACCGGTTTTCGGAAAAGATCATGCTCCAACTGATCTAAGGAAGAATGGCAGCCAAGACGATCATCAGCAGGCCCATTTACGGAACCCTGTCTCCACAGCCTGGCAAGCATCACCTCTTCATCGCCGATGCCGAAGGCGCGCTGGCGATCACGGATATGGCCGGCAAGGCGCCGCCCGGCTTTTTCGACGGCGCGGAAATCGACTTCATTCCAGGCTCGGAGGGCAAGCACATCGCGGCCCTGGAAGCATTGAAGCCGGCGCAGCTCCACATCGCGCCGTCCTTCGCCAGCCTCCTGCCGCGTCTCAAGCAGACGCTGGCCAACGCCCATATGGGATTGCGTCTCTATCTTGCCGGCACCGAGGGCCTGATCGGCCAGGCCATGCAGGCAGCGCTCGAAGCCGGCATGGACCACACCTCCATCCAGACCGAGCATCGCGGCTCGCTGGCGCGGCGCATGCAATGCGTGCACTGCAAGGGCATCACCGAGAACGTTACGACGCAGCCGGCGCTCTGCTCGCATTGCGGCCTGCTGCTCCTGGTGCGCGATCATTATTCGCGGCGCCTCGCCGCCTTCCAGGGCGTGTGCATCAACGCCGAGGATCGCTCCGAGATTCCTCCGATGGAGGAGGCCTTCCCATGAGCACCGGCACCACCAAGCTCGATGTCGTCGTCAGTGACGTCGTCCCCGTCAACCATCTCGTCACCCGCTTCCATTTCCGCCGCCGCGACGGCGGCCTGCTGCCGACTTTCTCCGGCGGCGCCCATGTCGTGGTCGAGATGCGCGACAGTGATCGCACCAGGCTCAACCCCTATTCGCTGATGGGCTCGCCGCTCGACACGCGCGAATACACGATCTCGGTGCGCCGCGACGATGTCGGCCGCGGCGGCTCGCTGTTCATGCACCGACAGGTCAAGCCCGGCCTGGAGATGGTGATCAGCTATCCGGTCAATTTGTTCTCGCTGGATCTCAGGGCGAAAAAGCATCTCATGCTGGCCGGCGGCATCGGCATCACGCCCTTCATGGCGCAGACCTCGCAGCTGGCGGGCGCCGGCGGCAATTTCGAATTGCATTACACCTGCCGCACCGCTTCGCTCGGCACCTATGCCGATGTCTTGCGGCAGCGCTACGGCAACCGCGTCAGGCTCTATCACGACGACCGCGAGGAGCGCATCGATCTCGACCGGCTGTTGTCCTCGCAGCCGCTCGGCACGCATCTCTATGTCTGCGGCCCGGCCGGCATGATCAACTGGGTGCGCGACCGCGCCGCGGCGCTCGGCTGGCCGTCGGAGACGGTGCATTTCGAGCATTTCGCGGCGCCCCAGCCCGGCGCGCCGTTCGACGTGACCTTGGCCCTCAGCGGCAAGACGATCCGCGTCGGCGAGCAACAGAGCCTGCTGGAAGCCATGGAAGCGGCCGGCGTCGACCCGCCTTATCTCTGCCGCGGCGGCGTCTGCGGCCAATGCGAGACCAATGTGATCTCCTCCGACGGGAAGTTCATCCACAACGATCACTGGCTGAGCGAGGAAGACCACCGTTCCGGCTGCAAGATCATGCCTTGCGTCTCGCGCTTCGAGGGCAAGTCGCTGGTCCTGGAAAGATAGGAGGCGTCAATGGGCATCACCTTTCGCAAGGAAACTTTCCGCGACGACTACACCTTCAGGAACAGCCCCGAGCACATCAGGCGCTTTCCGTTCCCGTTCAACGAAGACGCCTACATGTACGCGGTCAACATCGAGCCGCATGTCGTCGGCCCGAAGGGCTCGGTGCTGGAAAACCTGATCGACGTCGACGAGCACTATGTCGCCGAGATGCAGGACCGCGCCTTGGTGCTGGCGGAGGATCCGCTGCGCTGCCAGTCGCTGCCGCATATGACGCTGGCCGGCTGGGACCTGCTCGAGCTTTTGATGGAGCAGCAGGCGCTCGGCTATCCCGAGCATTTCACGCTGGAGCGCGATGGCGACCGCTGGCGCTGGATCAACCGGCCGCTCGGCATCGACGACACCTTCACCTTCGGCGACACCTCGACGTTGCCCTATGGCCCGATGGAATACATCACCCGCCAGAGCCAGGGCGATTTCTGCATCCTCGACCAGCGAGACGGCAATCTGTGGATGGATGCCGGCATGGTCACCACCCAAGCCGACTGGTCGCTCGATTTCGACATCGGCATGAACTTCTTCGAATGGCACGCGCCGGTCCCGCTGGCGCACGAGAAGGGCATCTTCACCCGTGCGCTGAAATTTCTCACCAACATCCAGCAGGGCAAGCCGGCGCGGCGCCTCAACTGGACGATGACCATCAATCCGCGCCTCGACACCAGCCCCGAGAACTATCACAAATGGGGCCCGGACCGCGCCACCGTCACGCCCGAGAATGTCGGCCAGAAGGTACATCTGCGCGTCGAGCTGCAAAGCTTCTGGCGGCTGCCGCGCTCGAACGCCATCGTCTTCCCGATCCGCTGCTACCTGATCAAGATGGACGAGCTGGTCACCCAGCCGAAATGGGCGCGCCGCCTGCACCGCGTCATCCGCGACCTGCCGGAAGAACTCGCCACTTACAAGGGGCTGACGCGGTATCGGCCGACGCTGGTGGAGTGGCTGTCGAAGCTGGATGATGGCAGCCCGACTTCACCGGGATTTGGGCCGGACTGAAGACTTGGGTTCCTCGCCCCCGCAAAGCGGGGGAGAGGTGTCCGCGAAGCGGACGGAGAGGGGCCTTCGTAGGGCGCTCCCCTCTCCGTCTCGGCTTCGCCGAGCCACCTCTCCCCACTATCGTGGGGCGAGGAACAACGTGTCACCCCGCACTGTTCTGCGGATAGCAGATGATCGACAGATACCGCATCGGCAGTTGCGTCAGCTCTTCCGGTCCGTGCGGCGCGTCGGCATCGAAGAACAGGCTGTCGCCCGGCTTCATCGGGTAGAGGTTGTTGCCGTGCCGGTAAACCACCTCGCCCTCGAGCATGTAGAGGAACTCCATGCCGGCATGCTGGAAGGTCGGGAACACATCCGAATTCTCGGTCAGCGTGATGAGATAAGGCTCGACCACGACGCCGCTGGTGTTGGCGCCGATATGTCCCAGCAGATTGTACTGGTGGCCGGCGCGCGTGCCGCGCCGCTCGACATCGACACCTTCGCCCGCCTTGACAAAGACGGCGCTGTGCTCTTCCTCGAAGCGGCGGAAGAAGGCGGTCACCGGAACGCCCAACGCCCGCGACAGCGCCTGAAGCGTCGTCAGCGATGGCGAGGTGATGCCGTTCTCGATCTTGGACAGCATGCCGAGCGAGATGTCGGTGGCGGCGGCGAGATCGGCGACGGTGATACCGAGCTTCTTGCGGAACGCGCGCACCTCATGGCCGATCGCCACTTCGAGTACCTTCTCGCGCGTGTCGCGGATGGCGTGCGGGTTTTGGGTCAATGGCGTGCGGATCGAGCGTCCGTCGGCCGAAACGCGTTTCGGCGGCGCCTTGTCCTTGGCGGCCGCAGCGGCGGGCTTTGTGTCAGAAGTCTTGTTCGGCATGTCGCCCCCGAATCCGCGGATTTATTTCACTCTAGGTGAACATATGCGGTGGCGATACAGGAGCGCAACCGCAAGGGCAAGCCATCGAATGTCGCGGCAATTCTTTATGGCGGTTTCCGTTTTCCGCCGAAATCCGTTCGCGGCAAAGCCCTTGCCCTCAGATGCCTGTTGACAGCACCGAAGACCCAATTACTGTCACTGTGAGTGAAATTTGTTTCGTGAGAGCAATTCCAGGAAAAGTGTCGAACGGTTTTCCGCCCGGAATTGCCTCAAGAAAAAGTCGAAATCAAAAAGGAGGTCCGCAATGAAATCTCGTGTCGCCGTCATCGGAGCCGGACCGTCGGGCCTGGCCCAGCTCAGGGCCTTCAAGTCGGCCGCCGACAAGGGCGCCGAGATCCCGGAAATCGTCTGTTTCGAAAAGCAGAGCGACTGGGGCGGCCTGTGGAACTACACCTGGCGCACCGGCCTCGACGAGCATGGCGACCCGGTGCATGGCTCGATGTACCGCTATCTGTGGTCGAACGGCCCGAAGGAATGCCTCGAATTCGCCGACTACACTTTCGAGGAACATTTCGGCCGGCCGATCGCCTCCTATCCGCCGCGCGCCGTGCTGTGGGACTATATCAAGGGCCGTGTCGAGAAATCCGGGGTGCGCAAATGGGTGCGGTTCAACACGCCGGTGCGCATGGTCACCTACTCCGACGAGACGAAGAAATTCACCGTCACCGCGCATGACCGCACCAACGACGTCACCTATTCGGAAGAGTTCGACAATGTCGTCGTCGCCTCGGGCCATTTCTCCGTGCCGAACGTGCCGTATTTCGAGGGCTTTTCCACCTTCAACGGCCGCATCCTGCACAGCCACGATTTCCGCGATGCCACGGAGTTCAAGGGCAAGGACATCCTGATCATCGGCCGTTCCTATTCGGCCGAGGACATCGGTTCGCAATGCTACAAATACGGCGCCAAATCGATCACCACCAGCTACCGTTCCAAGCCGATGGGCTTCAAATGGCCGGAGAACTGGAAGGAGGTGCCCCTGCTGCAGAAGGTCGTCGGCAAGACGGCGCATTTCAAGGACGGCACCACCAGGGATGTCGACGCCATCATCCTGTGCACCGGCTATCTGCACTCCTTCCCCTTCCTCACCGACGATCTCAAGCTCAAGACCGCCAACCGCATGTGGCCGCTGGATCTCTATGAGGGCGTCGTCTGGGAGAAGAATCCGAAGCTGTTCTATATCGGCATGCAGGACCAATTCTACACCTTCAACATGTTCGACGCACAGGCCTGGTACGCCCGCGACGTCATCATGGGCCGCATCAAGCTGCCCTCGGCCGAGGCTATGGCCGAGCACAGCGCCAAGTGGCGCGCGCGCGAGGAGACGCTGGAGGATGCCGAGCAGATGATCTGGTTCCAGGGCGACTACACCAAGGAACTGATGGACCAGACCGACTATCCGGGCTTCGACGTCGAGGCGGTCAACCACACCTTCATGGAGTGGGAGCACCACAAGATGGAAAACATCATGACCTTCCGCGACAACGCCTACCGCTCGCTGATGACCGGCACCATGGCGCCGGTCCACCATACGCCATGGCTGCAGGCGCTGGACGATTCCATGGAGAGCTATCTCGAGGTGAAGGGCGTGGCGGCGGAGTAGGACAGCGCGCCTCCGCCCGCATCCGTCAAATCAGCAAGGTGGGCGTCTCTCGAGACACCCCATCAGCCTACCAGCACACGTAGCCGCCATCGACGATCAGGTCGAGGCCGGTCACGAAACTGGACGCACGGCTGGCCAGGAACACGGTCGGCCCGACCATCTCTTCCGGCGCCGCCATACGCCCCATCGGCGTATCGCGCTTGAAGATCTTTATCTCCTCCGCGACCTCCGGCCGCTTGTTCATCGGCGTCAGCGTGTAGCCCGGGCTGACGACATTGACGCGCAGGCCACGATCCGCCCACTCCATGGCGAGGCTCTTCGACATGTGGATGACGGCGGCTTTGGATGAGTTGTAGTGCGCCTGCGTCAGCCCGCGGTTGACGATGGTGCCCGACATCGAGGCGATGTTGATGATGGAGCCCGCACGCCGGGGAAGCATGACGCGTGCCTCGGCCTGACAGGACAGAAACACACCTGCGACATTGACCTCGTGCACCTTGCGCCATTTTTCCAGCGGCATGGTCTCGGCCGCTTCCGATCCAGCTATGCCGGCATTGTTGACGGCAACCGTCAGCGCGCCGAGTTCGGCTTCAACCCGATCGATCGCCGCGGCGAGGTCGGTCTCGGCCGTCACGCTCCCCGTCAGCATCAGTGCCTTGCGGCCGAGCGCCTTGATCTTCTCGGCAGTCTGCTCAAGCCCGCCATTCGAGGCATGACCGAAACAGGCGACATCGGCGCCGGCCTCGGCAAGCCCGATCGCGATCGCCTGACCAATGCCGCTGCCGGCGCCCGTCACCAGCGCCACGCCGCCGTCCAGTTTGAAAAGATCCATCGCACCCTCCCTGATTACCGGAAGGTATGCGCTGAATGACGCCTCGATCAAGCGGCCTGATCTGGCCGGCCACAGGGCTCGAGGTTCAAAAATATCCGTCCGACGCCGCCGTCGCTTCCTTCGGAATTTCCACGCCGTCGACCAGAATCTTGTCGACCAGCTCGTGATGAAAGCACACCAGCGCCTTGATGCGCTCGGCCTCATGCACCGGCTCGGGATAATACCAGACCAGGTTCTCGTGCCGTTTCTTCGGCGTCGTCACATGGTAGTAGTTGGAGATGCCCTTGTAGGGGCAGCGCGAGATGTAGCGGCTGGGCGCAAACATATCGAGGCGCGTGTCCGAGATCGGCAGGTAGTGCCGAACCGGATGTCCGGTTTCGAACAGGAACACGCCGCGTCGTGAATCGGCCACCTGCTCGCCGTCGAGGATCACCTGCACGCGCCGCGACGAAGGCAGGCAGTCGACGCGGCGGAACGGGTCGCGGGCATGGACGAAGATCTCTTCGTCCTCTTCAAACCAGTGCGTCATCTTCGGCCAGTAGAAGGAGATGTAGTCCTGGATCGGCGGGCAGCCCTTGACTGGATCGAGGTAGCGCCAGGCGCCGTCCTCGACCAGCGTGATGCCGGTGTTCAGCGAATAATGTGTGGCGACACCCTTGAACGGATCCTCCGTCTTCGTGCGGCTGGGCAGCAGGAACTCCTCGCGCACGTCGCTCATCGGGAAGTAATAGACCGGCAGATGGTCGCTCTCCTGGAACACCAGCGCCTTGGTGGTGTCGGCGACGATCATCGGCCCGACCTGCACCCTGATCCGCTTGGGCGAGGGCATGGTGAAGGCGACATAGCCCGGTTCGAACTCGTACTGCACGATGCCGTCGAGGATCGGGAAATGCGGCCCGCGGCCGCGCAGATGGGGCTTGCGAATGGTCGTCGTCCTCTTCTCGTCGTTTGCTGCCGGGTTCTTTCGCGCGGTCACGGTCATGACGCCACCGATACGCGATCGAGCAGCAGGCCGGCGGCGATCGGCGGCACGCCGCTGACAGTCTTGCGCACGGGTACCAGCAGGTCCGGGAAATAGCTGAAGATCACCGGCGTCTCATCGAGCAGCAGCTTCTGGATGTCGGAAGCGGCCTTGCGCTGGGCGTCGAGGTCGAGCGCCTTGAGGTAGCCGGTGACCAGCCCGTCATAGGTCGCGTTCTTGAAATGCGCCGCGTTCCACGACCCGTCGCTGACCAGCGGGCTTTTCAGGAACACGTTCGGTACGCTGCGATGCGCGTAGTCGGTGATGCCGAGCGGGCTGTCCAGCCAGTCCGACTGGCCGAACACCGCCTTGCCGTAATATTTGTCCTGGTCCTCGATGTTGAGCGCGATGCGCGCGCCGATTTCCTTGGCGAAGTTCTGGAACAGCTGCGCATAGCCCGGGATGTCGGAATAGCGCAGCGTCGTCAGCGTTATGTCGAAGCCGCTGCCAAGGCCGGCCGCTTCCATCAATTGCTTGGCCTTGGCGATGTCCTGCGTGCGCTGGGCAATCGATTTGTCGGTGACCGGGAAGGCCGGCGCGAACGGGCTGTCATTGCCGGTCGCCGCCATGCCGCGGCAGAGTCCGTCGACCAGCTTGGAGCGGTCGATGCACAGAGCCAGCGCCTGGCGCACGCGCTTGTCGGTGAAGGGCGCCATGTCGCAGCGCATATGCAGCTGGCGATGCGCGGTGGACGCCACGCGCAGCACCGTGATGTCGGGATTGCCGAGCACCACCTGGCTGACGTCGAGCGGGATGGCGTCGAGCACGTCGACCTCGCCCGCCTGCAGCGCGAGAATCCGCGGCTGCACGTCGCCATAGAACTTGAATTCCAGCCGGTCGGGCAGCGCCTTCTCGCCCCAGTAGTCGGCATTACGCACGAAGGTCGCGCCGACCTTCGGCGTGTAGCTTTCTAGCCGGAACGGACCGGTGCCTTCGAAGGTCTTCTCGTAGTCGCCCTTGTAGCTCGCCGGCAGGATGACGGCGTTGTAATTGTCGATCGACACCGAATAGGGGAAACTGCCGTTCGGCGCGTCGAGATGGAATTCGACCGTGTGGTCGTCGACCTTGCGCGTGCCGCCCTTCGACAGCAGGCCCTTGAACACCGAGAGAGCGTTGGAGGGGCCGTTCGGATCGGCAAGGCGGTCGAAGGTCGCCACGACGTCGTCGGCCTTGAAATCCTCGCCATTGTGGAATTTCACGCCCTTGCGCAGCTTGAAGGTCCACACGCTGCCGTCGGCATTGGGCGACCAGCTTTCCGCCAGCACCGGCTTCAGCGTCAGGTCGGGCTGCGTCACACACAGGAACTCTGACGTCTGGAAGGCGAGCTGGTAGCTGCCGCTGTCGTAGAAAGTCACCGGATCGATGGCGCCGCCGGGCACGGCGATGCCGGCGCGCACCGTGCCGCCGGGCTTGCCCTCGGCGCGTGCTTGCGGAGCGCCGAGGCCGACAGCCGAAGCGATGCCGCCGAGGAAGGGCAGCGACAGGCCGAGCACGCTGCCATGGCGCAGGAATTCACGCCGGCCGATCCTGCCGGAGAGCAATTCGTCGATAGCGGAATTTTCGATTGCGCTGAGGGTTTTGCGAGCGGCGTCGATCGTCCTGAAATGCTTCGGCATGACGGCATACCTTGTTTTGTCGCAGGGGCTTTGGCATTTAGGCCATTGTTGACCGCGACCGGAAAGCGATATTTTCTGATCGAGGCCATCGAAGATTTCGATGGCGGTAGCTCACGGGGCAGGGGACCATGGATACCGAAAATCTGCGCAGTTTCCTGGAGGTCGCGGCGCATGGCAGCTTCACCGTGGCGGCCCATCGGCTGAACCTCGCCCAGTCGACCATCAGCGCGCGCATTCGCGGCCTGGAGGAACAGCTGGGGCGAAAACTGTTCGTGCGCGACAGCGACGGCGTCACGCTGACGCCGGCCGGCCGGCAGTTCCTGCCGCATGCCTCGACGATCACCCGCACCTGGGAGCAGTCGCGCCAGGACATCGCCGTTCCCGATGGCTACGAGACGCTGCTTAGGCTGACCGCGCCCGCCTATCTCTGGGACAGCATCACCTCGCCCTGGATCGACTGGATGCGCGCGAAACGGCCGAACGTGGCGCTCAGGCTGGAAGGCAGCTTCCCGGATCTGGCGATCGACCAGATGGCCGAAGGCCTGCTCGACATCTGCATCCTCTATCTGCCCAGGCCGCATCCGGGCATCGTCTATGAGACCTTGGCCGTTGATCAGGTGGTTCTCGTCCAGCACAGGGATCAGCTCGGATCGTGGACGAATAACTACATCCTGATGGACTGGGGGCTGGAGTTCCGCGTCGAGCACGACCGCGCCTTTGCCGGAATGGTGAAGCCGGCGATCTCGGCCGGGCTGGTCTTCATCGGCCTGCAGCACGTCCTGTCGCAGAAAGCGGCCGCCTATCTGCCGCTGAGTGCGGTCAGCACTCATATCCAGCGCGGAGAGTTGAGACGCGTCGAGGACACGCCGGTATTCCAGCGCCCGATCTATCTTGCCTATCCGGAAAACCCCGCCTCTTCCGACGCCCTCGACATCGCGCTCACGGGCCTACGTACGCTCGCCAGGAACCTGTCCAACGATCAGGCTTTCGCGGAGAGCGACCGCGCCTTCAGTATGTTAAGGCATGTCTCCTGAAAGTCGGGGCCGGTTTCAGGATAAAGACATGCGTCAAATCAAAAACCTAAAGCGCATGGAGCGATCTGAAAGATCACGACGCGCTTTAGGCGCGGCGGCATTCTGATCACGCCGGCTCCACGGCCTTCGGCTTTTGCAGCCTTGCCAGTTCGTCGTAAGGGATATGGCATCGGATGGTATGCCCGGGCTGGGCCTCGGAAAGCTCCGGCTCTTGCGTCTCGCAGATCGCGCCGATCTTGCGCGGGCAGCGTGTGTGGAAGACGCAGCCCGTCGGCGGGTTGGCCGCGCTCGGGATCTCGCCGTCGAGGCGGATGCGCGAGCTCTCGGTGCGGTCGAGCTTTGGAACCGCCGATAGCAGCGCTTCGGTGTAGGGATGATGCGGCCCGGAGAACACCGCTTCCGAAGGTCCGAACTCCATGATGCGGCCGAGATAGAGCACGGCGATCTTGTCGGAGAGGTAGCGCACCACGCCGAGGTCGTGCGAGATGAAGATGTAGGAGACATCCTGCCTCGACTGCAGGTCGGCAAGAAGATTGAGGATCGCCGCCTGCACCGAGACGTCGAGCGCCGAGGTCGGTTCGTCGCAGACCACGATGCGCGGATCGCCGGCAAAGGCGCGCGCGATCGCCACGCGCTGCTTCAGGCCGCCTGACAGCTGGCGAGGCTTGACCGCCAGATGCCGGTCGGTGAGCCGCACCGAGCGGACCAACTCTTCGAGGCGCGCGTCCAGTTTCTTGCCGGTGAGCCCGCCCAGCCGTTTCAGGGCGCGGCTGAGGATATGGCGGATCGAATGCGAGCGGTTGAGCGCGGAGTCCGGATTTTGGAAGACGATCTGCACCGCCTTGACCTGATCCTCCGAGCGGCTGGCAAGCCGTGGCGCCAGCTTCTTGCCTTCCAGCTCGATCGAGCCGCCGTCGTCGGGCGGGACAAGGCCGAGCAGGAGCCTCGCGAAGGTCGTCTTGCCGCTGCCGGATTCGCCGACCAGGCCGAGCGTCTCGCCGGGTCTCAGGCTGACCGAGACATCCTTCACCGCCCGCAGCGGACGGCCGTGGCTGGCATAGGTCTTGTTCAGCCCTTCGACCTGCAGCACCGGCGGCGCCTGCTTCGGCGCGACAGCGGGAATCTCGGCGGGCGTGGCACGCGGCAACGACTGCGCGTTGTCATGGTAGTGGCAGCGCGACAGCCGGCCCTCGCCGAGATCGTAGAGCGGCGGCGGCTCGGCGCGGCAGCGTTCGGTGGCCAGCGCACAACGGTCGGCGAAGGCGCAGCCGGTGATGGTGGCGCCGATGCCGGGCAGGAAGCCGGGGATGGTGTCGAGCCGGCCCTGGTCCTTGCGCTGGCCGCCGCGCGGCAGGCAGCGCAGCAGCGCCACGGTGTAGGGATGGCGCGGATCGTTGAAGACGTCCTTGGTCGTGCCTTCCTCGACCAGCATGCCGGCATAAAGCACGCCGACCCGGTCGCACATGTTGGAGACGACGGCGAGATTGTGGCTGATGAACAGGATCGACGCCGACAACTCGCGCCGCAACTGTCCGATCAGGTCGAGCACCTCGGCTTCCACGGTGGCGTCGAGCCCGGTCGTCGGCTCGTCGAGGATCAGCATCGAGGGGTCGTTGGCGAGCGCCATGGCGATCGCCACGCGCTGTTGCATGCCGCCGGAGAGCTGGTGCGGATAGCGCTGCATGACGCTTGCCGGATCCGAGATGCGCACCCGGTTCAGCATGGCGAGCGCCTTGTCTTCAGCCGTCTGTCCGCTGATGCCCGCAAGCTCGAAGATCTCGGTCAATTGCCGGCCGATGCGCAGCGACGGGTTCAGTGCCTTGCCGGGGTCCTGGTAGACCATCGACACGCTGTCCGCGCGGGCACGCCGCAGCGCCTCGCCATCGAGCTTCATTACGTCCTTGCCGTCGAGCGCGATCGAGCCGCCGGTGATCGAGCCGTTGCGCGGCAGATAACGCACCACGGAAAGCGCCACGGTGGATTTGCCGCAGCCGGATTCGCCGACCAGCCCGTAGGCTTCGCCGGCCTTGATGGTCAGGTTGACGTTGCGCAGCACCGCGCGATCGCGGCGGCCGACGCGATAGGCGACCGAAAGGTCTTTGAGTTCTAGCGCGTTGGCGGCTTGGTTAGTCATTGAACGCTCCATGCACGCCGTCGGCCACCAAATTGACGCCGATCACCAGCGAGGCGATGGCCAAGGCATCGAACAGCACCGTCCACCAGAAGCCGCCGCCGATCATGCCGTAATTGGAAGAGATCGACAGGCCCCAGTCGGGCGAGGGCGGCTGGATGCCGAAGCCCATGAAGGAAAGCGTGGCCACGGCGAAGATGGCGTAGCCCAGCCGCACCGTCGTCTCGACCAGGATCGGCGGGATGACGTTGGGCAGGATCTCGACGAACATCGTGTGCAGCGCGCCTTCATGGCGCAGCTTTGCCGCGGCGACATAGTCGAGCTCGCGTTCGGCCAGCACCGCCGAGCGCACCGTGCGGGCGATGATCGGCGCGAAGCTCAGGCCGATGACGACGATGACGGTGATCTTCGAGGTGCCGAGCGCGACGATGGCGAGCAGCGCGATGATGACCACTGGGATCGCCATGAAGGCTTCCAGCACGCGGCTGACGATGTCGTCGACGATGCCGCGGAAATAGCCGATGACCAGGCCGAGCGCGGTGCCGGCGATAGTCGCAAGGATCGTCGCCAGCGGCGCCACGGTCAGGATGTCGCGGGAGCCGACGATGACGCGTGAGAAGACGTCGCGGCCGAGCTGATCGGTGCCGAACCAGTGGTCGGCCGATGGCGGCGCAAGCGTGTTGATGATGTCGGCGTCGAGAGGATCGTAGGGCACGAAATGTTCGCCGAACAGCGCGCAGATGACCCAGAACAGCAGGATGCCCAGGCCGGTCAGGAACGTGGGGGACCTCACGAGCGAATGCAGCACCTCGCCCCAAGCGCTGCGCCGCGCAACAGTATCCTGGACTGCGGGAAGGGACGGGCCGTCCGTCGCGCTCATTGCTCTGCCCCCAGCCGAATGCGCGGATTGAGCACGGAATAGAGGAAGTCGGCGACCAAGGTCGCCACCGCATAGACGATGCCGATGGTGAGAATGCCGGCTTCCAGCATCGGAAAATCCTTGCCGCGCGCGGCGGTGAAGATCAGCGAGCCGATGCCCTGGTAGCGGAACAGCGTCTCGATCACCACCAGGCCGCCGATCAGATAGCCGGTCTGGGTGGCGATCACCGTGATGGTCGGCAGCAGCGCGTTGCGCAGCACATGGCGCCAGATCACCGTCCGCCAGGGCAGGCCCTTGAGCACGGCGGTGCGCGTATAGTCGGAATCGAGCGCCTCGATCATGCCGGACCTGGCCATGCGGGCAATATAGCCGAACAGCACCAGGAACAGCGGCAGCGAGGGCAGGATAAGGTAATAGATCTGGGTGAAGAAGCCGGCGCCTTTCGGCCATGCGGCGGCGATCGGCAGCCAGCGCAGCCACACCCCGAAGATCAGGATCAGGATGATGCCGGTGACGAATTCCGGCAGCACCGTCACCGACAGGCCGCCGAGGCTGATGATGCGGTCAAGCGGCCGGTTGAGATTGAGCGCGGCGATGACGCCGCCCAGGATGCCGATCGGCACCACCAGCACAAAGGCGATCAATGCCAGCTTCAGCGAATTGCCCAGAGCATCGATGACGAAGGGGGCGACCGGCGCGCGGAAAATGTAGGACGTGCCCATGTCGCCATGCAGGAAATTCCAGATCCAGGTGCCGTACTGGACGAGCAGTGGCCGGTCGACGCCGAGCGAGTGGTTGAGCGCATCGACGGCGCGCTGGTCGGCGAACGGCCCCAATATGGCGCGCCCGACATTGCCCGGCAGCACCTGGCCGCCAAGGAAGACCATGACGCTGAGCAAAAACAGCGTGACGAGCGACAGAGCCAGGCGCCGGACAAGGAAGACGAGGATGGCGAATACTCCTATTGGAGCCGGCTCTCCGTGGAGAGCCGGCCGTCAGGGATATGCTTGTTCGCTCTCGTCAGGCCTTCGACGCCTTGTCGAGGAACAGCTGCGACATGGCGGTGGGCTGCACACCGGTCACGCCTTTCGCCGTCGCCGTCAGATAATCGTAGAAATAGCCGAAGACCACCGGCGTTTCCTCGAGCAGGAGTTTCTGGATCTTGCCGGCAGTGGCCTTCTGCGCCTCGAGGTCGAGGGCCGCGATATAGCTCGCCGCCATCTGGTCGTAGTCCTTGTTCTTGAAGTGGGCGGCATTCCAGGTGCCGTCGCTCTTCAAGGGGGCCGCCAGATAGACGTTGGGCACGCCGCGGTGGCCGTAGTCGGTGATGCCCATCGCCGAATCCAGCCAGTTCGACTTGCCGAACACGGCATCGCCGTAATAGGCGCCCTGGTCGAGGATGTTGAGCTCGAGCTCGATGCCGATTTCCTTGACCCAGTTCTGGATGAGCTGGGCGTATTCCGGGATTTCCAGATAGCGCTCGGTGGTGAGCGTCATTTTGAAGCCCTGGGCGAGTCCGGCCGCTTCCATCAGCTGCTTGGCCTGGGCGATGTCCTGCTTGCGCTGCGGCACGCTGGTGTCGGTCGAGGGGTAGACGGCGGCGAAGGGGCTGTCGTTGCCGAGTGCCGCGCGTCCCTTCATCAGGCCTGCGGCGAGCTTCTCGCGGTCCAGGCAGAGCGCGATGGCGCGGCGCACGCGCGCGTCCTTCGTCGGACCTTCGTCGCAATGCATATGCAGTTGTTGATGAGCCACCGACTTCAGGCTGATGATCTCAAAATTCGGATCGTTGAGGAGCGCAACGCCCGCCAGCACCGGCATCTGGTTGATGATGTCGATCTGGCCGCCCTGCAGCGCCAGGATCTGCGGCTGGATGTCGGTAAAGAAGGTGAACTCGGTGCGATCCGGCAGGGCCTTGTCGCCCCAGTAGTCGTCGTTGCGCACGAAGGACGCACCGACCTTGGGCGTGTATTTTTCCAGCTTGAACGGACCGGTGCCGTCGAAGCTCTTCTCGTAGTCGCCCTTGTAGCTCGCCGGGATGATGACGGCGTTGTAGTTGTCGGACGACACCATATAGGGGAAGTTGCCGTTCGGCGCATCGAGATGGAATTCGACCGTGTAGTCGTCGACCTTCTTGGTGTTGCCCTTCTGCAGGATGCCGCTGAACACCGACAGCGCGTTGGACGAGTTGGCCGGATCGGCGAGCCGGTCGATGCTGGCCACCACGTCTTCGGCCTTCATCTCGCCGCCCGAGTGGAACTTGACACCCTTGCGCAGCGTGAAGGTCCACACCGTGCCGTCGGCATTCGGCTTCCAGCTTTCCGCCAGCGCCGGCTTCAGCACCAGGTCCGGGCCGTCGACGCAAAGAAATTCTGCCACTTGCTGCATGACGAGCAGGCCGCCGGCGTCGGCGATGGTGACGGGATCGATCGCCGCGGCCGGCACGCTGCTGCCGACGCGAATGGTGCCGCCGGCAGCACCTGCGGCGCGAGCGAGCGAAGGCGTCGCGCCGAAGCCGGCGGCCATGCCGATGCGGCCGAGCAGCGGCAGCGACAGGCCGAGCAGGCTGCCGTGGCGGACGAATTCGCGGCGGCTGAGGCGGCCGTCGACAAGGCCGTCGATCAGATGGTTTTCGAGGGGCGTGCGGCCACGCCGCAGCAGATCGAGAATGCGATAGTTCTTGCTCATGGGTCTATGCCCTTTCCCCAGTTGTTGTGGTTGGCGAGTGCATTCCAACTGATGAGTTCCGTGGAGTTCTCCTGTCCCGGCACTCATCAGTATCGGTCGATATACAGTAGCATGCGGTTCCGACCGATCCATCCGCTGGTTGGGACGGAAAAGTCAGATTTTCTTGATGAATTGTCTGTCGGCCAGGCGACTTGTGGCCGCCTTTTTCCGGATAAGTCCTGCTAGCTTTTCGACATCCTCCTAATTCAGCGGCAGTCTGCGATAGGCCTCGGGCTTTTCCGGGTCGTGATATTTGTTGCAGGGGCCGTTCTCGACGAAATCGCGATGGCAGGCGGCGAGCCTTTCTTGCGACAGCGTGACCCCGAGGCCATGGCCTTCCGGCACCGGCACGGTGTTGTTCTTGGGCGCGAACGGGCCTTCTTCGATGATGTCCATCGGCTGCATGCGAAACAGCGACTGGTTGGGTTCCCTGATCCAGCCGAGCGCGGCGCACAGATGCAGGTAGCAGGCGCTGCCGATGCCAGTGTCGCCGCTGTAGCACCAGTAGTCGATGCCGGCATGCTCGCAGGCGCCAACGAAGCGCAGCATGCGGTTGATGCCGCCATGCGCCGTCGGGTTGCCGACGAAGGCATCCGGCACCTTCAGCTCCATCGCCCGCGCGACGTCGATGTTATGGGTCGAGAACGGGATCGAGGTGTGACGACGCAGCTCGCGCATCTCCTTGATGGTCGCGACCGGGTCCTCCCAGTTGCGTACGCCGAGCTCCTCCAGCGGCCGCGCCAACTGCCTGGCGGTCGCCAGCGAATAGGCCTGGTTGGAATCGATGCGGATCATCGCGCCGCCGCCAAGCTTCCTGCGGATCAGCTCGACCATCTTCATCGAAATTTTCGGATCATGCGTCGAGAACTTGCCCTCGAAGAAGGTCGTGCCGTGGCGCTCATAAAGTTCGACGCAATAGTCGGCGACTTCCTCCGGCGTCTTCTCGCCCTTGACACTGGCGCCATCACCGCGCAGCGAGAAATAGTCGGTGAAGGGGATGTCCTTGCGCACCGCGCCGCCGAGCAATTGGTAAAGCGGCTGCTTCCACGCCTTGCCGCGCAGGTCCCACAGCGCCATCTCGATGGCGCCGAAAGCCATGATGCGGGTGCGGTCGTTGGTCGACTGCACGCCGCTCCAGAATGGCAGGCAGACTTCCTCCGCGCCGGCGATGTCGAAGGCGTCACGGCCAACAAGCCTCGGCGCCAGCACGTCGTTGACAATGGCCGCCGCGCCCGGCGCCGGCGCCTCGCCGATGCCGACAAGCCCGTCCTCGGTCTCGACCTCGACGATGGTCGGCGAAAAGCCGTCGAGCTCGCCGAAGACCCAGACATAAGGGGCCTCCAGCCGGTAATTGATCGGGGTTGCCTTGACGCGCCTGATCTTCATGTCAGCCGATCTCGAAGAAGGGTTCGCCGAGCAGGCCCGGATCCACGTCGATGCCGAGGCCGGGGCCGTCGGGAATGCCCATATGGCTGCCGGTCACCGGTGGCGCGTTCCTTGCCGTGCGCACCGTGACCCATTCGTGGAAGGCGATGGCATGCAGCCGGCGCTCTGCCGGTGTCGACAGCGACAGATGCGCCACGGCGGCGGTGTCGATCTCGGCGCCGCCTGTGTCTTCCACGGTGATCATGAAGCCGAGGTCCACGGCGACGTCGCGGATCAGCCGTGTCTGTGTCACGCCGCCGAGCCGCGAGATCTTCAGCGTCAGCCCGTCGGCGGCACCTCGGCGGTGGATTTCCAGCATCTCGCCGAGGGACGTGACGGATTCGTCCAGCACCATTGGCTTGTCGAGCATGCGGCGCACCGACATGTTCTCATCCAGAGTGGTGCAGGGCTGCTCGAACGTGTAGTCGATGCCTCGCGTGGCGTCGGCGAACTGGCGCGCCTGGTAGGGCGTCCAGCCGGCATTGGCGTCGCAGAAGATCACCGTGCCCTTGGGCACCGCCGAGGCGACAGTCGTCACCCGCTCGATGTCGTCATGCACATTGCCGCCGACCTTGACCTGCAGACGGCGGCAGCCCTCGGAAAGGATCCGCTTGGCCAAAGCCGCCATCTGATCGAGCGTGCCGTGGGTGACGACCCGATAGGTCTCCGCCATATCGCTTTCGCGGCCGCCGAGCATGGTCACCAGCGGCATGTCGGCCGCGCGAGCGGCGAGATCCCAGCACGCCATGTCGAGCGCCGACTTGATGTAAGGGTGGCCCTTGAACACCGTGTCCATCAGCCGGCCGATGCCGGCAAATCCGCGCGGATCCTGGCCGATGAGATGCGGCGCGATTTCCGGCACGCCCGCGCGCGCTCCCGCCGGGAAGGCGGCCGAATAGAAATTGCCGAGCGGCGCCATCTCGCCCCAGCCGGTCACACCGCTGTCGGAGGTGATGGCGACGATCACCGCATCGAAACAGTCGGCGACGCGTCCCTTGGACATGCGGTAAGGCCCGTCCACGAAGGGCTGGACGACATGGTAGGCCTTGATGCTCTCGATCTTCACTTTGCTGTCCGTCTGTCAGTTCTTCGATGTGCGCTTTTCGAGGCCGCGCGCGTATGAAAGCAGCTCTTCGAAATCGAGATCGATATGCTCGCGCGCATGGCGCTGGGCGGCGCGCATGTCGGCGCCTTTGAGCAGCGCCACATAGGTTTCGTGCACATCCTCGGCCGGCACCGGTTCGTTGCGCGCCCGCTGATGCAGGGCGAAGTACATCTGCAGCCGGCTCGTCAGCCGCTGCCAGGTCTCGAGCAGCACCGAATTGTCGGCCCACTCGTAGATCAGCCCGTGCAGCTGCAGCGCCGTCTCGATCTGGCGCGTGGTGTCCACCGCCCGCGTCGCCTGCTTCACCGCCTCGTGGCGGCGGTCCAGCTCATCCAGGAAGCGTGGGTCGCGCTGCGGCCAGGCAAGCTCGATGGCGAATTCATCGAGCACCTTGTTGAGCGAATAGGCATCGATGATGTCCTTGGCCGTGACGTCGATGACGAAGGTTCCGGCATAGGGGATGCTGGTCAGGATGCCTTCCTGCACCAGCTCGCGCATCGCCTCGCGCAGCGGCGCGCGGCTCACCCGCATCTGTTCCGAAATCCTGAGCTCGTTGAGCTTCTGCCCCGGTTCCAGCTGTCCGGTCAGGATGGCGCGCCTGAGCAGGGCGACGATCTCCGCCCTGCGCGTCGTATCCGCGATCGGACCGAAATCCAGCTTTGCCATAGGTCGACCCCCGGGAGGAATTTCTGCAAGACAAGCAGATTGTCGACAATCTAACAAGAGCTTTTTGACCGAGATCGGCGAGTTGTGGAAACTGTTTCAAAATCGCTCTGGCGAGTCTCAAGCGGCACGGCCGTAGAAGCCGATCCGCTCCTCATCGGTGAACATCACGCCGGGACGTTCGTAGTAGGAGAACACCGCGATCATTCGCTCGCGATTGCCCTCGACCGTGGTGACGCGATGCGCGGTGTTCTTGCCGCGGAAGACGTTGAGCGTGCCGGCCTTGATGCGCAGGATTTTTGCTTCAGGGTCGCGCCCCTCGAGCAGCTTGGCGACCCCGTCATAATTCGGGTCGCAGTCCGAGCGCAGGTCGGTGCGGTACTCGAAGTCGCCGCCGCGCTCGGGCGCCTGCAGCAACAGCGTCGTGGTGAATTCCGAGCGGTCGAAATGCCAGTTGAGCGCTTCGCCCGCCCGGTAGCCCATGACGTTGGCCCGGGCCAGCGGATCCTGCATGACATGCAGTTTCGGCTTGTCCATCGTCGCCGCCAGGAACCGCACCAGCGGCTCGTATTCATAGATCGAAAGCACAGTGCTGCTGGCGATCTGGTCGGCGCAGACCGTATGGCTGATCGTCTCGACCTTGCGCAGCGCCGGATGGTCGGGCGCCAATTCCGGGATCGACGGCTTGAAATAGATGTTGTGCATGCGCCTGTGGACATGCGAGCGCGTGTCCATCACCGGCCGGATCTCGGCGACGGCCTTCTCGGCGATGCCGGGGCGCAGGAGCCCTTCCAGGTTGAACATGCCGTTGGCCGCAAGCGCGGCCTTGGACTCGTCGACCAGCCGTTGCCATTCAGGGCTGCCCTCGCGGTGCAGCGGATAGCGGTCCAGGTCGAGAATGGTTTCGATCATAGCGTCCTCCAAAATCTGAGGTCACTACACCGCAAGGAAATCTTTGCGGCAACGGGGAAAATTGTTAGGCTCTCCCAAGAAAATCTTTCGAGGATGGTGCGTGGAAAAGCTTCCGCCTTTGAATGCAATGCGGGCCTTCGAGGTCGCGGCCCGCGCCGGCTCCTTCACGCTTGCCGCCGGCGAGCTTGGCGTCTCCTCGGCCGCAGTCAGCCAGCAGATCCGCAACCTGGAAGACTGGTTCGGCAAGCAGCTCTTCGTGCGCAACGGCAACCGCATCGCGCTGACCGATGCCGGCCACGCCATCTATCCGCAGACGGCGCATGCGCTGGGCGAGATCGCGGCGGTCGGCCGGCGCATGCTGGAAGGCGGCTTGCGCACGCGTCTCGTGGTGAGCGTGCCCTTCTCGCTTGCCGAGCTTTGGCTGGCGCCGCGACTGGCGGTGCTGCTCGACGGCTTTCCGCAAATGGCTATCGATGTCCGCGTCGAGGACGATCCCGTCGATGTGGTGCGCCAGAACATCGACCTGCGTATCTCATATGGCGATTACCACTATCCGGCGCTGAAAATGGTCAGGCTCGTCCATGACGAGGTGCTGCCGGTCGCAGCCCCCGACTTCTGGCAGCGCTACGGGAACGGGTCGCCCACCCTCGCCGATGTGCATGAGAGCCATTTCATCCACACCAACTGGGGGCCGAACTACGCCTCGCATCCGAGCTGGGCGGATTGGTTCGCCGCCGCGGGCGGCAACCGCGCGCCCGACCCGTCGCATGGCCGCCGCGTCGGCCTGTCCAGCCTGGCGATCGGCGCCGCGCGGCTGGGGCTGGGGATAGCGCTCGGCCAACGGATCATGGCGAGCGCCGATCTCGAAGCAGGTCGGTTGATCGCGCTGTCTGCCGTCTCCGTCCGCCTCGGCCAGCCCTATTGCGCCTTCATGCTGCCGGCGAAGGCGGAACGCGCCGACATTGCCGGCCTGGTCGAATTGCTGGCGAGCAGTCCCGGCAGGCCCCGTACGGAACCGGCATCGGGAACCGACTGAACCCTCATAACAAAACGGCGCCCTCGACGTGGGAGTCGAGGGCACCGTCGGACCGGAAACTGATGGGGGTTATCAGCTGGCCGGTTTCGGTTGCGGCAAGGGAGAAACCGGCATTCCGGGTCCGATCTTCTGCAGATTGCCCGTGATCACCTGGTCGGTCTCGGAGATGCCGGAGGTCACGGAAATCAGGTCGCCGTCGGTCGGCCCAAGCGACACCAGCTTCTGATCGACGGTGTTGCCCTTGCCGATGACATAAAGGTACTTGCCGAGCTGGCTGGAACCCAGCGCCACCTGCGGCACCATCAGCGTGTTGGGCTGCTCCTTCACATGCAGCCGCACCCGCACATATTGCCCGGGCAGCAGCGTGAACTTGGCATTGCCGATCGTGGCGCGCGCCGTGATCGTGCCGGTCGAATGGTCGATCGTGTTGTCGATGAAGGTCAGCTCACCCTTCTGGCTGGGCTTGGTCTCGCCGGGCAACAGCACGTCGACGGCGATCGGACCGTTGGCCCTCGCCTGCTCGATCTGCACGAGATCGGTCTCGCTCGGGTTGAAGGTCACATAGATCGGGTCGAGCTGCACCAGCGTGTTGAGCACCGTGCCGGCGACGCTGACCAGCGTGCCGACCGAAGCCTGGTTGCGGCCGATCCGGCCCGAGAATGGCGCCTTGATCTCGGCATAGCCAAGGTTGAGCTCGGCTGTCCGCACCGCCGCCTGGTCGACGGCAAGGGCGGCCTGGGCCGTGCGCAGATTGCTGGTGCGCTGGTCGAAGCTGTCCTTGTCGAGATAGCCGGCCTTGGCGAGGTCGGTGCCGCGGCCGAGATTGGACTTTGCATATTCCAGCGTCGCGGTATCGCGCTGCACTTGCGCCTTCGCCTGGTCGAGCGCGGCCTGATAATCCTCCGGCGCGATCCGGTAGAGCAGGTCGCCCTGCTTGACGTCGCTGCCGTCGGCCGCGGTCTGCTCCTGCAGATAGCCCGGCACACGCGCCTGCAGCGTGATGCTGCGGATCGACTCCACCCGCGCGGCGTAGTCGAGATAGATCGGCAGCGTCTTCTTCACGACATTCACCACCGGCACCGGCATGACGAAGGCCGCCGGGGCGGGCGCCGCGCCCGCCGTGCCGCCGCCGAGATAGCCCGGATTCAGCAGGTGGACGCTTGCAACCGACACTGCGCCCACCGCGACGGCGGCGCCTAAAGCGATTTTCCATCTACGCATTTTGCTCTCCAATCCTATTCGGCCGCCTGGGCGAGCGGCTGAAGCGCCGGCTCGGCGGTCGGTTCAATTTCCTTTGGCTCAGGGGCGTCGTGGTGTCCCTCGGCTGGTTCCTTTTCGCCGCGCTCGCGCAGCTGTTCGATCACCGCGTAGAAGACAGGCACGAAGACCAGCGACAGGATGGTCGCCGCCACCATGCCGCCGAAGACGGTGGTGCCGATCGACTGCCTGCTGGCCGCGCCCGCGCCCGTCGCGAACATCAGCGGCAGCACGCCGAGGATGAAGGCGAAGGCGGTCATCAGGATCGGCCGCAGCCTCAGCCGCGCAGCCTCCATCGAGGCCTCGACGATAGTGAGGCCTTCCTCGCGCCGGCGTCTGGCGAACTCGACGATCAGGATCGCGTTCTTGGCCGCGAGGCCGATCAGCATGACGAAGCCGATCTGCGAGTAGACGTCGATCTGCATGCCGCGCAGCAAAAGCACCACGAAGGCGCCGAACAGAGCGAGCGGCACGGCGAGCAGCACCATGAAGGGCATCGCCCAGCTTTCATACTGCGCCGCCAGGATCAGGAAGACGAAGACGATCGCCAGCCCGAACACGACCGAGGCGATCGATCCGGCCTTGAGCTCCTGGAAGGTGATGCCGGTCCATTCGTAGCCGAAGTCGCGCGGCAGCACGTTCGCTGCCGCCCGCTCCATGGCCGCCACCGCCTGACCGGACGAGAAGCCGGGGGCAGCACCGCCATTGATCAGGGCCGAGGCATTGTTGTTGTAATGCGGCACGGTCTCGGGTCCGACGATCGGCACCAGCTTGCCCAGCGTGCTCAGCGGCACCATGCCGCCCGACGCGTTGCGCACATAGAGCCTGGAGATGTCGGTGGCGTCGGCGCGCGCGTCCTTGTCGGCCTGGATGGTCACGCGGAAGGTGCGGCCAAACAGGTTGAAGTCGTTGACGTAGAGCGAGCCGAGATAGATCTGCAGCGTGTTGAACACATCGGGCAGGTTGAGGCCGAGAAGCTTCGCCTTGCTGCGGTCAAGGTCGTAGTTGAACTGCGGCGTCGAGGTCGAGAAGGACGAGAACAGCTGCTGCGGATTGAGCTCGGGCTGCTTGCGCGCCTCCGCGATCAGCGCCTGCGTCACATCGTTCAGCGCAGCGCTGCCGCGTCCCGACAGATCCTCCACCTGGAACTCGAAGCCGCCGGTGGTGCCGAGGCCCGGGATCGACGGTGGATCGAAGGACAGCGCGAACGCATCCGGCATCTGCAAGAGCTTGCCGCGCACCTGTTCGACCAGTTTCGAGGCGCTCTGGTCAGGCCCGCGCTCATCCCAGGGCTTCAGGATGGCGAACTCCACCGCCGAGTTCGACTGCGCGGCGCTGGTGAGGAAGTTCAGACCGCTGATCGAGCCGACGATGTCGACGCCGGGCGTGTTCTGCAGGATGTCGCGCGCCTTCTGCGCCACCGCGTCGGTGCGTTCGAGCGAAGCGCCGTCCGGCAGCTGGATGACGACGAAGAAATAGCCCTGGTCCTCCACTGGGAGGAAGGTCGAGGGCAATTTCTGCCAGACGAAATAGGTGGCGACGAGGCCGGCCGCGAACAGGCCGAGCATCGCCCAGCGCAGCTTGATCAGGATGCGCACGCCGTGGGCATAGGCATGGGACAGCCAGTCGAAGCCGGCGTTGAACCAGCGGAACAGCACGAACTGGGTTTCGCCGCGATGGCGCAGGAAGGCGGCGCTCAGGGCAGGGGACAGCGTCAGCGAGTTGAAGGCTGAGATGCCGACCGAGATCGCGACGGTGAGCGCGAACTGGTTGTAGAGCCGGCCGGAGACGCCCGGGATGAAGGCGACGGGAATGAACACCGCCATCAGCACCGCCGTAGTGGCGATGATCGGTCCGGTCACTTCGGCCATCGCCGCGCGCGTCGCGGCAAGCGGCTTCAAGCCCGCTTCCAATTGTCGCTCGACATTCTCCACCACCACGATTGCGTCGTCGACGACAAGGCCGATCGCCAGCACCATGCCGAGCAGCGAGAGCATGTTGAGCGAGAAGCCCAGCATATACATGATCGCCAGCGTCGCGATCAGCGATACGGGGATGGCGATGGTCGGGATGATGGTGGTGCGCCAGCTCTGCAGGAAGATGAACACCACCGCCACGACCAGCACCAGCGCCTCGCCGAGCGTGATCAGCACGTCATGCATCGAGGCCGACACGAAGCGCGTCGTGTCGTAATGCATGGCGTAGTGGACGCCCTTCGGGAAGCGCTGCGACAGCTCCTGCATCTTGTCCTTGACCCGCTGCTGCAGGTCGAGCGCGTTGGAGCCGGGCATCTGGTAGACGGCCAAAACCACCGTCGGGTCCTTGCCGAAGAAGGCGGATGACGAATATTGCAGCGCGCCGAGCTCGATGCGGGCGACGTCCCGCAGCCGCACAAGCGAGCCGTTCTGGGAGTTGGCGCGCACGACGATGTCGCCGAATTCCTTCGGGTCGCTCAGGCGGCCGACGGCATTGACCTGCATTTCGAAGGCGGTGCCGGCCGGCGCCGGCGACTGGCCGATCTTGCCGGCCGCGACCTGCACGTTCTGCTCGGCGATGGCGTTCTGGACGTCGACGGCGGTGATACCGAGATTGGCGAGCTTGTCTGGGTCGAGCCAGACGCGCATCGAATAGCGGCGCTCGCCGAAGATCTGCACGTCGCCGACGCCCGGCAGGCGCTTCAGCGGATCGACCACCTGCAGATAGGCAAGGTTGCTCAGCGCCACGGGATCGACCGAGCCGTCCGGCGAGGTGAGGTCGACGATCAGCACGAAATTGGGGTTCTGCTTCTTGATCGTCACGCCGCCCTGGTTCACGATTGCCGGCAGGGAGGACGCCGCTTGGCTGACGCGATTCTGCACGTCGACGGCCGCCGTGCTCAGCGGATAGCCGACGTCGAAGGTGATGGTGATGGTGGACGAGCCGTCATTTGAGCTCGTCGACGACATGTAGGTCATGCCCTGCACGCCGTTGATCTGCTGCTCGAGCGGCGTGGTGACCGTATCGGCCACGACCTGCGCGCTGGCGCCCGGATAGTGGGCGCTGACCACGACCTGCGGCGGCGTGATGTCGGGGAACTGCGAGACCGGCAGCAGGAAATAGGCGATCGCGCCGGCGAGCACCATGATGATGGCGATCGCGGACGCGAAGATCGGGCGGTGGACGAAGAAGTTTACCATGATGCGCATGCCTCGACGAAGGGCTTTGCGAAATGACGCAGGCGCCGGGTCCGGCCGGAACCGGAATCCTGCAGGAAGGAAGGCAGGATTTCATCATCCGGCGCCTGTTTCGCCGCGCGCTGGCGCAGCATCCGTTCGAAGGCTTTGGGGTCGATTCCGTCCGCCTTCATCACCAGCCGGATCATCGGATCCCGGACGGCTTCGTCGATCGTCAGGTCTTTGCGCTTTTGCATAGGAGCGGCTCCTTGCTCGGTCCGCATCGATTGATCACGGACCGCTTTTCTCTTTTTCACCGGCCGAAGCCGCATGACAGGCTGCTTTTTCGTCCTATCTCACTCTGGCAGGCTATCGGAGGGCCTTGTCGTTTGACGGGGAGTGATATAGGTGTTACCAGTAAGTAACATCTAAAAGTTACAGACCGGTAACACCCTAGTCAAGAGGTGGCGACGGTTTTTTTGGAAACGACGAAAGGAGATCATCATGAGTGACGGCGTCGCGGAGCGTTCCCGTCCCCGGGATCGGATCCTGGAGACGGCGCAGGACATGTTCCACAAGCACGGCATCAAGGGCGTTGGCGTCGACGCCATCACCGAGGCTGCCGGCACCAACAAGATGACGCTTTACCGCCATTTCGAGTCCAAGGACGAGCTGGTCGTTGAATGCCTGCGCGCCACGGCGGCGAAGGCTTCAAGGATCTGGGACGAGTTCGAGGCCCAGCATCCCGGCGACAAGCTCGCCCAGTTGCATGCCTGGGTCCAGAAGGCTTCGGAACTGCTCAGCGCCGACAGCCGCGGCTGCGACATGGCCAATGCCGCCGTCGAGCTCACCGAGGCCGACCACCCGGCCAGGCGCGTCATCAAGGAACTGAAGGAAGCCCAGCGCGAGAAGCTGGTAGCGCTTTGCCGCGATGCCGGCATCGGCCAGGCCGAACTGCTTGCCGACACGCTGTCGCTGCTGCTCGAAGGCGCCCGCGTCTCGATGCAGAGCGTCGGCGCCGAAGGCCCGAGCGCGCAATTCGTGCGCATGGCCGAAAGCCTGATCGCTTCATTCCGGGCGCGCTGACTCGGGGCTTACGGACTCCCCCTCATCCGGCCGCTTCGCGGCCACCTTCTCCCCGAGGAGGGTTTTGCATGGGAGTCGATATTTAGCGCACGAGGCGGATGGGCGTTTTTTGAAAGGCGCTCTGGCCGCTTTGGCGGGTTATTTTGCCTCGCTCTTGGGGCCTCAGGCCGCCTTGGCAGTGGATTTTGGGCGGACTGCGCCTCATGCCGGCTTCCTCTTCGGGAAAAGGACTGCGGCCGCTCGCTGCAGATTGTAGCCGCAGCCGGCAAGCATGCACTGCGTCCTGTTGGTGGCAAGGTTGAAGAAGCGCAGTCGCCGCATGCCGTAGCGCTGTTTGAACACTGCAAACGGCCGCTCCACTGCCGCCCGCACCTTCGAGATCAGCCGGTTGCGCTGCTTCTGACGCGGCGTCAGCGGATGGTGCTTGTTGGCTCTGTGCATCAGCCGGTCCTTGATGCCGGCCTGCTTCAGCCGGGCATGGCGGGCATGGGTGTAGTAGGCTTGGTCGCCATAGGCCGCCTTCTCGTCCCCGATGATCAGGCCGTCGGCCGGCTCGGTATCGGTGACCGATACATCCGTGAAGTCCATGCGCCGGATCAGCGTATGAGCATCGTCGACGCCGTTGTGCACCTTATAGCCGAACACGGTCTTGTTGCCCTTGCGTCCCCAACGTGCCTCGCCATCAGCCGATGGCCGCGCCGTCGCCTCCTCACCCTTCTTCGGCTTCGCCGGCGGGCGCGCGGCGGCCTGCATGAAGGAGGCATCAATCAACGTGCCGCGCTTGACGATCAGCCCCTTCTGCTCAAGCTGCCGCGTGATCTCATAAAACACCCGGTCGATCAGCCCATCGCACTTCAGCTCCTCGCGGAAACGCCACAACGTCGAATGGTCCGGCGTGGGGTCCGACAGGCTGAAACCGGCAAAGCGGCGGAACGACAGCCGGTCGCGCAGTTGTGCCTCCAGCGAAGGATCGCTGAGATTGTTCCACACGCCAAGCAGCAGACAGCGCAGCAAGGCCTCGGCCGGATAGCTAATATTGCCCCGTCCTGGTCCGCTGCGCTGACCAAGAAGCGCCTTGATCGGCACCCAGTCGATCACTCGCGAGATCTGGTCAAGCTCCGTCACATCCGACCACACCAGCCCATCCGCAAGGCTCAGTTGTCCAAGCACGCGATCGACCATCCGAATCATCTCCCCTTCATGCCGGACATACGGAATCACCAACTCAGTTCCGTGCAAAGCCCTCCGAGGGGAGAAGAGATTGGGGTCGGCGCCGACCGTCTCCTCTCCCTTGGGGAGAGGTCGGATTGCCCCGAATTGCCCTTCGCAATTCGGATGGCAATCCGGGGGCTGGAGCGCCGCCTTATTGCGCACAAAGAAAAAGCCCGCTGCCGGGAGGAGGTGGCAGCGGGCTTGATTACGAATACGGCACGGGAGGAGGTGTACCGCACTCAGCGCCGGTGTCTGGGAGGAGGAAGACATCCGACAGGTTCATAAATACGAGTTGCCCAACGATTCGGCAATTGCGAAACGTGCATAGCTGCTGTGCAGAATTGCGGGATCAATTATCAGACAAATCCGAATAGGCACCCGCCGGCACCATTGCCGGCCTACTGCACCGGCACGTTTTCCTTGAAGATCAGCCGCGGCTCGATGAATTTCTTGGTCAGGTAGGGCGCCGAGGAGGCGATCGAGCCGAGCAGGCGGATCACCGACTGTTCGGCGATCAGCCGCGCATTCTGGTCGATGACGACATCGGCGAGGTCATCGACGAGATAGCGCCGTGTCTCCTTGGTCAGGTCGTGGCAGATGAAGACCGGCTTCCTGCGCGGCTTGGCTTCCAGCAACGCCCTGGCGACGCCGGAGCGTCCGCCGCCGACGCAGTAGATGCCGAGCAGATCCGGTTCGTCGTGCAGCGCCTTGATGGTGGCGCGGTAGCTGGCGTCTGGCTCGTCGTTGATCTCGACGGCGCTGGACACGGTGAGATTGGGGAACTCCTCGCTCAGCACCGAGCGGAAGCCCATCTCGCGCTCTTCATGGCCGCGATAGGAGCGCGAGCCGACCATCATCGCCAGATGCCCGGTGCGGCCGCCGAGGAAGCGCCCCATCAGCAGCGCCGCTGTGCGGCCCGCCACGCGGTTGTCGATGCCGACATAGGCCGAGCGGGGCGCCGCTGGCACGTCTGAGACCAGCGTGACCAGCCTGATTCCCGCCTCGACCAGCTCGCGCAAGATGTTGCGCGTGCGCGGGTGATCGACGGCGATGACGCCGACGCCATTGGCCTTGAGCGACAGATTCTCCACAGCGCTCTGCAGCGCGCTGGGCGAAATGCCGGCAAGATTGTGGATGCGGCACGACGCGACCAGGGGCAGGCGCGCCGCATAGTCCTCGATGTGATGGGCAAGATCGGCCATGAAGGCGTTGGACCCGATCGGCAGGAAGAATTCGAGATGCGCCGGCTTCGAGGGCAGCACGACCTGGTCGAGTGTCGGCAGATAGCCGAGCTGCTTGGCCGCTTCCATCACGCGCTGCCGGTTGGCGGCACTTGCGCCCGGACGGTTGTTCAGCACCCTGTCGACGGTCGCGGTCGACAGGCCGCAGCTCCTGGCGATGTCGGCTACGGTGGCTTTCATGGGTCCAGTCATAGGATGGGATGCGAGCCCCTGTCACGCCAAGTCAAAGTCTGCCGAAATCAGCCATGCGATTCCCGGCCGTCGGTGATCGCATCCCGGATTTCCTTGTCCGACATGCCGGTGATGACGCGCTCGACCTCGGCCACCGTCGTCTTCTTCGGATCGATGTCGTCGGCCACCACCTTGCCCCGGCGCATCACCACGATGCGGTCGACCACCTGGAAGACGTGGTGGATGTTATGCGCGATGAAGATGCAGGAATGACCGGAGTCGCGGGCGCTGCGCACGAAGCTCAAGACACCTTGCGTCTCGGCGACGCCGAGATTGTTGGTCGGCTCGTCGAGGATGATGAGATCACTGTCGAAATGCATGGCGCGCGCGATTGCGACCGCCTGCCGCTCGCCGCCCGACAGCGAGCCGATCGGCGTCGTCGGCGGGATGTTCTTGGTGATGCCGACTTGCCGCAGAAGGTCGCGCGCCACCGCGTTCATCGCCTCCTGGTCCATGCGGTTCAGGAAGCGCGGCGGCTTGATCGGCTCGCGGCCGAGGAACAGGTTGCGCGCGATCGACAGCTGCGTGACCAGCGCCGAGTCCTGGTAGATCGTCTCGATGCCCTCAGCGATTGCGTCGCTGGTGCTGCGGAAATTGACCTTCTTGCCGCGGACGAAGATGTCGCCGCTGGTCAGCGGCACGGCGCCCGACAGCACCTTGATCAATGTCGACTTGCCGGCGCCGTTGTCGCCGAGCAGGCCGACGATCTCCTTTTCGTTGACGTGGAAATTGGCGTCCACCAGCGCCTGCACGCGCCCGTAGGACTTGCGGATGTTTGCCATGCGGATCAGAGGCTCGGCCATCGTCTTAAGTCCCTGCCTGGTGCCGGCGTTCGAGCCACGAATGCAGCGCCATCATGCCGAGGATGATCGCGCCGATGAAGATGTTGTAGGCAAGCCCCGGCACCCCGATCAGCACGATGCCGTTGCGCATGACGCGCAGGATCAGGATGCCGAGCACCGTGCCGATGATGGTGCCGCGTCCCCCCGTCAGCGCCGTGCCGCCGATCACCACCATGGCGATAACCTCGAGCTCATAGCCGGTGCCGCTGTTGGGGTTGGCCGCGGAGGTGCGCAGCGACGAGATCACGCCGGCCAGCGAAGCCATCACCGCCGACAGGACGAACAGACCGACCTTGACGCGGTTGACGTTGACGCCGCGGGCGCGCGCCGCATTGGGATTGCCGCCGGCGGCCTGGATCCAGTTGCCGGTCCGGCTCTGCGTCAGCACATAGCCAAGGATGATCGCGGCGCCGATGAACCAGAAAAGCGAGGCGTAGATGCGGAACGGCCCGACATAGAAGTCGCCGACGAGGATATCGGCCAGCCAGCTGCCTTCGGCGCTCCAGGTCCGCTGCGGGAAGCCGTCGGTGACGAAGAGCGCCGTGCCGCGCACGACCAGCAGCATTCCGAGCGTGACCAGGAAGGACGGGATCTTGAGCTGGGTGACGAACCAGCCATTGACCAGCCCGATCAGCGCGGCAACGATTAGCGCGATCAGCAGGCCCACCTCCAGCGAGGTGACGCCGCTGTTGAACAGCGTCCACATCAGCACTGGCGAGAAGCCGAACAGCGAGCCGACGGAAAGGTCGAATTCACCCGATGTCATCAACAGCGTCATCGCCAGCGCGATCAGGCCGAGCTCGACGGTGAAGGCCAGGATGTTGGAGATGTTCTGCGGCGAGAGGAAGTCCGGATTGATGGCCCAGAACACGACCAACTCGACGACGAGCAGGACAAGGGGGCCGAATTCTGACCTGCCGATCAGGCGCTGGACGAAGGAATGATTTTCCACGAGATACCCGTGACATGATTGAAACTGGCCGGATTTCGCGCCGGGTATGGCGGCGGGCGCCGGCGGCGGTAGCATCCAGCGCCGCGCTTCAGGTGCAAAGCGCGGCGCTGGTCAATCGCGCGGGAACTTATTTGCCGGACAGGATCTTGTCGTAGACGCCGGCGGTGTCCTTCTCGTAGAGCGCGCCGGTGATGACATTGAAGCCCGGGGGGATGCCGCTGGCGGCCATGTTGGCGAGCGACAGCGCCACATAGCTGGTCGCCTGCGGGTCCTGCCACTGCGCGGCGTTGACATAGCCGTTCAGCACTTCCTGCGTGGTGTCGAGCGAATTGCCCCAGCCAACGACCGGGATCTCGCCCGCCTTGACGCCGACCTGGTCGAACACCCGCTTGATCGAGCCGGTGACGAGGTCGCCGAGGCCGATGATCGCCTTCACCTTGCCCTTGTGCGCGGTGAGATAGTCGGCCATGCGGCTGATCACTTCGGCCTGGTCGAGCGTGGCCTCGGTGATTTCATAGGTGATGCCGAGCGGCTCGAAGACGCTCTTGATGCCTTCCTCTTCCTGCACGCCATAGGTGGCGCCGGGAACCTCGACCGGCATCCAGACGAAGTCGCCTTTCTTCACAAGGCCCTTGTCGACCAGGTATTGCGCCCAGTGCTTGCCGAAGGTGACGTTGTCGCCGCCGACATAGGCGTTGAAGTTGGCTTTCGGGTCGGGTGTGTTGAAGTTGATGATCGGGATGTTGGCCGCGCGCGCTTCCTTGGCGAGCTCGATCAGGCTGCCCGGATCGGGGCTGGTGGTGACGATGCCGTCGGCCTTGGCCGAGATGGCGGCGCGGATCGCCTCCTGCTGCGAGGCAACGTCGCCATTGTGGAACGACGTGTTGACCTTATTGCCGGTGTCGCTTGCCCATTGCTTGGCGCCGGCCAGGAAATAGGTCCAGACCGGGTCGGCCGGGCCGCCATGTGAAATCCAGTAGAACGTCTTGGCCTCAGCCATCGCCGGAATGGCGATGAGCGCGATCAAGCCAAGCACGAGCAGTCTTAGCCGCGAAAGCATTCGATTTCCTCCCATGTTGAAACTCTCCTCCTGGATCGGCGCGACGCGGCCTTTGTCCACGTCTCCTGCCAGCGCCGACCGGAACGTCCAGAGCATTCCCTTTTTCAGACGATGGCAAGCCTCCATCGCCAATGGATGTTGGCACAGCTTCGCGCGCCATCAGCAATCCCATCAGATTGCATCAGTTCAGGCGCTATTTTCTCGGGCAGGCGTTGCCGTTAGCGCTCGCTCTCTGCGGCGGGGTTGGACAACGTCGCCTCGGTTGGGCGCTAGAGAAGATTGGCCTTCGCCAGGTCGCGCATCAGATGGCTGGCGCCATAAGTCCAATGCGGACAGTCCGGCGACAGGCGCACGCGGTTGGTGAGAGCGCCGAGCTTTTCCGACGAGATGGTGACGATATCGCCGACCTTGTGGGTGAAGCCCTTGCCCTTCTCGCCGCGATCCTTCGACGGCACGAACATGGTGCCGAGATAAAGCGCCAGCCCGTCCGGATACTGGTGATGCGGCCCCATCGCCGCCTTGACCAGTTCTTCCGGCGAACGGCTGATTTCGGCCATCGAGCTGGCGCCTTCCAGCGAGAAGCCGTCCTCGCCCTCGACGCTGAGTCGCACCGTGGCGCGCTTGACGTCGGCGATCGAGAAGGTCTCGTCGAACAGCCGGATGAACGGTCCGAGCGAGGCGGAAGCATTGTTGTCCTTGGCCTTGCCGAGCAGCAGCGCCGAGCGCCCCTCGACATCGCGCAGGTTGACGTCGTTGCCAAGCGTGGCGCCGACGATGCGACCCGAGCTGTCGGCTATCATGGCGATCTCCGGCTCGGGATTGTTCCAGGTGGAGACGGGGTGCAGGCCGACATCGGCGCCGAAGCCGACGGACGCCATCGGCTGGCATTTGGTGAAGATTTCGGCGTCCGGGCCGATACCCACCTCCAGATATTGCGACCAGGCCCCGCGCGAGATCAGCTTGGCCTTGATTTCCATCGCTTCCGGCGAACCGGGCTTGAGCTTCGACAAGTCATGGCCAATCAGGCTGGCGATGTCGGCGCGGATGGCGTCGGCCTTTTCCGCCGAGCCGCGCGCCTGCTCCTCGATGACGCGCTCGAGCAGGCTGACCACGAAGGTGACGCCGGAGGCTTTGATCGCCTGCAGATCGACGGGCGAAAGCAGGATGGGCTTCGCGGCGTCGCGCTTGGCCTCGAAGCTGTTTGCCGCGATGTCGGCGAGCACGCCGATCGCCTTACCCTTGGCTGAGCGCAGGTAGTCGGCGGGATCCTTCAACTCGCAAAGATCGCGCACCGTCGGCGCCGCGCTCGAGGTGATGTCGATCACTTCGCCGTCCCGTGCCGTCACCACCAGCGGATGAGAAGCGGCGCTGGTTCTGGCGCGGCCGACGAAAAGTCCTTCGGCAGGCAGGCGGGTCGGATCGGTCATGGCATCATTCCTCTCGATTGTCGCGCGGCACTTTCCCCGGATTTAGCGCAAACGTCTATCCCGTCGATGCCAAGGTTTATGGGCCATGGCTGTGCTGTCACATAGCCAGGATTTGTCTGGCCTATCGAGCGCTCTTTCAAATTCATGAAATTGACAATAGGATTTTCACGAAGTTTCAGCGCCGAGGTGATCTTTGCCCGCAGCCTTCTTCGATCCGGTCTGGCGGAAACCCCAAACGGCGCCGGCCTTCCGGTCCGAACTGTCATCCGGCGGCACGTTCGACGCGATCATTGTCGGCGGCGGCATCATGGGCCTGTCGACCGCGCTGCATGCGGCGCGGGCCGGCCTTTCCGTTCAGGTGCTGGATGCTGGTGCGATCGGGCAGGGCGCTTCCGGTCTCAATGGCGGCCAGGTCATTCCCGGCCTCAAATACGATCCGGAATGGCTGATTGAACATTTCGGCAAGGAGCGTGGTGAAGCCCTGGTCGCGTTCGCCGCCTCGACGGCCGATGCCGTGTTCGACGTGATCCGCGACGAGAAGCTGGCAGTGCCGTTTACGCGCAATGGCTGGATCCAGGCGGCGCACACCGAGACAGCGCTGAAGGCCGCCGCCAACCGCGACCGCCAATGGCGCTCGCGCGGCGCCGACGTCAAGCTGCTCGACCAGGCCGAGATCGCGGCGATGACCGGCGCCAGGGGCTATCTCGGCGGCTGGCTCGACCGCCGCGCTGGAATCATCGATCCGCTGTCCTATACGCTCGAACTGGCCCGCGTCGCTTCGGCCGCCGGCGCCGGCATCGCCGAGCAGCAGCGAGTGGTGAAGCTCGCCAAGGAGGCCGGCGTCTGGCGGGTCTCGACGCAAGGCGGCGCCGAGTTGCGGGGCAGATCGGTCGTACTTGCCATCAATGCCTATACGGATGGCCTGCTGCCCGGGCTTGCCCAGACCATCGTGCCGCTGCATTCCTTCCAGATCGCCACCGCGCCGCTACCGGCGGAGCTTGCCGCCGGCATCCTGCCTGGCGGGCAGGCCGTTTCCGATTCCCGTCGCATCCTGGTCTACTACCGCCGGAGTCCCGATGGCCGCATGGTGCTGGGCGGCCGCGGCCGCATGGCGCGGCCCTCAAGCGCCGCGGACTGGGCGCATCTCGAACGCGCGCTCACCCGCCTCTATCCGGCGCTTGCCGGCATCGCCATCGAGAAGCGCTGGTTCGGCCGAGTGGCGCTGACGCCGGATCACCTGCCGCATCTGCATGAACCGGAAAAGGGCCTGCTTGCCGTCGTCGGCTGCCAGGGCAGGGGCGTCGGCCTGATGAGCGCGCTCGGCAAGCGCATGGCGAACTACCTCGCCAGCGGCGATGCCAGGCAATTGCCCTTCCCGCTGTCGCCGATCCGGCCGATCCCGTTCCACGCCTTTCGGCAGATCGGCGTTGCCGCGGCAATTGCCTGGTATCGCATGCTCGATGCCTTTGAGCGCTGACGCCGAACGTGTGCAGCGCACAAGCGATTCAGCTTGACAGTTTCATGAATATGAAAAATCATTAGGCGATTTCAGAATTCCGATGGGCAGTTCAATGTCGTCGACCGTCGTTGCAGCACGGCCCTTGCCGGAAAACCGCATCTCGCCGGTCTTCCGCTTCGCCATGCTGCTGCCGGGCGGGCTGGTCACATTCTTCCTGATCCTCTTTGCGCTCGGCCTTGTGGTCTTCCTCGCCTTCAGGGGCAATGACGGCTCGCTGCTTGGGGTCGGCCTAACGGCGGAGAATTTCCTCACCGTCGCCACCGATCCGCTCTACTGGACGGTGACGCTGCGCTCGCTGGTCATTGCCGGCCTGGTCACGCTTGCGACGGTCGTTACCGCCTATCCGGTCGCCTATTACCTCGCCTTCCATGCCGGCCGCCGCCGCAACCTTTTGCTTTTCCTCGTCACCCTGCCGTTCTGGACCAGCTACCTCTTGCGCGTCTTCGCCTGGAAGATCGTGCTCGCCTATAACGGCGTGCTGAATTCCGCCTTCATCGAGACCGGCCTCTGGAAGGAGCCGACGCTGGCTTTCCTCAACACGCCGGCCGCGGTGGTGGTCACGCTCGCCCATGCCTACGCCCCCTTCGCCATCCTGCCGATCTATGTGGCGCTCGACACGATCCCGAAATCGCTGCTCGAAGCCGCCTCCGATCTCGGCGCGCGGCCCTTCACCAGCTTCCGCCGCGTCGTGCTGCCCAATTCCATGCCGGGCGTGCTGGCCGCCGCGCTCGTCGTCTTCGTGCCGACGGTCGGCGACTATGTCACGCCGGCCATGGTCGGCGGTCCAGCCAGCACCATGATCGGCACGCTGATCCAGTCGCAGTTCGGCAAGGCCAATGACTGGCCGTTCGGCGCCGCGCTCTCTGTCTGCGTCATGCTGGTGATCCTGTGCGTGGTGCTCGTCGCGCGCGGCGCCGACCGCAGGTTCGGCAGCCGCACATGAGCGGGCGGGCCGACATCAACGCAGGCGGCGGCTGGCTCGGCCTCTATGTGCTCGGCTATCTCGTCTTCCTCTATTTGCCCGTGCTTTTGATCCCGCTGTTTTCCTTCAACAACTCCATCCAGGCGGCGTTTCCGCTGCAGGGTTTCACGCTTGAATGGTATGAGACGCTCTACGGCAATCCGGCGCTGTCCGGCGCCTTGGGCAACAGCCTGGTCATCGGCGTCATCGCCGCCTGCGGGGCGACGCTCTGCGGCATCACCGTCTCCTATATGGACCTCTACGGCCGCTCCCCACTCGCCGCCACGATCAGCGCCATCGCCCGGCTGCCAATCCTGATCCCTGGCGTCATCGTCGGCATTTCGCTCTTGATTCTGGTCAACCTCATCGGCCTCGGCCCCTCGCGCGTCTCGATCGTGCTGGGCCACATCCTCGTCGCGCTGCCGACAACGGTGGTGGTGATGCGCAGCCGCTTCGCCGCCATCCCGAAGACGATCCGCGAAGCCGCGCTCGATCTCGGCGCTTCCGACTGGACGACGTTCCGGCGTGTCATGCTGCCGCTGAGCGCGCCCGCCGTGCTGTCGGCCTTCATGCTTTCTTTCCTGATTTCCTTCGACGAGTTCATCGTCGTCTTCTTCCTCGCCGGCACCGAGCCGACGCTGCCGCTCTACATCTGGAGCCAGCTGCGTTTCCCGCGCTCGCTGCCGACGGTGATGGCGCTGGGAACGGCGATCCTTACCGTGTCCTTCATCATCGCCGGAACCGCCGAAATCCTGCGCCATCGCGGCCTCGGCGCCGCGCGCCGCAATCCAGCCTGAAGCACAACAAAGAAGAGGAGAACGAAAATGACAGTACACCTGAAATCGACAACCGGGGCCCTGGCGGGTCTCGCGGCCCTGGCCATGGCGCTGTCGTCGACGGTCGCTTTTGCCGCCGACAAGCTGCAATATTTCACCTGGTCGGGCTACGAACTGCCGGACTTCAACAAGAGCTTCCTCGCCGCGCATCCGGACGGCGTCGAGGCGACGATCTTCGGCGACGACGACGACGCCTTCACCAAGGTCAAGGCCGGCTTCCGGCCCGACATCGCGCATCCCTGCTACGACAAGGTGGCGCGCTGGAACAAGGAAGGCCTGCTGCAGCCGATCGACACCAAGCGCATCAAGAACTGGGATTCGGTCTTCCCGGTGTTCAAGAACCTGCCCGACCTGCAGGCCGGCGACGGCAAGGTGTGGATGGTGCCGTGGGACTGGGGCAACACCTCGATCCTCTACCGCACCGATCTGGTGAAGAACCCTGAGGCGAGCTGGAACCTTTTGTGGGACAAGCAATATGCCGGCCGCATGGCGACCATCGATGCGGTCCATGACACGCCGATCGTCGCCGCTCTTCTGGCCGGCGTGAATCCCTTCGACATGACGCCGGACCAGATGGAGAAGGTCGCCGAAAAGCTGCGCGAGCAGCGGCCGCTGCTCTCCAGCTACACCACCGACATGACCTCGGTCGAGCAGGCGCTGGCGAGCGGCCAGCTGGTCGCCGCGATGACCTGGAACGCGTCGGCCACCTCGCTGAAGAAGCAGGGCGTGCCGGTCGAGTTCATGAAGCCGAAGGAAGGCATGCTGACCTGGGCCTGCGGCTTCGTCATGCTCAAGGACGCCAAGAACGTCGATCTCGCCTATGACTTCATAAACAGCCGGCTCGACGCCGACTCGGGCAAGTTCCTCATCCAGTCCTACGGCTATGGCAGCTCGCTCTCGACTGCCTTCGCCGGCGTGTCGAAGGACGAGCTCGACAAGCTGCAGCTGCCGGCGGACCCGGACGTGATGCTGAAGAGCACGATCTTCACCGGACCGATGAAGCAGAATGACGATATGGCCAAGATGTTCGAGAAGGTGAAGGCAGGGGGTTGAGGGCCAATTGCCGAAGGTGGTGCTGCCCCTCACCTGCCTGCCGGCATCCTCTCCCCGTATAGTGACGGGGAGAGGGGCGCTGTCGCCGGCGATTTCGCCAATCGCCGGCGTTGCAGGAAACGAGCCAGCGCCGCAGTCAGCCTCTTCTCCCCGTCTCTATACGGGGAGAAGTGCCCGGCAGGGCGATGAGGGGCGGCGCCACCGTCTGGCAAGATAAGAACCTAGTCACGAAGCCGAATTGGTCAGAAGCCGGCTTGCTTGACTGCAACAGGGACGAACGAATGGACATTTTTGACGAAGCGGCAACAAAACCGAAAGACGATGCCGACATCCGCGTCGGCCGGCGGGTGCGGGCATTGCGCCTGGAGCGCAACCTCTCGCTGGCCGACTTGGCCGCCAAAGCCGGCATCTCCATCGGCGCGCTGAGCCAGATCGAACGCGGCATGTCCTCGCTGCGCGTCAAGGTGATCTGGCCGCTGGCCGCCGCCCTCGACATCGAGCCGTCGGCGCTGATCACCGACGGCAATGAGGCGGTCAACGACCTCTACTGCGTGCGCGCCGATAAGCGTCGCGCGATCCCGGTGAAGTCCGAGGGCATCGCCAAGGCGCTGCTGTCGCCGCCCGCCGCCACGCTCACCGGCATGCTGGTCACGGTCGAGGCCGGCGGCGGCACGGCGGAAGCCTACGCCCATGCCGGCCACGAATTCGGCTTCGTCATGACCGGTGAGGTCGAGCTGGTGGTCGACGCAACGACCTATGTGCTTAAGGCCGGCGACAGTTTTGCCTTCAAAAGCACGCTGCTGCACGCCTTCCGCAATCCGGGAGCGGAGCGATGCCAGATCCTGTGGGTCAACACGACAAAACCGTCCGAGGTGCGCGATGGCGCCTGATGCGCTCGTTCGGTTGCAGAAAGTCTCGAAAGTCTTCCCCGGCGGCATTGTTGGTCTTGATAGCGTCGATCTCGACATCGCTCCGGGCGAATTCCTGACGCTGCTTGGTCCCTCCGGCTGCGGCAAGACGACGAGCCTCCGCGTCATTGCCGGCTTCGAAAGCCCAACCAGCGGCAATGTCCTGCTCGAAGGCCGCGACATCACGGGCTTGCGGCCCTTCGACCGGCCGGTGAACACCGTCTTCCAGGACTATGCGCTGTTCCCGCACATGGATGTCGCGGCCAATGTCGGCTTCGGACTGTCGCTGCGCAAAATGTCCGGCACCGAGCAGGCAAAACGCATCCGCGAGGCGCTCGACATGGTTGGCCTCGCCGACAAGCTGCGCGCCCGCGTCTCCGAATTGTCCGGCGGCCAGCGCCAGCGCGTCGCGCTAGCTCGCGCCATTGTCTGCGAGCCGCGCGTGCTCCTTCTCGACGAGCCGCTGTCGGCGCTCGACGCGCATCTGCGCGAGCAGATGCAGGTCGAATTGAAACGGCTGCAGTCGCGGCTCGGCACCACCTTCGTCATGGTTACCCACGACCAGACCGAGGCGCTGTCGATCTCCGACCGCATCGTCGTCATGAACAAGGGCCGCATCGAGCAGATCGCAGCGCCGGCAACGCTCTACGACCGGCCCGCGACGCGCTTCGTCGCCTCCTTCATCGGCACGATGAATCTCTTGCAGTCGCTCTTCGTCGGCCGAGACGGCGAACGCCTGCGCTTCGCCGCCGGCGAGCTGCCGCTGGAGGCGACCTCAGACAGCAGCGAGACGCCGGCCGCCGGCGACACCCGCACCATTGGCGTGCGCCCGGAAGATCTTCTCGCCGCCAGCGAATCCGGCGAGGGCACCGCGCCGGCGCGGGTCAGCGGTGTCGTCTTCCACGGCCGCACGCTGCGCCTGCATGCCGAGCTCGGGCAGGGGACTGCGATAGTCATCGACGCGCCGCGGCGCGCCGACGGTTTTCAATTCAGCGTCGGCGACGTGGCGCATGTCAGTCTGCGGCGCGGCGCCAACTGCCCCATGCTTTCCAGCTGACGGACAGGGCTCAAGACTCAAGAAGCCTTGGCGAAGAATCCCTGATAGTCGGACTTGGCCTGCAGCAGGCGCAGGATGTTCTCGCGTGAGCCGCGCACATGCGCGCGGGCGCGCTCGCCGGCCAGAGCCACATCGCCGGCGCAGATCGCGTCGACGATGCCAGCGTGCTCCTCGCGGGTAAGCTTCCATTCGTCCAGCCACAGAAGCTCGGTCCAGACATATTGCTGGCACTTGTCGAGGATGCCGCAGAGCATGCCATGGAGCATCTCGTTTCCGCCGATTTCGGCGATCACCCGGTGCAGGTCGATGCCGACCTGGAGCTCCTCGAATTTTTCGCGCGTGCTGCGATCCGGGATCGCCGCCAGCCTTTCGCATTCGGCGAGCATCTCGCGCAATTTCGCCTTGTCGGCGGCGCTCGCATTGGCCGCGGCCAGCTCGGTCGCGCGGCCATCAAGCAATTCGCGGATGTCGAAGGCCTCGCGGAACATGGTGATGTTGAATTCGGCCACCACATAGCCCTGGCGCGGCCGGCCGATCACCAGCCCGTCGCGTTCCAGCCGGTTGAAGGCTTCACGCACCGGCGTGCGGCTGACCTTGAGGCGCTCGGCGATCTCGTTTTCCGTCACGCGGCCGCCCGGCGGGATCTGGCCGGTGATGATCAACGCCTTCAGCTTCTCGAAGACCGAGTCGCGCAGCGTGTTTTTTCTTTCCTTGCTCAAACGTCCCGCCTCCAACGGTCAGTCATGGAATCGCAGTCTAGTGCCTTTTAGCGCCCGCTTGAACAGACCCTGTCGCGTGCGCGGCCGCTTCGAACTGTCCCGCTTCTCCACCATCAAAAACCTGAAGCCCATGTTGACATCGGCTTCCGTCGAATTACACTCAAAATTGTATACAAATTAGCATACCAAATCAACGATAACGGGAACACCGGTTGGAGAAGCGAAAATGACGAAGAGACTTTTTATTCACGGCCTGGCGATTGCCGGGCTGCTGGCATCGGCCGCCGTTCCGGCGTCGGCCGCCGACACCATCACCGTCGCCTCATGGGGCGGCACCTATCAGGAAGCGCAAACCAAGGCCTTCTTCGATCCGACGGCCAAGGAACTCGGCATCACCATCAAGCAGGACACCACCAACGGCCTCGACGACGTGCGCCTGCAGGTCACCGGCAACGCCGTCAAATGGGATATCACCGAGCTTGGCGCCGACGAATGCGCGCGCGGCTCCAAGGAAGGCCTGTTCGAGAAACTGGACTACAATGTCATCGACAAGACCGGCATCAATCCCAAGCTCGTGCATGACGACTGGGTCGGCATCTCCTACACGTCCGTCGTGCTGATCTACCGGACCGATGTCTTCGGCGACAAAGGCCCGAAGACCTGGGCCGATTTCTGGAACGTCGAGAAATTCCCCGGCCGCCGCGCGCTCTCCGGCAGCCAGGCGACGGAGACGCTGAGCGTCGCCGCTCTCGCCAAGGGCATTCCAATCGACAAGGTCTACCCGGTCGACATCGACGGTGCGCTGCAATCCGTCGACAAGATCAAGGGTCATATCGATGCCTGGTGGACCTCCGGCGCACAGGCCATGCAGCTCGTCAAGGACGGCGAGGTCGATATGGCCAGCATCTGGAACGGCCGCGCCGGCACACTGAAGAAGAGCGGTGCGCCGGTCAGCTTCTCCTTCGACCAGGGCGTGCTGACCGCCGACTGCATGGTCATCCCGAAGGGCTCGAAGAACAAGGACATCGCCATGAAGGCGCTGGCCAAGTTCGTCAGCCCCGATCTCCAGGCCAACTTGCCGCTCTATGTCGACAACGGCCCGGCCAACGAGAAGGCTTTCGAGACCGGCAAGATCCCGCCCGAGCGCATCAAGGACATCAATTCCTCACCCGAGAACGTCAAGAAGCAGGTGCTGCAGGACCCGGCCTTCTGGCGCGACACCCTCGTCGAGGCGACGGAGAAGTTCAACAACCTGATCCAGCAATGAGGATCGTACCGGAGTGGCGTCCTTGCGGCGCCGCTCCGCATCGTTTCGCAAAAATGATCCGGAGTTGAAGGAGATGCTGTTGTCTCTCGCGCAGTCCGCGCTGCCCATCGGCATAAGCGGGATTGAGAAGCGCTTCGGCGCGGTCTCCATCCTCAGCGATCTCAGCCTCGATGTCGCGGCGGGCGAATTCCTGACGCTGCTCGGGCCGTCCGGCTCGGGAAAGACGACCTTGCTGATGATCCTGGCCGGCTTCGTGCGGGCCAATGCCGGCTCGATCAAGGTCGGAGGCGAGGAGATCATCACCATGCCGCCGCACAAGCGCAACATCGGCATGGTGTTCCAGAACTATGCGCTGTTCCCGCATATGAACGTCTTCCACAACATCGCCTTTCCACTCAAGCAGCGCCGCGTGTCGGCCGCGGAAACAGCTGAACGCGTCGAGAGGGCGCTGGACCTGGTGCAACTGAAGGGCCTCGGCGAGCGCCGTGTCGACCAGCTCTCCGGCGGCCAGCGCCAGCGCGTGGCCTTGGCCCGCGCCATCGTTTTCGAGCCGCGCATCGTCTTGATGGACGAGCCGCTGTCGGCGCTCGACAAGAGCCTGCGCGAGCACATGCAGATCGAATTGCGCAACCTGCATCGCAGGCTCGGCATGACGACGGTCTACGTCACGCACGACCAGCGCGAGGCGATCACCATGTCGGACCGCATCGCCGTCATGAATGCCGGGCGCATCGAACAGATCGACCAGCCGGAAGTTCTCTACGCCAGGCCGCGGACGAAGTTCGTCGCCGGCTTCATCGGCGAGTCCAGCTTCATTCCCGTCGAGAGCCGAAATGGCAGCGTCTGGTACGAGGACAGGAAGTTACGGATGAACGATGCGGCGCCGTCCACTGGTCGGCATCTGATGGTGGTGCGGCCGGAAAAGCTGCGCCTGGTTGCCGACGTCGGCGAGACCGGCGTCAACCTGCTGCCAGCAACCGTCGGCGACGTCATCTACCAGGGCGACAGCTTCGTCTGCTACGCCACGCTCAAGGACGGCCGGCAGGTGACCCTGCGCGACTATTGCCGCTCCGATGTGCTGGCGAAACTGCCGGCGCCGGGCGAGCCGATCACGCTCGGTATCGATGCCCAGGACGTCGTGCTGGTGGCCGACCAATGAGCCTCGCATCCGCCAGTCTCGGTCATGCCTCCCGACGCGATGGGGCGCTCAATGCCGATGCGCTCAACGCCGACGCGCGATGGGAAGCGCATGGCATGCTCGCGCTGCTGTCGCCCGGGCTCTTCCTGGTCTTCGCCGTCATCATCGTGCCGATCGGCTGGCTGTTCTGGCTTTCGCTGTTCGATGAGAGCGGTCAGCTCAGCGCCGCCAATTACGCGCGCTTCTTCGAGCAGGCATCCTACATCAAGACCTTCGTCACCACCTTCAAGGTGGCCTTCACCGTCACCGGCGCCTGCGTGCTGCTCGGCTATCCCTTGGCCTACATGCTCTCGCAGCTGCCGCGTCGCGCCGCCTCCATCTGCCTGATCTTCGTCATCCTGCCGTTCTGGACCTCGGTGCTGGTGCGCACCTATGCCTGGCTGGTCATCCTGCAGCGCAAGGGACTGGTCAACACGTGGCTGATCGATCTCGGAATCATCTCCCAGCCGCTGCCGCTCGCCAACAATTTCGCCGGCGTCATCATCGGCATGACCCACATCATGCTGCCCTTCCTGGTGCTGCCGCTCTATGCCTCGATGAAGACGATCGACGTCGACTGCCTGCGCGCCGGCATGAATCTCGGCGCGAGCCCCGCCGCCACCTTCCGGCAGATCTTCTTTCCGCTGTCGCTGCCGGGCCTGGCTTCGGGCCTGGTCATCGTCTTCGTGCTCTGCCTCGGCTTCTTCGTCACGCCGGCGCTGATGGGCGGCGGCAAGGTGATCATGTGGGCGATGCGCATGGAGCAGACCACCAGCCTCTATTCCAACTGGGGCGCGGGCGCAGCACTTGGCGTCGTGCTGCTCGCCGTCACGCTGGCGCTGCTCGGCCTTTTCCACTGGCTGCTCGGCACCCGCGCGACCGGGGTCTGGAGCAGGCGATGAGCATGGAAAACGCCCTGCCGATCTCGCATCGGCAACGCCTCTGGCTCTACGCGCTCGGCGGCCTCGTCATGCTGTTCCTGATCGCCCCGTCGGTGATCATCGTCATCATGTCCTTCTCCGGCTCCTCGCTCTTGGAGTTCCCGCCGCAGGAATGGTCGCTGCGCTGGTACGAAAGCTATTTCGGTTCCCTCGAATGGCGCGACGCCACCATCGTATCGGTCAAGGTAGCGGTGATGACGGCGATCGTCGCGACGCTGCTCGGCACCGCGGCGGCCTACGCCATCAACGCCCGCACGCTCAGGATGACCGGCTTGATCAACGCGCTGCTCACGGCATCGCTGATCATTCCGGTCATCCTGATCGGCATCGGCACGTTCTTCCTCTATGCCCGCATCGGCCTCAACAATACGCTGACCGGCCTCGTCATCGCGCATACGGTGCAGGCGCTGCCGCTGGTCGTGCTGACCGTGCTTTCGGGGCTGCGCTCCTACGACATGAACCAGGAGATGGTGGCGCGCAGCCTCGGCGCCGGCCGCTTCTCCGCCTTCTTCCAGGTGACGATGCCGCAAATAAGATTCTCGATCGTCTCGGGCGCGCTGTTTGCCTTCATCACCTCCTTCGACGAGGTGGTGGTGTCGCTATTCATCTCGGGCGGCGAGACCACGACGCTGACGCGGCGCATGTTCAATGCGCTGCGCGACCAGATCGATCCGACGATCGCCGCCATTTCGACTTGCCTGATCGTGCTATCGATCGTCTTGTTGTCCGCCGCCCAGCTTTTCGGCCGCGGACGTTGATATAGGATACCAGAACCAGCATGCGTGACTTCCAGTTTCCCGGCCGCTCGCCGGTCCGCGCCACCGAGGCGATGGCCGCGACCTCGCATCCGCTTGCCACCCTTGCCGCGATCGACATGCTGCGCGCCGGCGGCAATGCCATGGACGCCGCCGTCTGCGCGGCCGCGGTCCAGGCGGTGGTCGAGCCGCAATCGACGGGCATCGGCGGCGACTGTTTTGTGCTCTATTGCCCGAAGGGGCAGGGCGAGGTGATCGCCTTCAACGGCTCTGGCCGCGCACCCGCCGCCGCGACCGTCGACTGGTACCGGGACAAGGGCTTCAGCGAACTGCCACTGCATGGCCCGCACGCGGTCACCGTTCCAGGCGCCGTCGATGCCTGGTGCCGGCTGCTGGAAGACCACGGCCGCAAGGGTTTGGCCGATGCGCTCGCTCCGGCCATTCGCTACGCGGAAGAAGGCTATGTCGTGCACGACCGCGTCGCCTTCGACTGGCACGACCCCGAGACCGACCTGTCGGCCGACGAGGTTGCGACGCGCATCTTCCTGCCCGGCGGCAGGCCCCCGAAGGCGGGGGACATCCATCGCCAGCCGGAGCTGGCGGAGACGTTGCGCATCATCGCGAAAAAGGGCCGCGCCGGATTCTACGAAGGCGCTGTCGCGGGCGATCTGGTCGGGCGGCTTCGCGCGCTTGGCGGCCTGCATACGCTGGAAGACTTCGCCGCGACCAAGGGCGATTACCGCACCCCGGTCAGCACCTCCTATCGCGGTCACGACATCCACCAGATGCCGCCCAACAACCAGGGCCTGACCGCGCTTCTGATGCTGAACGTGCTTTCGGGCTTCGACCTCGGCAGGCTCGATCCCGAGGGTGCCGAGCGTCTGCATCTGGAGATCGAGGCGGGCCGCCTGGCCTATCAGGATCGCGATGCGTTCTTCGCCGACCAGGATCACGTCGACGTTCCGGTCCAGGCGTTGCTTTCCAGCGCCTATGCCGACAGCTTGCGCGCCGCGATCGATTCCGAGCGCGCCATGACCCATCTGCCGCGTCTCGATCTTCCCGGCAGCGACACGGTCTATATCAGCGTCGTCGACCGCGACCGCAACGCGGTCAGCTTCATCAACTCGACCTATTATTCCTTCGGCAGCGGCGTCGTCGGCCCGAAGACCGGCGTCGTGTTGCAGAACCGTGGTTCCAGCTTCCGCCTCGATCCGAAGCACCCAAACGCGATAGCGCCAGGCAAGCGGCCGATGCACACGATCATGCCGGGTATGATGACGAGGAACGGCCGCGCTATGATGCCGTTCGGCGTCATGGGCGGCGGCTACCAGCCTTTCGGCCATGTGCATCTCGTGACCAACATGATCGACTTCGGCATGGACCCGCAGCAGGCGATCGACGCGGCCCGCGTCTTCTACAACCACGACGTCGTCGAGGCCGAGCGCAGCGTGCATTCCGATGCCGTCGAAGGCCTGCGCCGGCGAGGTCATCGTGTTGTCGAGCCCGACCACCCGCTGGGCGGCGGACAGGCGGTGCTGATCGATTGGGAGAAGGGCACGCTGACCGGCGCGTCCGATCCGCGCAAGGACGGCTTGGCGCTCGGATTTTGAGCAGCGCTGGACATCGGCCGATCGTTCGAAACATAGTCTGGAACCATGACAAACAGCGAAAACGCCACCGATCTCGCCCATCGTCTTGCCTCCGGCGCCGATGACGCGCCGGCCATCGCCGCGCCCGAACGGACGGCCCTCTCGCATGGCGGATTGCGCAAGCTGATCCGCGATACGGTGGCGCGGCTCAACGCGCTGGGCATCGGCCGTGGCGACCGCGTCGCCATCGTGCTGCCGAACGGCCCGGAAATGGCGACGGCCTTCATCGCTGTGGCGGCGGCCGCGTCCACCGCGCCGCTCAATCCGGCCTACCGGGCCGACGAGCTCGATTTCTACCTGACCGACATCGGCGTCAAGGCGATCCTCGTCGGCAAGGATGAGGCAGGCCCCTCGGTCGAGGTCGCCGCGCGCCTCGGCACCCCGGTGCTGCGTTTGGTCGTGCCTGAAGGCTCGCCCGCCGGTATCTTCACGATCGAGGGCGCTCCGGTCGGGCCACCGGTTTCCTCAGGATCGGCCGAGGACGGCGACGTTGCGCTTCTGCTCCACACCTCCGGCACCACCTCGCGCCCGAAACTCGTGCCGCTCAGCCACGCCAACCTTGCGGCGTCGGCCGCGCATATCGGCGCCACGCTCGGCCTGACGCCGGCCGACCGCTGCCTCAACATCATGCCGCTGTTTCACATCCATGGCCTGATCGCCGCGGTGCTTTCCTCGCTCGCCGCCGGCGGCAGTGTCTTCTGCACGCCGGGTTTCAACGCGCTGCGCTTCTTCCAGTGGCTCAGCGAAGCGAGGCCAAGCTGGTACACGGCGGTACCCACCATGCATCAGGCGATCCTGCCGCGCGCCGCCCGCAATCCCGAGCAGCTTGCCGAAGCGAAGCTGCGCTTCATCCGCTCTTCTTCGGCTTCGCTTCCGGCGCAAGTGATGGCCGAACTCGAAGCGACCTTCGGCTGCCCAGTGATCGAATCCTACGGCATGACCGAGGCCGCGCATCAGATGGCGTCCAACCGCTTGCCGCCCGGCCTGCGCAAGCCCGGCAGCGTCGGTGCGTCCGCCGGGCCTGAAGTCGCCGTCATGGCGCCGGATGGGCGATTGCTCAAAGCCGGCGAGATCGGCGAGATCGTCATTCGCGGCCCGAACGTCACCGCCGGCTATGAGAAGAACCCGGACGCCAATGCCAGCGCCTTCGCCCATGGCTGGTTCCACACCGGCGACCAGGGCGTGCTCGACGAGGACAACTACCTGCGCGTCACCGGCCGGCTGAAGGAGATCATCAATCGCGGCGGCGAGAAGATCTCGCCGCTCGAGGTCGACGACGTGCTGATGGACCATCCGGCGGTGGCGCAGGTCGTCACCTTCGCTATGCCGCATGACAAGCTCGGTGAAGAGGTGGCGTCCGCTGTAGTGCTGCGCGAGGGCCAGAGCGCCAGCGAGGCCGACATCCGTGGTTTCGCCGCCACCCGGCTCGCCGATTTCAAGGTGCCGCGCAAGGTGGTGATCCTCGACGAGATTCCGAAGGGCGCCACCGGCAAATTGCAGCGCATCGGCCTCGCGGCAAAGCTCGGGCTCGGCTGATGCGCATCACGGTCTTTGGCGCCGGCGCCATCGGCGGCTATCTTGCCGCGAAGCTCGCGATCGCCGGCTCGGTCGATCTGTCGATCGTGGCGCGCGGCGCGCATCTGGACGCGATCAAGGCCGGTGGCCTTCGCCTGATCGAGGATGGAAAGGAAACCGTGGCGCGGGTGAACGCGGCTGCGCGCGCCGAGGAACTCGGCGTGCAGGATTATGTCGTGCTGGCGCTGAAGGCGCATTCGCTGGCGCCGGCCCTTGACCGGATAGCACCGTTGCTGGGCAAGGGCACCGCCGTCGTCACCATGCAGAACGGCGTCCCCTGGTGGTATTTCCACAAGGCGGGCGGCGCGCTGGAGGGCACGCGGCTCGGCGCTGTCGATCCCGGTGGCGAGATCTGGCAGCGCATCAGGCCCGAGCGCGTCATCGGCTCCGTCGTCTATCCGGCCGTCGAGGTCGACGCGCCCGGCCTGATCCGCCATGTCGAGGGCACGCGCTTCTCGCTGGGCGAGCCGTCGGGCGAGAAGAGCGAGCGGGCCACCGCCTTGGCGCGCGAAATGGTCAAGGCCGGGCTGCAGGCCCCGGTGCGCGAGGACATCCGCTCTGAGATCTGGGTGAAGCTCTGGGGCAATCTCTCCTTCAACCCGATCTCGGCGCTGACCGGCAGCACGCTGGCGGCCATCGTCGCCGACGAAGGCACGCGTGCGGTCGCCCGCGCCTTGATGCTGGAGGCGCAGGCGATCGGCGAGCGCATCGGCGTGCGCTTTCCCGTCTCCGTCGACCGTCGCATCAAGGGCGCCGGCGATGTCGGCGAGCACAAGACCTCGATGCTGCAGGACCTCGAGCGCGGCCGCCCGATGGAGATCGACGCGCTGGTCACGGCGGTGCAGGAACTCGGCCGCCTGACCGGCCAGCCGACGCCCACCATCGACAGCGTGCTGGCTCTGGTGCGGCGGCTGGCGATCGAGCGCGGGTGTTATTAGAGGAACGCCGGTCCTGAAGCTCCGTCACTCCGATAGCTCTAACTGCCACAATGAACAAAAATAGAACAAAAGGGTTTTGCTTGAATTGACTCCGCGAGGAACACTTTCCTATTTCGTAGGGCATGCCGGAGCCGAGCAGCAGATCCCGACGCGTCGTTCAGACGCTAAGCCGTGCCCATGAAATCGGGCAGTTAATCCGCGTCCGGTGCATCAACTGCAACATCACCCATCACTACCTCCCCGGAGATCTCCTCAAGCTCATGGGGGACATTCCGTTCTGGGACGTCGAGCGGCACATGCGGTGCGAGCGCTGCAAGCGGCGGGAGTTCGACGTGGACATTTTGCTGCCCAGCGCCGTCCAGGGCGTGAAGATACGCGTGAGGCGCCTTGTGGGGGTGCGTATGGTGCGGCGGGTGATCTGGCGAGACGAAAAAGATTGATAGATCATCTCCTCGCCGGGTCAGAGCCGGGTCAAAGTAATGACATTTGGCCACCCGCCGCATCCCCGGCATTTGGGAACTTGATTTGTGTGGCCGGCTTCTCGACGATCACCAAGGCATCGTCGGGGGCTGTCCGCTGCATGTGCCGCGCTTCGGACCACGGCGCGGTTAGCCACATGTCCACCTCCTCGCGCGTAGTCAGGATCACCGGCATGGCCTTGTCGTGGATGGGCGCTATGAGGGCGTTCGGCTTGGTCGTAAGGAAGCCGTAAAGCTCGAAGTCTCCAGCCCCGTCCTTGACCCTGCGGACCCCCTGCCAGCGCGTCCACATGCCAGCGAAGAAAAACAGCGGACGGTCCCCGCTTCGCGCAAACCAGTAGTTCCGCTGTATGCCCGTCTCAGGGTCCTTGTCGTTGGGCGTGGGGCTGGGCTCCGCGAAGCTTGTAACGGGCACCACACAGCGGTTCTCCACGCCAACATATTGCTGCCAATGGGCGTACTGCGGATTGCGGATGTTGGTGGTCCCGTAGTCCGCCTTGCCCTTCACCCGCTCTGCCGGCGTTGGCATGCCCCACAGCAGCTTGGCAAGCTCACGCTGGCCATCGGGGGCATTGCGGACCACTGCGCCGGGCATGTTGGGATAGACGTCCAGCGAGGGCTCAAGGTTGCCCATGATGTCCCGCATGGCGCGGGTCCACTCGCGGATGGCGTCCTGGCTTGTGGTGATGTTGTAGAGGTTGCACATGCCATAGGATGCCCCAGCGATCGCTCGTAATCCAGAAACAAAAAATGGCCGACGGACCTGTACTGGTCCGTCGAACATGCCTGCATCTCGAACTCTCCAACGCTGAATCGTTGACCTCTTGGCACGGCATCGTGATCCTGACACGAATTGTCACCTGCCGAGCGACGCACCGCTGGCAGGCGAACGATCGGTTCCTACTTGATGTCTGGTCCAAACGGCCTAGGCTTCCGCCGGATTCGAAACCCCACCCGACAGAGGCCCGCCTTGACCATCACCATGTATGGCATCACCACCTGCGACACGATCAGGAAGGCGCGCGTTTGGCTGGAAAGCCACGGCGGGCACTATCGCTTCCATGACTACCGGGCCGAGGGGATCGAGGCTGGGAAACTGGACGGCTGGGTCGGCAAGGTCGGCTGGGAAAAGCTGCTCAACAAGGGCAGCACCACCTTTCGCGAGCTGCCGGAGGCGGACAAGGCCGGGCTGGACGAGAAGAAGGCGAAGAAACTGATGCTCGCCATGCCGACGATGATCAAGCGGCCGGTGCTCGAGGTGGGGGAGCGGGTGTTCGTGGGGTTCAAGGCGGAGGTTTACGAGGAGGCGGTGGGCGGAAAGTAGGCTCGACTACTTAGGCAGCGTTCCTTCGCCCCCCTCTCTGTCCTGCCGGACATCTCCCCCTCAAGGGGGGAGATTAGCCGTCACGCCGGCTTTCGCTAATCGCAGGCGTTGCAAGACAAGCGCCTCGCCAAAGCTGCCAATCGCAGACGTTGCAGGACGAGCGCCGTCGCCAAAGCTGCCAATCTCCCCCCTTGAGGGGGAGATGTCCGGCAGGACAGAGAGGGGGGCGAAGGAACTCGACCTCTCAACAATTAGCTTGGGCTTCCAAATACCCCGCCAGCGCCACCGCGTTGTTGTGCGCCTCGTCATGCGCGCCATAGAGCAGCGTCACCTTGCCCCGCGCATCAGACCACGCAGTTGCGCCACCGCCTCGCCATTCGCGTCAAGCTCCGCCCGATACCGCTTCTGGAACTGCGCCCAGCGCTCCGGCTCATGCCCGAACCATTTGCGCAACGCGTCGCTCGGCGCGATCTCCTGCAGCCAGAGCGTCAGCGCGGCGTGCTGCTTGGCGACGCCGCGCGGCCAGATGCGGTCGACCAGCACGCGCTGGCCGTCGGCTTTCGCCGGCGGCTCATAGACGCGCTTCACCGCTATGTCGAAGGCCATCACATCTCCGCTGGCGAGGAGGTTATGCCCACTCGCCCTTGCGCATCACCGGCACGCGGTTGCCGTCCTTGGCCACGCCGTCGATGTCGATCTTGTCCGAGCCGATCATCCAGTCGATGTGGATGAAGCTCTTGTTGCCGCCGCGCGCGGCGATCTCGTCCTGGCTGAGCGAGGCGCCGTTGACGAAGCACTTCGAGTAGCACTGCCCGAGCGCGATGTGGCAGGCGGCGTTCTCGTCGAACAGCGTGTTGAAGAACAGAAGCCCGCTCTTCGAGATCGGCGAGGAATGCGGCACCAGCGCCACTTCGCCGAGACGGCGCGCGCCCTCGTCGGTGTCGAGCACCTTCTTCAGCACGTCCTCGCCCTTCGAGGCCTTGGCCTCGACGATCCGCCCGCCCTCGAAGCGCACCGAGATCTCGTCGATCAGCGTGCCCTGGTAGGAGAGCGGCTTGGTCGAGGAGACGTGACCCTCGACGCGCCTGGCATGCGGCGTGGTGAAGACCTCCTCGGTCGGGATATTGGGATTGCAGGTGACGCCGTTCTTCGCCGTCGAAGCGCCGCCCATCCATTCATGGCCATCCGCCAGCCCGACGGTGAGATCCGTGCCCGGCCCGGTGAAATGCAGGGAATGGAAATTGTGCTCGTTCAGCCATTTCGTGCGCTCGGCCAGCGCCGCGTTGTGCGCCTTCCAGTTGCCGATCGGGTCATCGACGTCGACCCGCGAGGCGGAGAAGATGGCGTCGGCGAGCTTCACCACCGCGACGTCGTCCGGCTCGCCCGGAAACACTTGGCGAGCCCAGGCAAGATCGGGATAGGCGACGATGTTCCAGTTGATGTCGAAGCCGGTGATCTTCTCCAGCGCCGGCTGATAGGCCATCGAGTTCGCCTTGTTGGCGCGCGCCACCTTGGCCGGGTCCTGCGAGGAAAGCAGCGACGGATCCTCGCCGCGCACCGCGAGCCGCGCGGCATTGTTCGAGAAGGCCTTCGCCATGCCCTCGTAGAGCCAGCCGGCGGCGCGGTCGAAGCCGGCATCGGCGCCGTAGCGAAAGCGCGCCAGCGTGATCTCGTCATCGTTGAAGATCGGCGTCACCAGCCCGGCGCCAGCCTTGTAGGCATGCTCGACGATGCGCCGCGTCAGCGGCAGCGCCGCGATCGACGAAGTCAGCACCAGATCCTGACCGGGCTGCAGTTGCAGCCCGACCTTGATGGCGACTTCCGCCAGCCTGTCGAGCTTCACCGGATCGATGCTTGCCAAAACGCCGCGCGAATGTGTGGTCATGATCCTGCCTGCCGTTATGTTGGGGTTCTCATCCTTACATAGACCGCTGCGATTGACCTTTCCACCGCGATTGACTGGGCATGATTTCAGGCAGCGCTGTCCAGCGCGCGAAACTGCGCCACCGTCACCTCGATCTCCTCGCGGATCCAGGCCTTGAAATCGCGCACCTTGCGGCTTTCACTCTTGGTGGCCGAGGTCACCAGCCAGTAGCCGAGCCCGCTCTCGGCCCTGATCCCGAAGGGCGCGACCAGTCGGCCGTCGGCCAGCGCGTCGGCGGTCAGCAACTGCCAGGCAAGCATCACGCCGTGACCGGCGATCGCCGATTCCAGGCAAAGCATCGGATCGGTGAAGCGCGCGCCCTTCTGGAAGGTGACCGGCTCGACGCCGGCGGCCTCGAACCAGCTGTCCCAGCTGAACATCGCCCGCTCGTCGGTGATGGCGCAGGTCTGCGCCAGATCGCCGATCGAGTGCAGCCTGGCCGCGATCGAGGGCGCGCAGACCGGAAACACCTCCTGCGCAAGCAGAAGCTCGGCGCGGTCGCCTGGCCATTTGCCGTCACCGAGCCGGATGGCGATATCGATGTCGGAGCGGTCGAGATCGGCGACCTTGGCCGAGGCGTCGATGCGCAAAAGCACGTTCGGATGCCGCGCGAAATGCCGCGACAGCCGGGGCAGCAGCCATTTCGAGGCGAAGGCCGGCGCCACCGAGACGACCAGCGTGCATTCATTGGCCTCGTCGGCCAGCGCCACCGCTTGCGCGAGCTCGCGGAAGCCGGTGCTGAGCCGCGCCGTGAAGGCGGCGCCGAATTCGGTCGGCACCAGCCCGCCAGGCGTGCGTTCGAACAGCGCCTGTCCCAGCTGCTTTTCCGTGCGCTTGACCTGCTGGCTGACGGCGCTGACCGAGACGTTCAGCTCGGCGGCGGCTGCCGCCAGCGATCCCAGCCGGGCGACGGTTTCCACGGCGCGCAGGCCGTTGAGATGGACGCGGTTGAGCATAGCCATTCAGTTTTTCTAAATGGCGTCGATCGAAATCTCAATTGAATCCCGACGGGAAAGCGCAGAATTTAACACGAATAGCCTTGAGCCACGAGTAGTCCGATGAAGATTTTATCCTTGCTGAAAGGGTTTGCCGGGACCGAGGCGAGGTCGCGCGACGATGGCGAGATCGCCCGCTGGATCACCGATCCGCTGTCGCATCCGGTGCTCGACACGATGTCGGAGCGCGAACTCGGCGACATGCCGTTCCGGCTGACGGCCCGCCGGACGGCCTACGAGACGGCAGGGGCGGGCTGTCGCTAGTTATTGGCCTTTCGGCGGCGCTCCCCCTCATCCGGCCGCTTCGCGGCCACCTTCTCCCCGGTGGGGAGAAGAAGTTGGCGCCGGCGTCGACAATCTCCTCTCCCCAGCGGGGAGAGGTCACCCGAGCGAAGCGGAGGCTGGGTGAGGGGACGTCTACGCCTGGGGCGCGTCCCCGCGCTGGCCCAACGCAAGCGCATTGTTTCGCGAGCGCACATTCTTATTGTGCGCCGCAATGAACGCCTCGCCATCTCCCGTGCGTCTTGCCTTTGCCGGCATGGTCGCGCTTGCCGTCGCCCAGGGCATCGGTCGCTTCGTCTACACGCCGATCCTGCCGGGCATGATGGAGGGACTGCACCTGACCCCGGCCGATGCCGGCTGGATCGCGGCCGCCAACTATCTCGGCTATCTCATCGGCGCTTTGGCCGCGGCCGGCGGCTGGGCGCATGGCCAGGAGCGCCTGCTGATGTTCGCCGGCCTGGCCGCCAGTGCCGTGCTCGCAGGGCTCATGGGTCTCAACGAGACGATGGCCGCTTTCCTGCTTCTCCGCTTCCTCGCCGGCCTCGCCAGCGCCTTCGTCATGGTGTTCATGGCCTCGATCGTCTTCAGCCATCTGGCGGAAGCCGGACGCGGCGATCTGCAGGCGCTGCATTTCGGCGGTGTCGGCCTCGGCATTGCCGTCTCCTCCGCACTGCTCGCGATCCTCGTCTCCGAACACGCGGATTGGGCCGCGGGCTGGCTCTGGTCCGGAGCGCTTTCGGCGGTTGGCTTGCTGATCGTCATGCTGCTTGCGGGCTCGGCCACGCCGGCCAATGGCGTTGACGGGCGTGAGCCGGCGCTGCCGAAAGACCGGTCGCTGGCGAAGATGATCGTCGCCTACGGGCTGTTCGGCTTCGGCTATGTGGTGACGGCCACCTTCCTGGTCGCCATCGTTCGCCAGGGCGGCGGCGGCCGCGTGTTCGAGGCTACCGTCTGGATGGTCGCCGGGCTTGCCGGCTTTCCCTCGACCTGGTTCTGGCACAAGCTCGCCGCCCGCATCGGGATCTACGCCGCTTACGCTGCGATCTGCCTGATCGAGGTGGTCGGCGTCACCGCCAGCGTGGTCGTCAAAGGTGCCGCCGGGCCGCTGATCGCCGGTGTCCTGCTCGGCGGCACCTTCATCGCCATCACGGCGCTGGGGATACAGATGGGCAGACAGCTCGCGCCGCGGGCGCCACGCCGCGTCTTCGCAGTGATGACGGCGGCCTTCGGCCTTGGCCAGATCGTCGGCCCGGTCGCCGCCGGTCTGCTCGCCCAGGCGTCGGGCAATTATACCCTTGCCTCTATCATGGCGGCGGTTGCCCTGTTGCTCTCCGGCGTCATTGCCTGGTCGGCCGCGCCAAAATCGCCATGATTTGCGGCCTTGTTCGATGCCGGGCATCGGGCAGGGCATTTTCTTTCCCCCTAATGTGTGACCTTATGCCCGCCGAACAGCAACGCCGCTGATTTGCGGTCAGACCGAGGAAACCCGCCACAGTGTTCGTATCTTTCTTCCCGCAGCCGAAGCTCTTCTTCACCTCGGCCGCCCTCTGGAGCCTTGCGGCGATCCTGTTCTGGTTCTTCGGTGGTGAGCAACTGGGCGCCGTCTTCGGCTTGCCGCCGGCAGCGGCCGGCACGCCGCCCATTATCGGCATCGCGGTGCTGTGGTCGAAGCCGTTCCTGTGGTTCTATATCTACTTTGTGGCCTGCGTGGCGGTCTTCTACGCCTTCTGGAGCTGGTACGCCCCGCACCCGTGGCAGAACTGGTCGATCCTGATGACCGCCGTCATCCTGTTCTTCATCTACTTTAACGTTCAGATCTCGGTTGCGGTCAATAATTGGTATGGCCCCTTCTTCGACTACGTCCAAGGCTTGATGTCGGGAACGACTCCCTCGACCAACATAGAATTCTACAAAGGGCTGGCCGATTTCTCCTGGCTGGCGCTGGTCGGCATGAATGTGCAGGTGGTCAACGCCTTCATCGTTAGCCACTGGATCTTCCGTTGGCGCACCGCGATGAACGATTACTTCATGGCCAATTGGGGCCGGCTGCGCCACATCGAGGGCGCCTCGCAGCGTATCCAGGAAGACACGATGCGTTTCTCGCAGATCATGGAAGATCTCGGCTCGACCTTCGTTCAGTCGATCATGACCCTGATCGCCTTTCTGCCGGTCTTGATTCAGCTACAGGCTCACATCACCGAATTGCCGATCATCGGCGCGGTCCCTCAACCACTGGTCGTTGCGGCATTGGGCTGGTGTCTATTCGGAACGATCTCCGTCATGGTGGCGGGTCTTAAGCTCCCGGGCCTGCAGTTTCGAAACCAGCGTGTCGAGGCAGCTTATCGCAAGGAGCTTGTCTACGGCGAAGATCATCCCGACCGGGCTCAGCCGGCGACGACGACGCAATTGTTCAACAACGTCCGCCGCAATTATTTCAAGCTCTATTTCCACTACATCTATTTCAACGTAGTTCGTTACACCTACCTGCAGGCCGACAACATCTTCTCGCTGCTGATCCTCGGGCCTTCGCTGGTCGCGCACAAGATCACGTTTGGCGCGCTGAATCAGATCTCGAACGCGTTCGGCAAGGTGACGAACTCGCTGCAGTTCCTGTTGAATTCTTGGTCGACGATTGTCGAGCTGCAGTCTGTGCACAAACGTTTGCGTGCCTTCGAGGCGACGCTGCAAGGCGAACAACTGCCGGTTATCGATCAGCATTATCTGGAACGCGAGCAGGCTGGCATGCGTCCCGAAGATCAGCCGGTAAGTTAAAGCAGCCTCCCGAAAGTGGGAACCGGTTTCGGGATCGAGACATGCGTAAGATCAAACCTAAAGCGCATGGAGCGAATCTGAAAGATCGCGCCGCGCGTTAGGGCGCGGCTGGGTCCAGTCAGCCGCCCACACTCGCCTGCGCGCGTCCGGCGCGCTGCCGCGAGACATAATCGCGAAAGCTGATGCACTCGACGTCGGCTTTCACGCAGACCTCGTCGGCGAAGCGCTCCAGCGCGTCCCAATAGGCGCCGCCGTTCATCAGCGTGAAGTGGAAGCCGAGCTCCAGCGGCAGGCGCTTGCTGATGTACTCAGCCTCGAAGGCGGTGAGGAACGCCTGATAGGCGCGCTCGGTGAATTCGCCCGCCATCGCCGGTTTCTCGGCGCCGTCTGAATGGCGGACATAGAGATTGTAGTCCATGGCGACCACCGGCCTCGCCTTGGGCCCCTCCGGGATGAGCGGCAGGGCGAAACGGATTGTGCCGTCGCGGGCCGGCGGTAGTTCGGGGCCGTTGGAAACGCCGCTCGCGTCATATTGGAAGCCCGCCTCGGGCAGCGCTTCGTAAAGCGCCTTGTTCGTTGAAAGATACGGCGCGCGAAACCCGACCAGCGCATGAGCCGCGAAATCGTGCCAGTCGGCCGGTTCGGGGATGCCGTTGATCGCATAGGCGTTCTCGAAGATGCGCCGCACGGAGGCGAACTCGGCCAGCCAGTCGGCCTTGCTCCAATCCTTGCCGTCGAAATGGCCGCAGGCATGGCTGCCGATGTCGTGGCCCTCGGCAGCCGCCAGCCGGACCTGCTCGAGCCGATCCGCGACGTCCTGTTTCGAGGCGCCGAAGCCGACATTGGATTTGCCGGCGGTCTTGCCGGGGCCGGCATATTGTTGTCGCGTGTCCGGCGAGAGCAGGAAGACGCAGGACAGGAAATAGGTGAAATGCGCGCCGGTGCGCTTTGCCAGCGCCCGGCTTCGCTGCCATTGCGAGATCTCGCGGGCGGCATCGAAAGAAATCAGCACGACCTGCTTGGGCCTGGCCGGCGAAACGGCTGGCGGTTTCGGCGGATCGGCGAGGGCGGCATTGGCTGAGGCCAGCGAAGCAAGGCTGTAGGCGAGGACGCGGTACGAACGAAGCATTGGCAACCTTCTGGCAGGACCCTTCGGGCCGATCGGAAGCCGGCTATCGCGCAAATGTGGCGTCGATGCGATCCGGCAAGCCCCGTGCGGCATCTGGCGTTCTCAGCCGATTTTCCGGCCCGCCCCCTTCCATGCCGACAAATTTTCGCTAAAACGCGGGCTCAAGAAGCGCCCCCCTCTGGGGCAATAATGGTTTTTGATTGATGTCGGACGACAGTTTTATCCGCGAAGTCAACGAAGAGATTCGTCGCGAGCAGGCGCAGGCGCTGTGGGATCGTTTTGGCCCGGCCATTCTGGGCATCGCCATCCTGATCGTGCTGGGCACTGCCGCCGTCGTCGGCTACCGCTACTGGGACGAGAGCCGCGCCAACCGCTCGGGCGACGCCTTCTCGGCGGCCCTCAAGCTCGCCAATGACGGCAAGAACGACGAGGCGATCGCCGCTCTCGACCAGCTGGAGAAGGACGGCTACGGCGCCTATCCGCTGCTCGCCCGTATGCGCGCCGCGACCGTCAAGGCCGACAAGGGCGACGTCGACGGCGCGGTCAAGGATTTCGATGACGTCGCCGCCGACAACGCCATCCCCGCCGGCATCCGCGACATCGCGCGGCTGAGAGCAGCTCTGCTGCTCGTCGACCACGGCTCCTTCGCCGATGTCTCCAGCCGCGTCGAGGCGCTCACCGCCGACACCAATCCGCTGCGCCATTCGGCGCGCGAGGCGCTTGGCCTTGCCGCCTGGAAGGACGGCAAGTCGGCCGATGCGCTCAAACTGTTCGACCAGATCTCTTCGGACGAGGCTGCCCCGCGCAATGTGCGCCAGCGGGCGCAGCTGATGTCCGAGCTGATCCGCGGGTCGGGCAACGCGTCGTGATTGCATGTCGCCCAAAAGTGCGCAGCGGTTTTGGGGCAAACGACATGCAAAATAAACGGTAGACTGGATGTCGTTCAAAGTCGCCATCATCGGCCGGCCTAACGTCGGCAAATCGACTCTTTTCAATCGGCTGGTCGGAAAGAAGCTGGCGCTTGTCGACGACACGCCGGGCGTCACGCGCGACCGCCGCGTCCATGCGGCGAAACTCTACGATCTTTATTTCGATGTCATCGACACCGCCGGTTTCGAGGATGCGGCCGCTTCGACGCTGCCCGGCCGCATGCGCCAGCAGACCGAGATCGCCATTCGCGAGGCCGACCTCATCTTCTTCACCGTCGATGCCAAATCCGGCCTGATGCCGGACGACCGCACCTTCGCCGACGTCGTGCGCAAATCCGGCAAGCCGGTGGTTCTTGTCGCCAACAAGGCCGAGGCGCGCGGCGCTCAAGGAGGACTGCTGGAGGCCTGGGAGCTCGGCCTCGGCGAGCCGATCCCGGTCTCGGCCGAGCACGGCCAGGGCATGCCCGACCTGCGCGATGCGGTGGTCGAAGCCTTGGGCGAAGAGCGCGCGCTCGGCGAGGAGGAAGACGACAGCGACGAGATCGCCGCCAGCGAGGTGTTGATCGGCGAGGACATCGCCGACCCGGATGCCGAGCCCGCCTATGACGACACCAAGCCGCTGCGCATCGCAGTCGTCGGCCGCCCGAATGCCGGCAAGTCGACGCTGATCAATGCGCTGATCGGCGAGGAGCGGCTGCTCACCGGCCCGGAAGCCGGCATCACCCGCGATTCGATCTCGGTCGACTGGGATTGGCGCGGCCGCCGGATCAAGCTGTTCGACACCGCCGGCATGCGGCGCAAGTCCAAGGTGCAGGAGAAGCTGGAAAAACTCTCGGTGCAGGACGGGCTGCGCGCCATCCGCTTCGCCGAGATCGTCATCATCGTGCTCGACGCCACCATCCCCTTCGAGAAGCAGGACCTGCAGATCGCCGACCTCATCATCCGCGAGGGCAGGGCGCCGGTGATCGCCTTCAACAAATGGGACCTGATCGACAACCCGCAGGAGCTTTTGGCCGAGCTGCGCGAAAAGACCGAGCGGCTCTTGCCGCAGGTGCGCGGAATCCAGGCGGTGCCGGTCTCGGCCGAGACCGGGCGTGGCCTCGACAAGCTTATGGAAAGCGTCATCAAGACGCACAAGGTCTGGAACAGCCGCGTCTCCACGGGCAAGCTCAACCGCTGGCTGGAAGGCATCCTGGCGCATCATCCGCCGCCCGCCGTCGCCGGCCGCCGGCTGAAGATCAAATATGTCACCCAGGCAAAAACCCGGCCGCCGGGCTTCGTCGTCTCCTGCTCGCGGCCCGACGCGATGCCGCAATCCTATGTCCGCTATCTCACCAACAGCCTGCGCGAAGCCTTCGACATGCCCGGCGTGCCGATCCGCATGGCGCTGCGGACGTCGGACAATCCTTTCGCGGGCCGCGCGAAAAAGCGGTGACGGTCCGTGATTGTCGCGAACGCCAGTTCCCTCGTCATCCACGGGCGGAGCGACGCGAAGCGGAGCGCAGACCCGAGGATCCATTCCGTTACGTCGGCCGAGGAATGCAGCGGTGCAGAATTCTGTACCGTGGCGACGCTTCTAAGTCACGGCATGGATCCTCGGGTCTGCGCGCGTCGCTTCGCTCCTTGCTCCGCCCGTGGATGACGAACCGCGCGGTACCTAAGCCACTCTAAGCAATCCTTTCGTTTCCGCCCCTCCGGCAATGTCTCCAGTGCCGCCTGCAAAAGAATCTCCGCCAGCCGCGCCGCGACCGGGTCGAGCTCGGCGTCCTTCTGGTGTAGATGCAGCGCCATCATCGGCAGGGCGGGAAGCCCCAATACGCCCGGCGCGATCGCCCTGACATTGGCGGGCAGGCCGATATCGGTTCGGATCGTCAGGCCGAGGCCGGCCGCCACCGCCGCCCAGATGCCGCCGAGACTGGGGCTGGAGAATGCCATGCGCCAGGGCATGCCGGCGCGGTCGAGCGTTTCCGTCGCGACAGTGCGCAACAGGCACGGCGCCTCGAACACCACCAGCGGCAGCGGCTCGCCATTGCGCGGACCGACCTCGATCGGCTTTGCCGGGCCGATCCAGCGCGACTGCACATCGGCGACGTGGCGGCTGTAGGGCAGGGTGGTGCCGTCATGCCAGGCGAGCGCGATGTCAAGATTGCCGGACAGGACGCGTTCGACGAGGTCGTGGCTGCGTCCGATCCGCGCCTCGATGCGCACCTTGGGATGGGCGCGGGCGAAGCGGCCAAGCACGTCGGGCAGCACGGCCTCGCCGAAATCCTCCTGCAGGCCGAGCCGCACCCAGCCTTCCAGCTCGACGTCGCGAATGGCGGAGGCCGCCTCGTCGTTGAGCTCGATCAGCCGCCGCGCATAGCCGAGCATGGTTTCGCCGGCTTCGGTCAGCGCCAGGCCGCGCCCCGCCTTGCGGAAGATCGGCGTATCCGCCTGCTCTTCCAGCTTCTTCAATTGGGCGCTGGCCGCTGATGTCGAGCGTCCCAGCCGTTCGGCCGCCTTGGCGAAGCTGCCCAGCTCCATGCCGGTGACGAAGGTTCTGAGGACATCGAGGTCGAACGTGACGCGGCGCATGAGATTGTCCCGATTTTCAGGAGTGTCGATCAAAAACTTCCTGATTTTATGGATGAAGCTATGGCGCTACATCCGGTCCGTCAAGCCGCCAGCCGGCCGTCACGGGAATGGATCATGTCCGCCATCGTCACACGCAGCGACTGCCAACAGCCTAATGCAGCCGCCGTCACCTCCGCGCGCCGCGCCTTCGGTCCCAACCATCGCTGGAAGGTGCTCGGCATCGGCGTTGCGGCCAATGCCGGCTTCTCCGCCACCTTCTCCGGCATTCCGGCGACTGCGGTGGCGATGCGCCAGGGCTACCACCTCGACAATGCCTCGCTGGGCCTCGCGCTTGGGCTTCTCGGCCTCGGCGTGGCGCTGAGCGAACTGCCCTGGGGCGTGCTCACCGACCGCTGGGGTGACCGCCGCGTGCTCCTGACCGGGCTCGGCGCGACGGCTGCATGGCTTCTCATCATGGCGCTGCTCGTCGTGCCGACGAAAATGGCCGTTCCCGGCGTCACGCTTCTGTCGGTGAGCCTGCTTGTCGCCGGCTTGCTCGGCGGCAGCGTCAACGGCTCCAGCGGCCGCGCCATCATGGGCTGGTTCGGCGAGGGCGAGCGCGGCTTCGCCATGAGCATCAGGCAGACGGCGGTGCCGCTCGGCGGCGGGCTGGGCGCGCTTGTCCTGCCGTCGCTGGCGCTGGCCCTGGGCTTTACCGCGGTCTTCGGCCTGCTTGCGGCCGTCTCCGCGCTCTCGGCCTGTTTCGCCTGGCGCTGGCTGCACGAGCCGCCGGTGGAAGGCGGCAGTCACGCCGCCGCGGCGACAACCGGCCCGGCGCCTTTGCGCAACATCGAGGTCTGGCGCATTTCGAGCGCCATTCGGCTGCTTTGCTTCCCGCAGGTCGCGGTGCTGACCTTCGCCTCGGTCTTTCTGCATGACTTTGCCGGCATGGGCACATGGGTGACCAGCACCAGCCTCGCCGCCGTGCAGACTGGCGCCATGGTGATGCGCGTCTGGAGCGGCCGCTTCACCGACCGCCACGGCAACCGCCGCCCGTTCCTGAAAGTCTGCAGCGCGCTGAGCGCATTTGCCTTCCTGGTGCTGTGGCTGCTGGTGATCGGCACCGCCGCAATCCCCACGCTGCTGCCGCTGCTGCCATTGGCGGTCGTCGTCGCCGGCATATTCGTCTCCGCCTGGCACGGCGTCGCCTATACCGAGCTTGCCACACTTGCCGGCGCCGGCCATGTCGGCACCGCGCTCAGCCTCGCCAACAGCTTTGTGTTCGTCGGCTTCTGCCTGGTGCCGATCGCCATTCCGTGGCTGCTGGTGGCTTTTGCATGGCCCGGCGTTTGGCTCGCGGCCGCGATCTGCGCGGCGCTCGCCTGGCCGATCTTCCTGCGCCAGATCTGATTCATCCAAACCCGACGCACCCGCCAGGCCCGATTCTTCACCGGCTTGCTGTGGAAACAGCGAGCCGGCTTCTCTCAAACATGAAAAGAACATGATCGATGTCGTTAACCCCGCATCAAGGTTAATGCTTCATTTTGGCTCTCCGGGGTCAGTAGTGTTCTGGAGAGTTCCGTGCATCGACGCATTTCCATGCGGCTTGCCGCCGCCGCCGTTGCGAAAAGACGTTCCTTCCTTTCTCCTTTGGTGCTCGGGCTCGGCATGTGGATCGGCTTTCCGTCGGTCGTCGCCTATCAGGATATGACCAGCCTGATCACCGGCCTGGAGTCGCCCAGCGCCCGCTGGAACGCCTATATCGAGAAATCCGCCGCCGGCTCCGTGCATGCCGCAGAAATGCCGTTCATCGATTCCACCGCCACCGGCTCGATCTCCGGCTCCGGCGTCAATCTGCCGGGCGTGGGCACCGTCGCCTTCCGTGGCAAGGGCATCGCCGCGGGCGTCACGCCCGATGAAGATCGAGTCGTGCGCGCCGACAAGAAGGGCCGCCTCGTCCAGGTCTCGCCCGTCGCGCCGCCCAAGAATTTCAGCGCCGGCTCGATCTTCGAGCGCACCTCCTCGCTGCTGCGTCCCTCGATGGACAGCGGCCTGAAGCTCACCTTCGCCAAGCCCGGCATCAAGGGCAAGGAAGTCCAGATCGCCCAAGCCTTCCATCTGCGCGAGGACAAGAAGCCGGATCCGGATCTGCCGGCAGCGCTCGTCGCCCTCGTCAACAACGACAAGCCGGACATCCTCGCCACCGCCTATGCCCAGTCCGCGCCCGACTATGCCAAGGCGTCGCCCTTCGAGGCGCTGCTGCAGGACGATCCGAATGACGGCCGTTTCATCCCGCCGATGGGCAAGGGCGACCATGCCTGGCTGCAGAACCCGCTGCCGGCCAGCGTCTTTTCCAAGCCCGAGCAGGCCTGCCTTGCGAAGGGCATCTATTTCGAGGCGCGCAGCGAGCCCGTCCGCGGCCAGGCGGCGGTCGCCCAGGTGATCCTGAACCGCGTCCGCAACCCGGCCTATCCGAAGACGATCTGCGGCGTCGTCTACCAGAACGACGACTGGTTCAATCGCTGCCAATTCTCCTTCGCCTGCGACGGCAGGAAGAAGACCATCACCGACCAGGCTTCCTACAAGACCGCGCAGGAGGTCGCCATGGCGGTGACCGCCGGCAAGATCTTCATTCCCGAGGTCGGCTCGTCGACGCATTACTATGCCAACTACGTCCATCCCGGCTGGGCGCGCGCCATGCAGCGCATGACCAGGATCGGCCTGCACATCTTCTACCGCACCTATGGCGGCGGCTGGAGCTGAGCCGGTTGGGCGGCTCGAGCCGAGCCGCCTAAACGACGCCCCCGGCTGTCCTTCTTTCGGCGCCCGGCATGCCCCGGCGAACGCGGCTTGTCGCCAGGATTCGCACCGTCACCTCACGCGGGCGTGAAGGGCACGATGTCGCACCTCGATAAATCATTGTTTTAACAGCGAAAAATACATCGCTTGGAAGTTCGGCCCGTGGCTTGACGGGCGCGGACCCTCTAACTATGTTGCCGGCGACTTTAGAAGCGGACGGACGGCAATCGTCTGCCCGGGCAGGGGGGGTTGCGATGGCCGACAAAACCGGGCCAGACGGAACCGGAGAAACCGGCCGCGGCAGGCAGCCAGAAGCCACCATCCGCGACGACGAACTTGAGCGCCGCCGGCGCGATCTCGAAGCATCGCTTGCGACGAGGCGCACGGACCGGCTCGAGGGGAAAGACGAAGCAAAAGCTGCGGCCGGTTACGGTCAGGCGCTGAAACTGTCCAGCGAGTTCATCGCCGGAGTGGTGGTTGGTGTCGGCTTGGGCTGGATCATCGACCGCCTGGCGGGAACAGCGCCTTGGGGTCTGATCGTGGGCCTGCTGCTTGGCTTCGGCGCCGGTATACTCAATGTCCTGCGTTCGGCGGGGCTTGCACCGGAATTCGGTCAGGGCGGCAAGCCGCGCGAGCCGAAAGAATGAAGTGGGCGCCCCCTCGGCGCTGAAGTGAACTTAAGAAGCCGATTGTGGCTTTGACGGGGATTTAAAGTGGCTGCTGCTGACAAGGTCGATCCGATCCACCAGTTCCAGATCCATCCGATCATCCCGCTGCATATCGGCGGCTACGACGTCTCGTTCACCAACTCCTCCCTGTTCATGGTCGTCACGATCGTGCTGGCCTCGGCTTTCCTCTATTGGAGCACGGCCAGCCGCGCCTTGATCCCGGGGCGCCTGCAGTCGGTCTCCGAAATGGCCTATGAGTTCGTCGGCAACATGCTGCGCGATGCCGCCGGCAAGCAGGGCATGCAGTTCTTTCCGCTGGTGTTCTCGCTGTTCATGTTCGTGCTGGTCGCCAACCTGATCGGCCTGTTCCCCTATTTCTTCACCGTCACCAGCCACATCATCGTCACCTTCACGCTGGCAATCATGGTCATCGGCACGGTCGTCGTCTACGGCTTCGCCAAGCACGGTTTGGGCTTCCTCAAGCTGTTCGTGCCGCATGGCGTGCCGGGTCTTCTTCTGCCGCTGGTGGTGGCGATCGAAGTCATCTCCTTCGTCTCGCGTCCGGTCAGCCTCTCGGTTCGTCTTTTCGCCAACATGCTGGCCGGCCACATCACGCTGAAAGTGTTCTCGGGCTTCGTCGTCAGCCTCAGCGCGCTCGGCGCCGTCGGCATCGCCGGTTCCATCCTGCCGCTCGCCATGGCGGTCGCATTGACCGCCCTCGAGCTGCTGGTCGCCTTCCTGCAGGCCTACGTTTTCGCGGTGCTGACCTGCATGTATCTGAACGACGCGCTGCACCCGAGCCACTGATCGATTTTCACCGGCGCCGCGGCGCCAGCATACCCAACGTACCAACCGCAACGAACAAGCAAACCACAGGAGTTTTGAAATGGACGCAACTGCAGCAGCTGCTATCGGCGCTGGTATCGCCTGCATCGGCATGGGCGGCGCGGGCATCGGCCTCGGCAACATCTTCGGCAGCTACCTCTCGGGCGCGCTCCGCAACCCGTCGGCTGCCGACGGCCAGTTCGGCCGCCTGATCTTCGGCTTCGCCGTGACCGAAGCTCTGGGCATCTTCTCGCTCCTGATCGCTCTGCTCCTGGTCTTCAAGTAAGATTGAGAGCTGACGAAAGGGGCCGCATGGTGCGGCCCCGTTCCATGGACAGGGGAATGAGATGTTCGTGACATCTGCCTATGCGCAAGAAACAGCGCCGGCCGCGGCCGAGGGCGATACGCATGCGGGCACTGCAGTGCCTGCCGCGGAGCATGAAGCGTTCCCGCCGTTCGACGCCAAGACCTTCCCGTCGCAGATCCTGTGGCTGGTCATCACCTTCGGGCTCTTCTACCTGTTCCTGAAGCGCGTTGTGATGCCGCGTCTTGGCGGCATCATCGATGTCCGCAACGATCGCATCACCCAGGACCTCGACCATGCCGCAAGGCTGAAGGGCGAGGCGGATGCCGCCGTTGCCGCGTATGAGCAGGAACTGGCGGAGGCCAAGGCCAACGCCAACAAGATCGGCCAGCAGGCAAGCGACGCCGCCAAGGCGGACGCCGAAGGCACGCGCAAGAAGCTCGAGGCCGAGCTCGAGAAGAAGCTTGGCGAGGCCGAGGCGAGCATCGCCTCGATCAAGGCCAAGGCGATGAAGGAAGTCGGCACGATCGCCGAGGATACCACGTCGGCCATCGTCGAGGCGCTTGTCGGCGGCAAGGCCGACAAGTCCGAGATCGCGGCCGCGGTCAAATCCGCGAGCCGGTGAGGAGCGGGATCATGGACGCCACATCACTTGCCACGCTCTGGGCCACCATCGCCCTGATCATCTTCCTCGGCGCCATCATCTATCTGAAGGTGCCGGGCATGCTCACCAAGTCGCTGGACGGCCGCGCGGCCAAGATCAGCGGCGAGCTCGAGGAAGCCCGCAAGCTTCGTGAAGAGGCCCAGCAGCTGCTTGCCCAATACCAGCAGAAGCGCAAGGAAGCCGAGAAGGAGGCCGCCGACATCGTCGCCGCCGCCAAGCGCGAGGCTGAGCTGCTTGCTTCCGAGGCGGCCAAGAAGACCGAGGACTATGTCGCCCGGCGCACCGCGCTTGCCGAGCAGAAGATCAGCCAGGCCGAGCGCGAGGCCGTCAGCGAAGTGCGCGCCTCGGCCGTCGACATCGCCGTCGAGGCCGCCCGCGTGCTGCTCGCCGCCAAGGTTGACGCCAAGGCCGGTGCCGACCTGTTCAAGTCGGCGCTGGATGACGTCAAGGCCAAGCTGAACTGAGCTGACTTCGAAGTTTCGAAGTCAAAGCCGCCTGGGCAACCCGGCGGCTTTTTTGTTGTAGCACGCTCGTCATCCTAGGGCGGAGCAAGGAGCAAGGAGCGAAGCGACGCGCGCAGACCCTAGGGATCCATGCCGTGACGCTAAGGCGTTGCAACGATTACAAAATTCTGCGCCGCTGCGCCCCACGAAAGAGGTCACGGCATGATCCTCGGGTCAAGCCCGAGGATGACGAAGGATCGAGGCAGTCGCCGTCACTCCAACCCGGCCAAGCTCTCTTCCTCGACCACCTCGGCGCCACCCAGTCTGAACGGCGCGAACGAGGTCCGGTGCAGCCTCGCCACCGGGCCATGCGCCTCGATGGCGGTGCGGTGCCGGACCGTCGCGTAGCCCATATGCACCTCGAAGCCGTAATGCTCGTGATGGCCGCCGCAGCCGCACATCATGCGGTCGCGCATCACCTTGGCGACGATCGAGGCGGCGGCGATCGACTGCGAGCGCTGGTCGCCCTTGATCAGCGCGCGGCCTTCGCAGGCGAGGCCTGGCGGGATGTCGCGGCCGTCGGCCAAGGCGAGTTTCGGCTGCAGCGAGAGACCCGCGGCGGCGCGGCGCATCGCCTCGAGACTCGCTTTCAGGATGTTGCTGTTGTCGATGCCTTCGGCGCTGATCGAGGCCATCGAAACGCTGAGCGCCGAGCCAAGGATCTTCAGGAACAGCGCCTCGCGCTGCAAATGGGTGAGGCGTTTAGAATCGTCGAGGCCTTCCGGGATATTGGCGGGGTTAAGCACCACCGCCGCAGCCACCACTGGACCCGCGAGCGGACCGCGGCCAGCTTCATCCATGCCGGCGACCGGCCACAGCCCGTCGGCCATCGCCTTGGTCTCGATCGAGAAGTCGGGCTTCTCGACCATTTCAAAGAGAAGCGGAGAATCGGAACGCACGCGAGCCATGGTGCGGCGAGGTTCGCATCGGCTCCGATTCTCCGCAAGTCCCTCCGGGTCGGGTGGGGCGCCGGACCGGGAGGGCACCGTCTCACGGCCGGGGGACAAGGGCCGGACGGAATTCTTGAAACAAGAGCAATTCTAGACGGAAAACCGCTTTGCCTGGAACTGCTTGGCGCCGGCCGTCAGGGTCGGTGCCATCTTCACAGCAGCATCAGCTGCTCGCCGGCGCCGGAGCCTGCGACGAATTGATCGATGCGAAGCTGCCGCCGTTCGACATTGAGGCCGAGGCGCTTGGCCGCTATCTCGAAGCGCCGGCCGATCTGCCAGGCATAGGGTCCGGCGCCCTTCATGCGCTTGCCCCATTCGGAATCGTAATCCTTGCCGTCGCGCATCGAGCGGATCAGCGACATCACATGCCGGTACCGGTCCGGATAATGCCGCAACAGCCAATCCTTGAAGATCGGCGCCACTTCGAGCGGCAGGCGCAGGATGACGTATCCGGCCTCCCGGGCGCCGGCGGCCCGCGCCGAATCGAGGATGCGCTCCATCTCCGGATCGTTGAGGCCGGGAATGATCGGCGCCACCATCACGGAGGCCGGGATGCCGGCATCCGACAATTGCCTGATCGCCTCTAGCCGCTTCGTCGGGGTCGACGCGCGCGGTTCCATGGTGCGGGCCAGCATGCGGTCCATCGTGGTCACCGACAGCGCCACCTTGGCAAGGCCACGCTCCGCCATGCGCGACAGGATGTCTAAGTCGCGCGTCACCAGCGCCGACTTCGTCACGATGCCGACCGGATGTCCGCGCGCCTCCAGCACCTCGAGGATCTCGCGCATGATCCGGTACTGCTTCTCGATCGGCTGGTAAGGATCGGTGTTGGTGCCGATGGCGATGGTGCGCGGCTGGTAGCCCGGCTTCGACAACTCTCTGTCCAGCATGCGCGCCGCATCCGGCTTGGCGAACAGCTTCGATTCGAAATCGAGCCCCGGCGACAGGCCCATGAAGGCATGCGTCGGCCGGGCGAAACAGTAGACGCAGCCATGCTCGCAGCCGCGATAGGGATTGATCGAACGGTCGAAGGAAATGTCGGGCGACTCGTTGCGGGTGATGATGGTGCGCGGCTTCTCGACCTGCACTTCCGTCTTGAACGGCGGCAACTCCTCCAGCGAGTTCCAGCCGTCATCGAAGACATGCCGGCTGACCGGCTCGAACCGACCGGACGGATTGATGCCGGCCGACCGGCCGCGATTGCGGTCGGGCCGCACGCGCATGCCGCTCTGCTCGATCATCGCGTTCGCCATCTCGGCTCTGCCTGCTCCGAAAGCGGCAATGTCGGCGCGCACGATCTGTTCCATTTTCGCCCTTTCCCAGGGACTGTCGGCAGGCTGTCGAATCGCTCTGTTCATGAAACTATTCCTATTTTGCCGATGAGAACAAAGCAAGAACTTTTTCGACTGGAAGCGTAAACTGGCGCTAGCCTCCGCTTTCCGCTATTCGGCTAGGCATGCTCAGCGTTCTCATCGAAACCCGCAACGACGAAGAGGGACTTGCCCGCACGCTCGCCTCGCTGGTCGGCGGCGCGGTCGAAGGCGTCGTGCGCGACGTCATCGTCTGCGATCAAGGCTCGACCGACCAGACGCATCGGGTCGCCGAACATGCCGGCTGCCATTATGTGAGCGGTGGGCTCGGCGCCGGTATCAGCCAGGCAAAGGGCGATTGGCTGCTGCTTGTGGAGCCCGGCGCCCGGCTGGCCGAAGGCTGGATCGACGAGGTTGTCGCGCATACGGCAAAGCAAACGATGCCGGCACGCTTTTCACGCGCTCGGGCCGACCGCGCGCCTTTCCTGGCGCGTGTTTTTTCGGGCAATCGGGCGCTGGCAGAGGGTCTCGTCATCAGCAAGCGCCAGGCCTCGGCTCTGGCAAAGAGCGCTCGCGGTGCGGAGGCCCTGGCTCGGGGTCTCGCGACCAGGCGGTTGAACGCCGAAATCTGGGTGGCGCCGCCGAAGTGACGCCTGCGCCCCTTACTAAGTGGGCTTGCCGCCCCGCCTGAGATGCTCGTCCAGCCGCGGCATGATCTCGACGAAGTTGCAGGGCATGTGACGGTAGTCGAGCTGCGCCTTGATGATGCCGTCCCAAGCGTCCTTGCAGGCGCCGGGCGAGCCCGGCAGCACGAAGACGAAGGTGGCGTTGACGACGCCGCCGGTCGCCCGGCTCTGGATCGTCGAGGTGCCGATCTTGTCGTAGGAGATGCGGTGGAAAACTTCCGAAAAGCCGTCCATGCGCTTTTCGAAGATCGGCTCCAGCGCCTCCGGCGTCACGTCGCGGCCGGTGAAACCGGTGCCGCCGGTGGTGATGACGACATCGATGCTGTCGTCCTTCGACCAGCCGAGGACCTTGTCGCGGATCTTTTCGCGGTCGTCGGTGACGATGTCGCGCGCGGCAAGCGCATGGCCGGCTTCCGCGATGCGGTCGGCCAGCGTCTGGCCGGATTTATCGTCGGCAAGGCTGCGCGTGTCGGATACCGTCAGCACCGCGATGCGCACCGGAATGAAGGGTCGGCTCTCGTCAAGCTTCGCCATCGCTCACCTCCATGCTGCGCGTGGCGGCCACGAACCAGTCGGGATGACGCGCGCGGATCTCGATCGCCGCACGCTTGGCCACATTGCCGGTCTCGAACAGGCCGAAGCAGGTGGCGCCCGAGCCGGACATGCGCGCGAAGGCGGCGTCGGCGCGCTTGAGCGCCTTGAGCGCCTCGCCGATCGCGGGCTGAATGGCTTGAGCGGCGCCTTCGAGATCGTTGCGGGTCGTTTCCAGCCAGTTACGGATGGCGTGGAAGTCGAGGCGCCTTGGCAGCGGCGGCAGCGCGTCATTGTCGCGACGAGAGAGCGCCTTGAACACGTCCGGTGTTGAGACAGCGACGCCCGGATTGACCAGGACGAGGCCAAGCGCCGGAAACGCGGAGAGCGGCGACACTTCATCACCGATGCCGCGCGCGACCAGCGGCTTCGACTTCAGGCACATCGGCAGGTCGGCTCCGAGCGAAAGCCCGATCCGCGCCAGCGAAATCTCGTCGATATCGAGCTTCCAGAGCCGCGCCAGGCCGTTGAGCGCGGCTGCCGCGTCGCTGGAGCCGCCGCCGACGCCCGAGGCGACCGGCAGGTTCTTCTCCAGCCGGATGGCGACCGGCGGCGTGCGCTGCACGCCGGCTTCCCGGCGCAAGGCATCGCGCGCCTTCACCACCAGATTGCCGTCGTCGAGCGGCAGGCCGGCGGCATATCGGCCGAACACCGAGAATTCGTCCTGCTCCGCCGGCTCGATTTCCAGCCGGTCGCCGAAGCGTGTGAACACGGCAAGGCTCTCGATGAGATGATAGCCGTCGTCGCGCCTTCCTGTGACATGCAGCGCCAGGTTGATCTTGGCCGGCGCAAGCCATGTCCGGACCTCTGTGCCGGGCTCCAGGATGTCGGCTGCTGGCGAGATGGGATCAGTCCTTGGCGAGACGATATTCGCCGGTCTTGGGATCCTTGACCAGCGTGCCCATCGTGCCGTTCGCCGCCTGTTTTTCGGTGCGCCGGATCTTGGCTGTCACGCGCTCGGCCTCGCGCACGAAAGCGCGGTAGCCGAAATAGGCGGCGGCGCCGACAACAGCGAAGAAAATGATCTGCGGCATATCCAAACTCCTCCCGCGTTGTCGCGGCAAGGCCGGCCGATGGGTCGGTCAAGCGGGCATGCTAGACGCAATCATGGCTTTTTCAAAGCCCGAAGCGCGCCCACAGCGCGCGTTCTTCCGCCGCATCGAGGACGCCGTTTGCGGCGGCAGCGGCGATATCGGGCGCCGAGAAGCGCGAGCCGAACAGGCCGAAACGGCCGAACAGCCCGCGCGGCGCGCTGATCAGTTTGAGCTGCGTCTTGTCGCCGAAACGGGTCTTGAGCACGCTGCGCATGTCGCCCAGCGCATCGACAAGGCCGAGCTCGAGGCCGCGCTTGGCGGTCCAGAACAGGCCGGTGAACAGGTCAGGGTCGTCTTTCAGCTTGCTGCCGCGCCGCTCCTTGACGAGGTCGATGAAGGTCTCGTGCACTTCGAGCTGCAACGCCTTCAGCCGCTCCACGTCCTCCTTCTTCTCGGGCTTGAACGGATCGAGCACGGCCTTGTTCTGGCCGGCGGTGTGGACGCGCCGCTCGACGCCGATCTTCTTCATCAGCTCGGGGAAGCCGAACGAGGCCGAGACCACGCCGATCGAGCCGACGATCGAGGACGGATCGGCGAAGATCTCGTCGCCGGCGACCGCGATCATGTAGCCTCCGGAAGCCGCGACATCCTCGACGAAGACCAGCACCTTTTTGTTCTTCTCCGCCGCCAGGTCGCGGATGCGCTTGAAGATCAGCCGCGACTGCACCGGCGAGCCGCCCGGCGAGTTGATCGAGATGGCGACCGCCGGCGCGTCGAAGCCGAACGCCTTTTCGATGAGGCCGGCCGTCGAGGCGAGCGACAGGCTCGGCCGGAACTGGCCGCCGCCGGCCATGATGGTGCCTTGCAGCCGGATGACCGGAATGGTGACGACTGTCGAGCGCCAGGATTTCGGCAGCAGGCGGTTGAAAAGGCGTTTCACGAACGGGTGTCTCCGGACAAGATGCAAAGGAGCAGGGTGAGATCAGGCAAGTCGGTAATGTCTTTCGGGCGCGATGTCACCTTGCCTGCCATGTAGGCATTCGCCGGCCAACGGCAATGCCGGATCGCCGGCCCAGGATCAATCGCCGAACAGCGATGCCAGGCCGTTGTTGATCATTTCCGTCCGCTCCGTCGGCGCGTTGCCGGATGGTCCGTGCAAGGCGAGCGGCGGGCGGATCGACAGTTTCCCGCGCGCCCCGAGCACCGCCCTGACGACGATGCGGATCGCCGCCGCGTCCGGACGCGGATGCACGCAGAGCAATTCGGCGTCGCCGAAGCGCCCTTCGATTGCATCGAGGATGGCAACGAGCTGCTCGGGCCGGGCGATGACGGCCAGCCCGCCGCGCGGCCTGGCGACGGCGGCGGCGCTCCTGATCCAGCTTTCGAACAGCCCATCCTCGCCCACATGCGCCTGCCGGCGCAGCGCGTCTGGCGTCGAGCGATCCTCGGCGGCGTTGAAAGGCGGGTTCATGATGACGAAGTCGAAGGAATTTTCGGGAAGCCCGGCCTCGGCCCGCGCCCGGCCGGTCAGCGTCACGTCGGCCGTCAGCACCGAGGCGCGGTTGCCGAGATGCGCATTGCCGGGATGCGAGAGCGTGGCGGCGGCGAACCCCGCCATTTCGGCGGAGCGCTCGACGAGCACGGCCTGCGCCGACGGACACCGCGACAGCACGGCAAGCGCGGCAGCACCAGCCCCGGCGCCGAAATCGGCGAGCCGGCCGGAAAAGCGGGACGGCACGGCGGCCGCCAGCATCATGGCGTCCATGCCGGCTCGATGACCGCCCTGGCTAGGCTGCACCAGCCAGAAGCGTCCGCGATGGAAGGCATCGACCGTATGCGCCGGCGTATCTGGGGCGGTTGTCGCTGCCATTATTTTTGGCGGATCTCGTTTTCGATGCCGGCATCCTTGAGGATGCGGCGCGCCACGTCGGCCTTGTCGGCGTCGACCATGACACGCTTCTGCAAAAGGCCGATGGACCCTTCCAGCACGCTCATATTCAGGTCGGCGACGAAACAGGCGATGCCGGCGTCGCGCATCAGCGATTCGACAAAGGAGATCACGACGGCGTCATTGGTGCGGACAAGCTCGATCATGGAACGAAAATCGCAGGTTGCGGCGTTCATGTAAACGTGCGGGTAAACACAGCGTCGGCAGAGCGCGCCAATTCGCCTCTTGCCGTGTCCGGTTGTGCCGCCCTAGAGTCGGCGCGGGATCAAAGGGTGCCGTGGGTGCGCGCTGCTCGTGCGCGTCAATGTAGACGGGAGTTGTCGTGGTGGGTGTCGTTCTCAACATCGAAGGAAAGCGGGAACCCGCTTCCATCAAGGATCTGATCGATCTGACGGCCGCCGACATGGGACGCGTCAACGAACTGATCCTGTCCAAGGCCGGCTCCGACGTCGAGATGATCCCGGAGATCGCCAACCACCTGATCTCTTCCGGCGGCAAGCGGCTCAGGCCCATGCTGACGCTCGCCGCCGCGCAGATGTTCGGCTATTCGGGCGAAGGCCATGTCAAGCTCGCCACCGCGGTCGAATTCATGCACACGGCGACGCTTCTGCATGACGACGTGGTCGACGAGAGCGCCTTGCGCCGCGGCAAGAAGACGGCGCGCATGATCTGGGGCAACCAGGCGAGCGTTCTGGTCGGCGATTTCCTGCTCGGCCAGGCCTTCCGCATGATGGTCGAGGTCGGCTCGCTGGAAGCGTTGGACATCCTGTCGACCGCCGCCTCCATCATCGCCGAGGGCGAGGTGATGCAGCTTGCCGCCGCCAAGAACCTCGACACCACCGAGGACGAGCATTTCGCCGTCATCAAGGCCAAGACCGCGGCGCTGTTCTCGGCCGCCGCCGAAGTCGGGCCGGTGATCGCCCAGGCCTCGCGCACCGACCGCGCCGCATTGCGCTCCTACGGCATGAATCTCGGCCTTGCCTTCCAGCTCATCGACGACGCGCTGGATTATGGCGGGTCGAGCACGGATCTCGGCAAGAATGTCGGCGACGATTTCCGCGAGGGCAAGGTGACGCTGCCGGTGATCCTCGCCTACCGGCGCGGCACCAAGGCCGAGCGCAGCTTCTGGAAGCGCGCCATCGAGGAAAACGTCACCGACGATGCCGGGCTCGAAAAGGCGATCGGCCTGATGGCCCGCCACGGCGCCATCGCCGACACGATCAGCCGCGCCCGCCATTTCGGCGAGATCGCCCGCGACGCGCTGGCGCCGCTGGAAGCGACGCCGCAGAAGTCGGCGCTGCTCGACGTCATCGATTTCTGCATCAGCCGCGTCAACTGAGCCTGTCTGTCTTCCTGGGACTTGGCTGGCATTCGCCGGGCAGGGCGCCTGTGAATCCCGCTTTGGCCGTCTCGACAAAGAGCGGCCCGGCAAATTATCTATAAATATGGCCAGCACAGAAGACACGATCGCCGTCCGCATCAGCAAGGAACTGGCGGACCGCATCATTTCGGGCGCGATCGAGCCCGGCTCGCGGCTGCGCCAGGACCATGTCGCCGAGGAATTCAAAACCAGCCACGTCCCGGTGCGCGAGGCCTTTCGCCGCCTGGAGGCGCAAGGCCTGGCGATCAGCGAGCCCAGGCGCGGCGTGCGCGTCGCCTCCTTCGATCTCGGTGAGGTAAGGGAGGTGGCCGAGATGCGCGCGGCGCTGGAAGTGCTGGCGCTGCGACATGCCGCGCCGCATCTGACGGCGTCGATCCTCGACCAGGCCGAGGAAGCGACCAAGGCTGGCGACAAATCCCGCGACGTCCGCTCCTGGGAAGAGGCCAACCGCACCTTCCACCGGCTTATCCTGGCGCCCTGCAACATGCCGCGCCTGCTCTCCACCATCGACGACCTGCACGCGGCGAGCGCGCGCTTCCTGTTCGCCGCCTGGCGCTCGGAGTGGGAAACCCGCACCGACCAGGACCACCGGGCGATTCTCAGCGCGCTGCGGCAAGGCAACACCGAATCGGCCGCCGCCACGCTCGGCCGCCACGTGCAATGGATCGGCCAGAAGCCGGTCAAGACCGCCTCCGGCCGCACCCGCGACGCCTTCGCCATCGTGGGGTAGTGACGGGCGATTGGCAATTAGCCGAGGCCTCTCAACTTCGTCATTCCAGGGCGGAGCAAGGAGCGAAGCGACGCGCGCAGACCCTGGAATCCATGCCGTTACCTTCGCCGAAAAATAGAGGCGGTGCAGAACATAGCGCCGTTTTGCATCGTCCCGACGCCCATGCGTCACGGCATGGATCCTCGGGTCTCCGCGTCCGCTTCGCTCCCGCTCCGCCCGTGGATGACGAACCTGCAGGCTTGCTATCCGTTTCAAAATATGGATTCGATAATAGATGAAGTCGCAAAATTATCTATAATTTCATACCAACCAGGGAAGACACCGTGACCAACGCAACCGTTTCGATCGACAAGCCGTCCTTCAGCCCGCTCAAGCTGCACAGCCGTTCGCTCGCCTGGCAGATCGGCGCCGTGATCATCGGCTCGCTGTTCTTGGCGCTGTCCTCCTACATCGAGGTGCCGATGGTGCCGGTTCCGGTGACCATGCAGACCTTCGCCGTCACGCTGGTCGGCGCGCTCTACGGCTGGCGCTTCGGCGCGCTGACCATCGCCGCCTGGTTGGTTGAAGGCGCGGCCGGCTTTCCGGTTCTGGCGGGCGGCGCCGCCGGCGTGCAGCATTTCGTCGGTCCGACCGGCGGCTACCTCTTCGCCTTCCCGGTCGTCGGCGCCGTCGTCGGCTGGCTGGCCGAGCGCGGCTGGAACGGCAACCGCGTCATGCTTGCCTTCGCCGCCATGCTCATCGGCAACCTGCTTTGCCTGGTTCTGGGCACCGTGTGGCTTGCCGTCATGATCGGCGCCGAGAAGGCGATCACCTTCGGCTTCCTGCCCTTCATCGTCGGCGGCCTGCTCAAGTCGGCGCTGGGTGCCGCGACGCTGAAGCTGTTTTCGGGCAACCGGCCGGCCGATCCTCGGTAAGCCGCCGGGCGGATGACCGAACCCGACACCAGATGACCGTCAGGCTGCGTGCCCATCATCTGCTTTGCCTGCTGACCTATGTCGGCAAGGGCTACTCGCCGGCCTTCACCGCCAACTACGACGTTGTAGTGAAGCGCCTGGCCGGCGGCGAGGATATCTTGATCGTTTCCGGCCCTGACGACATCTGCGCCCCGCTGCTGAGTGAGAGCGAGCCGCACTGCCTGGGCGAAAGCGCTGCCGGGCGCGATGACGTCGCGGCTCGCGATGTCGCCGGTCTTCTCGGCCGGCCGCTCCCGGCCGGCGCTTGGCTCGAGCTCGATCCCTCTACCCTCGCGCGCATGCGCGAGGCCTTTTCTTCCGGCCTGACGCGCAAGGCGTGCCCGGGCTGCGAGTGGTTCGAGCTGTGCGGCGCGGTCGCGGCGAGCGGCTTTTACGGAACGCGCCTTTAGCCCGCTTATGTCAAAATTCGGCCGCCGATCCGCATATTTTCGCTGACTGGCATCGTTTTTTAAGCCGGATGATTGCATTGTGATTCGCTCGGCGATTGAAGCCCGACCCCAAAAAGGCCATGCTTTGGCCGGAAAAGATCGAGTCTGTGGGCGGTCCGCCAAGGGCGGGATCGCGTCTGGCTGAAAGGGATACGATGCGGCAAGGACGTGCGCGCTGGCTGACGAGGCTGGCATTTTTGACCGGAGTGGCGCTCTGGGTGCTGCCGGTCCAGGCCAAGGAAGAAGCCCAACCGCTGCAGATCACGTCTTTCTCGGGCGCCTATCTTGCGGCCCATATCGCCGAAAGCGACAACGACCTCGACGACGCGATCGCCTATTACAAGCAGGCGCTGGCCTTTGCCCCTGATGACAAGGACCTGCAGCAGAGCCTGATGCTGGCGCTGGTCTCGCAGGGCCGCTTTGAGGAATCGCTGGTCTATGCCGACAAGCTGAAGGAAGTGCCCGATGTCGAGCGCTTCTCGCGCTTGGCGCTGGCCATCGATTCCTTCCACAAGAAGGACTACGCCAAGGCGCAGTACTGGCTGAAGCTGTCGCTCGAATCCGACCTCGACCGGCTGCTTTCCGGCGTCATGGACGGCTGGGCCAAGCAGGGCGCCGGCAACGCGTCCGAGGCCATGGATGCCATCGACAAGCTGAAAGGCCCCGATTGGTTCGGCCTGTTCAAGTCGTTCCACCGTGCGCTGATCGCCGATGCCGCCGGCCTCAGCGACAAGGCCGATGCGATCTACGCCGCCACCTTGGCCGACACCGCGGCCGGTGGCTCCGCGCCCGAAACCTGGATGCGCAATGCCCAGGCTTATGCCTCCTTCCTCGCCCGCAAGGGCGACAAGTCGAAGGCCGAGGCGGTGTTGAACCAGGCGGAAGCCTTCGCCCCGGGCAAGCTCGAGATCACCACGCTGCGCGACCGCATCGCCAAGGGCGACAAGATCGAGCCGCTGGTCGCCCGCCCGGCCGACGGCGCGTCCGAAATCCTGCTCGACCTTGCCACCGCGCTCAACCGCGGCGGCGGCGAGCCTTTCGTGCGGCTTTACCTGCAATACGCGCTGGCGCTGAAGCCGGACAGCGACGCGGCCCTTGTGCAGCTTGCCGCCGTTGCCGAGCAGCTGAAAGATGGCGAGGGCGCGGTCGCGCTCTACCGCCGCATTCCGGAATCCTCGCCGCTGAAAGAGCTCTCCGACCTGCAGATCGGCCTCAACCTTGCCGATCTCGACAAGCATGACGAGGCGATTTCCCACCTCAAGGCCTATCTCGACAAGCACCCGGACGACATGCGCGCCTATCTGGCGCTCGGCGGCGTCTATGGCTCGAAGGAAGATTTCCGTTCGGCCGCCAATCTCTACGACAAGGCCGTCGAGCAGCTGAAGTCGCCGACCGCCGCCAACTGGAACATCTTCTACCAGCGCGGCATCGCCTATGAGCGGCTGAAGGAATGGCCGAAGGCCGAACCCAATTTCCGCAAGGCGCTGGAGCTGCAGCCCGACCAGCCGCAGGTCATGAACTATCTCGGTTATTCCTGGGTCGATATGAACATGAACCTCAAGGAGGGCCTGGCGATGATCCAGAAGGCCGTGGATCTGCGGCCGAACGACGGCTACATCGTCGATTCGCTGGGCTGGGCCTATTTCCGCATGGGCCGCTTCGACGACGCCGTGCGCGAGATGGAGCGCGCCGTCTCGCTGAAGCCGGAAGATCCCGTCCTCAACGACCATCTCGGCGACGCTTACTGGCGTGTCGGCCGCAAGCTCGAGGCCACCTATCAGTGGACCCAGGCGCGCGACCTGAAGCCGGACCCGGATGTGCTCGCCACCCTGCAGCAGAAGCTGCTCAAGGGCCTGCCGCCGATCGAATCCAACACCGCGCAGGAAACCCCGAAGGTGAAGCCGGATCCGACGCCCGCGCCGAAGGGCTGAGCGGTGTGCTATTGATTTCTGGCGGGGCCCTTCGGGGCCCCGCGGCATTTTCAGAACATCTTTCTGTACACCACGAACCCGGACTTCTCGGCGACCTTGTCGTAGAGCTGCATCGCCGCGTGGTTCGTCTCATGCGTCAGCCAGTAGACGCGGTTCGCGCCCGCTTCACGGGCGCGTTCGTAGACGTCTTCGATCAGCGCCCTGCCGACGCCCTGGCCGCGCGCGGCCTGCGTGGTGAAGAGATCCTGCAGATAGCAGCTCGGCGCGATCGACGTCGTGGAGCGGTGATAGAGATAGTGGACTAGGCCGAGCAGACTGCCTTCGCGCTCGGCCACCAGCGCATGCACCGGCTCATAGGCGTCAAAGAAGCGCGACCAGGTCATCTGCGTGATCTCGCCGGCAAGCGCCGTCGGGCCGGAGCGTCCGTAGAACGCGTTGTAGCCGTCCCAGAGCGGCAGCCATTGCTCGTAATCCTGCCTTGTGACGGGGCGGACGGCAAGTTGACCAGACATGGCGAAACCTCTGTCGTTGACGTGGAACGGAGCAAACCGCGGCCGCCGCTCGACAGCAATGGGCCAGCCTGCCGCAAAGCTTCCGCCTTGCCGGATGTGGGCCGCTGCCTTGACGCTCGGCGGCCCGGCAACTAGGGAAGCGTCATCCTGCGCTTTCCGAGGCCGCCGTGACCATCGAGATCCCTGCCCATATGCATCCCAGCCGCTCCTTCCAGGGGCTGATCCTGACCTTGCACAATTACTGGGCGGACTATGGTTGCCTCATCCTGCAGCCCTACGACATGGAAGTCGGCGCCGGCACCTTCCATCCGGCGACCACCTTGCGCGCGCTTGGTCCGCTGCGCTGGAACGCCGCTTACGTGCAGCCCTCGCGCCGGCCGAAGGACGGCCGCTACGGCGAGAACCCGAACCGTCTGCAGCATTATTACCAGTACCAGGTGATCCTGAAGCCCAATCCGCCGAACCTGCAGGAGCTTTATCTCGGCTCGCTGGAAGCGATCGGCGTCGATCCGCTGCTGCACGACATCCGCTTCGTCGAGGACGATTGGGAAAGCCCCACGCTTGGCGCCTGGGGGCTCGGCTGGGAATGCTGGTGCGACGGCATGGAAGTCTCCCAGTTCACCTATTTCCAGCAGGTCTGCGGCATCGAATGCGCGCCGGTGGCGGGCGAACTGACCTACGGCCTGGAGCGGCTCGCCATGTATGTGCAGGGCGTCGACAATGTCTATGACCTGAATTTCAACGGCCGCGAAGGCGCCGAGAAGGTCACTTACGGCGATGTCTTCCTGCAGGCCGAGCAGGAATATTCGCGCCACAATTTCGAATTCGCCAACACCGCGATGCTGCTGAGGCATTTCGAGGACGCCGAGGCCGAGTGTAAGGCGCTGCTCGATGCCGGCACGCCCAAGCCGAGCGACAATCTTCCGATGCACCGGATGGTCTTTCCGGCCTACGACCAGTGCATCAAGGCAAGCCATGTCTTCAACCTGCTCGACGCGCGCGGCGTGATCTCGGTCACCGAGCGGCAAAGCTACATCCTGCGCGTGCGCAATCTGGCCAAGGCGTGCGGCGAGGCGTTCCTGAAGACGCGGGCTGGCGGGCTGGCAGCGGCTTAGAGCAATTCCAGGAAAAGTGCGTAGCGGTTTTCCGTCCGGAATTGCGTCAAAACAAGATAGAGCGAATTCGCAGTTTCAGTGAAACGGCGGCTTGCTCTAAGCCGGTACGGCTTTCACGGTCTCGGCGGCGGCGCCGACCGGCAACACGACCTGCGCCGTTGCGCCATCGATCGTGCGCATGGCCTGCCTGACCCCCGGCATCGTGATCACGCCATGCATCTGCGCGGCGAAGCAGGCGCTGAGCGCCAGGATCTGCAGGGTTCTCGATGCCGTCTTCATCGTCGTTCAGCCAATAGGTCTCTGCCTGAGCGTTTGTCGCTTCAGCGCCGCGTTCGGTTCATGGGAAGGTTTGCTCCAAGGATGACCGACCCTGAGCCGTCCCGACAGTTGGCTGAAAAATTCCGTGAAATCGCTTGAAGAGGCGATCTCCTAGCGGGGTGACAGCGGCCGGCCGAGTTGCTATTTCCCGCCCATTCGTGACGGCGCTGACGCGCCGGCCCTCCCCATCAAGGGGAGGGTGGGAGCCTAATCATGCCTGACCTACTGCTAGAACTTCGCTCGGAAGAGATTCCCGCCCGCATGCAGCGCAAGGCTGCCGGCGACCTCAGGAAGATGCTGACCGACGGTCTGGTCGAGGCGGGTCTCACCTATGAGGCGGCGTGCGAATATTGGACGCCGCGCCGGCTGGCGCTCGACATCCGTGGCCTGACGGCGCGCTCCAAGGACATTCGCGAGGAGATCAAGGGTCCCTCGACCACCGCGCCCGAGCAGGCGGTGCAGGGTTTTCTGCGCAAGGCCGGCCTGTCGTCGATCGCCGAGGCGCATGTCCATTCCGATCCGAAGAAGGGCGACTTCTACGTCGCCCACATCTCGAAGCCGGGCAGGGCGGCCGAAGAGATCATCGCCGAGCTGGTGCCGGGCATCATCAAGAGCTTCCCCTGGCCGAAATCGATGCGCTGGGGGCCGGCCTCGGCAAAACCCGGCTCGCTGCGCTGGGTGCGCCCGCTGCAGTCGATCGTCTGCACCTTCGGTCCGGAGACAGAGGAGCCGGTCGTGGTCGATTTCGAGATCGATGGCATCCGCGCCGGCAACGTCACCTATGGCCATCGCTTCCATGCGCCGGGCCCGATCACGGTGCGCCGCTTCGACGACTATGTGGCGAAGCTCGAAGCGGCCAAGGTCGTGCTCGATGCCGACCGGCGCAAGGAGATCATCCTTCACGACGCCCGCAATCTCGCCTTCGCCAATGGCCTCGACCTGGTCGAGGACGAGGGCCTGCTGGAGGAAGTCTCCGGTCTGGTCGAATGGCCGGTCGTGCTGATGGGCGAATTCGAGCGGGATTTCCTCGCCATTCCGGGCGAAGTCATCCGCCTCACCATTCGCGCCAACCAGAAATGCTTCGTCACCCGGCCGCAGGGCGCCGGCGAGGATCTCTCGAACCGCTTCATCCTGGTCGCCAACATCGAGGCGAACGATGGCGGCAAGGAGATCGCCTATGGCAACGGCAAGGTGGTGCGGGCGCGCCTGTCCGACGCGCTCTATTTCTGGAAGACCGACCAGAGCGGCCTGCCGGACCTCGACCAGCTCGCGGAATCGGCGGCGAAGTTCGGCCTGGATCTGAAGAAGCCGCTCGACCAGCGCATGGCGCGGCTCGACCACCTCAACGTGACCTTCCATGCCAAGCTCGGCACGCAGGGGCAGCGCGTTGAGCGCATCAGGCGGCTCGCGCAAGAACTGGCCCCGATCGTCGGCGCTGATAGCGCTTTGGTCGCCCGCGCGGCCGTGCTCGCCAAGGCCGATCTGCAGACCGAGGTGGTAGGCGAGTTCCCCGAACTGCAAGGGGCCATGGGTCGCAAATACGCGCTTCTGCAGGGCGAGGATGCATCCGTAGCCGCGGCCGCCGAGGAACACTACAAGCCGCAGGGTCCTTCCGACCGCGTGCCGACCGATCCGGTGTCGGTTGCCGTCGCGCTTGCCGACAAGCTCGATACGCTGACCGGCTTCTGGGCGATCGATGAAAAGCCTACGGGCAGCAAGGATCCGTTCGCTCTGCGCCGAGCAGCACTTGGCGTGGTCAGGATCCTTATAGAGAACCGTATCCGTCTGGCGTTGACGTCCCTCTTCGCCAAGGCCTTCGCGAACTTCAAAGGCGGCACAGATCAGTCGTCCGATCTCCTCGCCTTCTTCCACGATCGCCTGAAGGTCTATCTGCGTGAAAGCGGTGCACGCCATGACTTGATCGATGCCGTGCTGTCAGCGGGTTCGCGCCCAATCTCTCCCCTTGTGGGGGCGATGTCGGCGAAGCCGACAGAGGGGGGCGCTGTCCCGCCGGCCTCACATTCTGTCGCGCCCCCCTCTGCCCTGCCGGGCATCTCCCCCACAAGGGGGGAGATCGGCCAATCGCCGAACGACGATCTCCTTCAGATCGTGCGTCGCGTCGAGGCGCTGGGCTCCTTGCTCGACACCGACGAGGGCAAGAACCTGCTCGCCGGCACCAAGCGCGCCGCCAACATCCTGGCCGCCGAAGAGAAGAAGAAAACGCTGGTCGCCGAGACCGTTGAGCCGGCTCTGTTCCGCGAAGACGCGGAAAAGAAGCTCTATGCCGCGGTGAATCAGGCCGAGAAGGAAGCCGGCCAAGCGATTCAAAACGAAGATTTTTCCGCCGCCATGCTGGCGCTTAGCGTGTTGCGCGAACCGGTTGATTCATTTTTTGAAGGCGTTCTCGTGAATGATGAGGACCAGGCCGTGCGCGCCAACCGCCTGGCGCTGCTTGCCCGCATCCGCGCCGCCACCGACCAGGTCGCGGATTTTTCAAAAATCGTCGGCTGACGGCTCGAAACGTCGCACATTTGGACCTACCCGCATCCGCTAGGATGCGGGTAGGCTTCAACAATTTTGCGCTCGAAAATTAGTACCCCGGAGCCGGCTTACAGTCATACGGCGATGACCTCCGCGTGGGAGAACCGATGCATGTCGCCCGGAACTGCGCAGCGGTTCCGGGACAACGACATGCATCAGACAAAAGACGTTCCCCAAACACGGAGGCATGCCATGAATTCCGTTGACGATATCGACCTGATTGAAGAGACCCCGGCCGCCGCCGAGGCCGTCGAACCCGCTTCCGACGACATCCTCGACCATGCTGCCGCCGCGGCGGTCGAAGCCACGGACCTGTCCGAGTACGATGAGGAAGACCGCGAGGATGAAGACGGCGACGACGAAGACGACGATAAGGAAGAAGCGGCCTGAGCCGTCTGCAGTCGTTTGAAGAATGAAGGGCGGCGCGTTTCGCGTCGCCCCTTTTCGTCAGGCTAGCCGGATCAGCCTTCCAGGGAGAATCGCCCCGTCGATCAGGAAGATTGACGCCTCAATCTTCCACGATGCTGACGCGCACGCTGTCGGAAAAGACATCCACCTCGATCAGCGGCTCGCCATTGACGATGGCGCGCCTTGTCGCGCTGCCCATGGCGCCGCCGCGTTCCAGCATGCGCTGCAGGTCGGCGCGCGAGCCGTCGCTGCGGAACCAGGGATCGCCCTGGTCATCGCTGTCGCGCCGATGGAACTTGTGCCAATTGGCGCGGTCCTGCCGCACCATCTGCGCCGCGCTGCTCAGCGGATAGCCGTCGCTGGCGCGGTGATCGCGATCGGAAATCCGCGCGACGTAAGAGCCGAGCATGTCGTCGGCTCGCGCCGAACCCGTCACCAGTGTCGCCGCCACCACCAGTCCGGCAACGGCCATTGCTTTCGAAACGGTCATGAAATCCCCCTTTTTGAAACGTCAGCGCCATCGTGCCCGATCCCGATGACGGGGATCGAGCCAAGCGGTTAGCACATTGAAGCGGTATTGAGTGTGATCTACATCGCCTTGCCGACGCGCGGCAGCGGCTGGGCATTTTTCGGCTGCGCGCCGCCCGACGCATTGGCTGTCGCGGTGGGCTGGCTGCCGGCCTTGTCGTTGCCCTTCGAAGCGGAGGCGGTGCCGTTGGCAGGCGTTGCCGGCGAAGTGCCGTTTGCCGGCGCGGCCGCGGTTGTGGTTGCCGGTGCCGTGGGCTTCGCCGCCGCGGGCGTTGCGAAGGCGCCGCCGACAATGCCGCCGCGGATGATCATCGGCGCCGGCTGATGCCCGGACTTTTCGGGAATAGCCGCGACCTTTTCGTCGGTGACGGCGGGCACGGGATCGCCCAGCGCAATCATCGATGGCGCGGAGAGCGCCGACAGCTTGGCCGGATCGATCGCGTCCAGCCTGACCACCGAAGGCGTCGACGTCGAGGGTCCGACTACGACGATCGACGACGCCTGCGCCGCGCCGTTCATTGCCAAAAGGCCGATGCCGAACGCTCCGAGCAAACGCATTACAAAAACTCCCCAGCCGGTAACCACCGGTCCGCACCTTAAGGCCGGCAAATTGAAGCGGGCTTGCGCGGAAACTTAACATTTTAGGGATTGATAAATCGCCAATGCCCGCCCTTGCCCGATGGAAGCCGTCGTATTACGGGACCGGCATGTTTGAGACTGGTGGCAAATTTGGCTGAGATATTGGCGGTTGGCGAGGCGCTTGAGCGGGCTTTGGCGTTGCTTAAAGCCGGCGACGTCGTCGCCATCCCGACCGAGACGGTTTACGGCCTGGCTGGCGATGCCACCAACGGCGTTGCCGTGGCGCGCATTTTCGAGGCGAAGGGCCGGCCGCGCTTCAACCCGCTGATCGCCCATGTCGCCGATCGCGCGATGGCGGACCACATTGCCGGCTTCGACCCGCTCTCGGCAAAACTCGCGCAAGCCTTCTGGCCCGGCCCGCTGACGCTGGTGCTGCCGCAGCGCGCGGACAATGGCATCCATCCGCTGGTCACCGCGGGGCTGGATACGATCGCGCTGCGCATGCCGCGCGGGTTCGGCGGCGAGCTGATCGCGCGGCTCGGCCGGCCGCTTGCCGCCCCCAGCGCCAATTCCTCAGGCAGGATTTCCGGCACGACGGCGCAGGCGGTCGCCGCCGATCTCGGCGACAGGATCAAGCTGGTCGTGGATGGAGGCGCGACGCCCGTCGGACTGGAATCGACCATCCTCAAGGTCGAGGACGGCAAATTGCGGCTGCTCAGGCCGGGCGGCATCGGCGCCGAGGAGATCGAGGCCGCCGCCGGCGCGAAACTGGTGCGCGGCGCTACCGGCATCGAGGCGCCGGGCATGCTTGCCTCGCATTACGCGCCGGGTGCGGCGATGCGGCTCAATGTTCAACAGATCGTGAGGGGCGAAGCATTGCTTGCCTTCGGCCGCAACCGCGCCGAGGGCTGGCAGAATGCGGCTGCTATGCGCAATCTCTCCGAGGCCGGCGACCTGCGCGAGGCGGCCAGCAACCTTTTTGCCGCCATGCAGGCGCTCGACCGCAGCGGCGCCGCCACCATCGCCGTCGAGCCGATCCCTTTCGAGGGGCTGGGCGAGGCGATCAACGACCGGCTCGCGCGCGCCGCTGCCCCCCGTGACAAGCAGGCCTGAGCGCCATAGGTTCTTGCCGCCATGAACGATCAGCCCTTCGACCTCGACCCTGCCGTCATCGACCGCTTCGCGGCAATCGTCGGCGACAAATATGCCTTGCGCGACCAGGCCGACATCGCGCCCTACATCACCGAGCGGCGCGGCCTCTGGCATGGCCGCACGTCGCTGGTGCTGAGGCCCGCCAGCGTCGAGGAAGTGAGCCGCATCATGCGGCTTGCGACCGAGACTGGTACGCCGATCGTGCCGCAGAGCGGCAACACCGGGCTGGTCGGCGCGCAGGTGCCGGACAAATCCGGTCACGACATCGTGCTGTCGCTGTCGCGGCTGAACCGCATCCGCGAGATCGATGTCTTGTCGAACACGGTGACCGTCGAGGCCGGCGTCATCCTGCAGACGCTGCAGGAGGCGGCCGACGCCGCCGACCGGCTCTTTCCGCTCTCGCTCGCCGCGCAAGGCTCCTGCCAGATCGGCGGCAATCTCTCCTCCAATGCTGGCGGCACGGGCGTGCTTGCCTATGGCAATGCGCGCGAGCTCTGTCTCGGCGTCGAGGTGGTGCTGCCGACCGGCGAGGTGTTCGACGACCTGCGCAAATTGAAGAAGGACAACACCGGCTACGATCTGAAGAACCTCTTCGTCGGCGCCGAAGGCACGCTCGGCGTCATCACCGCCGCGGTGCTGAAACTGTTCCCGAAGCCGAAGGGCAGGGAGGTCGCCTTTGCCGGCCTGCCGTCGTCCCCGAAAGACGCGCTTTCGCTGTTCACGCTGGCGATGGACCGCGCCGGAGCTTCGCTCACAGCTTTCGAGCTGATCGCCAGAAGGCCTTATGATTTCACGCTGAAGCACGGGCAAGGCATCACGCGGCCGCTGGCCGACGACTGGCCGTGGTATGTGCTGATGCAGATTTCGTCCGGACGCTCCGAGGAGGACGGCAAGGCGCTGATCGAGGAGATCCTGTCAGCCGGCCTCGAGCAAGGCATCGTCGGCGACGCGGTGGTGTCGGCAAGCCTGGCCCAGGGCGACGCCTTCTGGAATTTCCGCGAGACGCTGCCCGAATGCCAGAAGCCTGAGGGGGCCTCGATCAAGCACGACATCTCCGTGCCGATCGCCTCGATCCCCGACTTCATCGATAAGGCGGCCGGCGTGGTGGAAGGCGTCTGCCCCGGCGCGCGTGTGGTCTGCTTCGGCCACATGGGCGACGGCAATCTGCACTACAACATCTCGCGTCCGGTGGATTGGCAGGACGAGCCGTTCCTCGAGCTCTATCACCCGATGAACAAGGCCGTGCACGATGTCGTGCGCTCCTTCCACGGCTCGATCTCGGCCGAGCACGGCATAGGTCAGCTGAAGCGCGACGAGCTGATCGCCACGGCGCCGCCGATGGCCATCGACCTGATGCGCCGGGTGAAGGCCGCCTTCGATCCCGCAGGCATCATGAATCCCGGTAAGGTTATCTGATCCTTCCCATATCTGGTGGACGGTCGCATTCCGATAACCATCCCTGAGATCAGCAAAATTTAACCGACTTTCTTAAGCGCGCCGGTAAGAAGCCAGCGCTAACATTTCTTCCCATAACGAGGCCGGAAAAACCGGCCCTGAGAGAACCGGAAAACGGCCCTCAGGAGTAACAGGGAAGACATCGATGAACACTGGACTGAAGCCAGTCTGGGCCGGGCGCAACATGCGTCTCGACCCATTTCGCCTGCCGCAGATGGTGAGCTACGCCACCCGCGACGACTATGGCGATGTGACCTTCACCATCGACCAGCGCGGCGCCGTCATCCGCCGCATGCTGGAGATGAGCGGTTTGCCGGCGATCATCGCGCTGCCCGCCAAGGCGTTCCGCGGCGTTGCCGCGCGCGCCATGGAGGATCCGGACGGCAACGTCACCGTGACGCTCGAGCTCCTGCACAATGATCCGATGCTCTCGGTGCCGCTGCTGGTCGCCGACGATCTCGAGGACGTCGCCGCCGACTGGCGCGCCTGGGCCGACGCCTATCGCCTGCCGATGCTGCTGATCGAGGCCGACGGCATTGCCCGCACGCTGGAAGAATCGCTCGGCGCCGCCATCAAGGCGCTGCCGCCGCAGGAGCGCCGCAAGGGCCGCGTCTCCACCACGCGCCGCCCGCGCTTCCTCGCCCGCCGCAAGGCCGGCAATCTGGGCCTGAGGCTCGTCATCGACGGCCAGGAGATCATTGCAAGGGAGTAGGTTTCTTCTCCCCGTCTCTATACGGGGAGAAGTGCCCGGTGTCCGAACCGGATAGATAGGTAACAGAATGGACCGATTAGATGGGTGACAGTTTTCTTGCCAGCCGGGAGGACCGGCGATGGTTTGGCGAGAGACTGGCATCATGGATGAGCGGCTTCGTTTTGTTGTTGAATGCCTAGCTGGCGAGGAGACGATGACGCAGCTTTGCGCGGCCTTCGAGATCTCACGCAAGACCGGCTACAAATGGCTTGGGCGTTACCGGGAGACCGGGCCGGAAGGCCTGCACGACCGGCTGCGGGCGCCGCTCGATCACGGCCGAGCAACGGCAGCCGAGCTGGTGGAGCGGATCGTGGCGGAGAAGGAAGCGCATCCGCTGTGGGGGCCGAAGAAGATCATGGCGCGGCTGAAGCGGGCGGAGCCCAGTTGTGGCTGGCCGGCAGTCTCGACAGCTGGCGAGATCCTGAAGCGGCATGGTCTTGTGGGACGCCGGCGCCGGCGCTGGCGGGCTGTGGGCAATGGGCCATGGCCGGAGCCTGCGGCGCCGAATGCGGTGTGGACGGTAGACCACAAGGGCTGGTTCCGGACCCGTGACGGCTGGCGCTGCGAGCCATTGACGGTGATGGATGCATTGAGCCGCTACCTGCTGGGGCTCGAGGCGACGGGCTCGACGGCCGACGAGGAGGCGTGGCCGGTGTTTGAGCGATTGTTTGAGGAAAACGGTCTGCCGGATCGCATTCGAAGCGACAATGGCCCACCCTTTGCGTCGGCCGGCGTCACAGGGCTGACGCCGCTGGCAGTGCGCTTCATTAAGCTCGGCATCGCCCTGGAGCGCATCCAGCCAGGCAAGCCGCAGCAGAACGGGCGCCATGAGCGTTTCCATCTGACCATGCTGCCGATGGCCGATGCACCGAAGGCTGACAAAGCGGCTCAAGCCAGGGCCTTCGAGAACTTCCGGCGCAGCTACAATGAGGAGCGTCCGCACGAGGCGCTGGGCATGGACACCCCGGCACAGCATTACCGCCCCTCGACCCGACCGATGCCGAAGACAGCCCCTGAACCCGATTATCCGACCGAGGCAGCGGTGCGCGGCGTGCGCCAGAACGGCGCGGTCAAATGGCGGGGCACCGAGATCTATGTCTCGGCCACGTTGGCCGGCGAACCGATTGCCATTGAAGAGACCGAGGATGGCGAGTGGACGATGCGCTTCCACACCCATCCGCTCGGCTTCATCGATGAGAAGCACATGAAACTGGTTCGCCGCAGCGCCGCGCCAAGCCGACCGCTTGGCGCTGCGGCGACCGCATCATAGGGAGAGAAAACTGTTACCTATGTATCCGGTTCAAAGTGTTACCCATCTATCCGCTGGACACCGGCAGGGCGATGAGGGGCAGCACCGACCTGGGTGTCTGGCCACCTCACAAACCCGATCAGACGCTGTATCGCCGCTACAATTTGCCTCCAAAGGTTGGCGCTGCCCCTCATCCGGCTGCCGCCACCTTCTCCCCGTAGAACGGGGAGAAGGGAGATCACACCAGCGGCTTCAGCCATATCCACACCGAACCGCCGATCAGCCCCAGGAAGATCAGCCAGCCGACCTGGTTGTTCGACTTGAACAGCTTCAGGCACTGGTCCGGATTGTTGATGTCGAGCCGGATGATCTGGCGCCCCATATGCACGCCTGCGGCGATCAGTCCCGCCAGCGCCACGATCGGCACCTGCGCCGAGGCGAAGGCGATGGCGAAGCAGATCAGCGCGCCGCCATAGAGCCCGCTAAGCCACATCTTGGTGTTGTCGCCGAACAGCCGTGCCGTCGAGCGCACGCCGACGATGGCGTCGTCTTCCTTGTCCTGATGCGCATAGATCGTGTCGTAGCCGATCACCCACAGGATCGAGCCGATATAGAGCATGATCGCCGGGTCATCGATGTCGCCGAACTCGACCGCCCATCCCATCAGCGCGCCCCAGGAGAAGGCTAAGCCCAGCACGAATTGCGGCCAGTTGGTGATGCGCTTCATGAAGGGATAGACCGCGACGATCACGAGCGAAGCGATGCCGAGCGGAATGGCGAAGCTGTTGAACTGCAAGAGCACGGCCAGGCCCACCAGCGCCTGGATGATGACGAAGATCCATGCCTGGCGGCGCGTCACCTTGCCGGCCGGCAGCGGCCGCGAGCGGGTGCGCTCGACCTGGTTGTCGATGTCCTCGTCGGCGAGATCGTTATAGGTGCAGCCGGCGCCGCGCATGGCGACGGCGCCGACGAAGAACAATACCAGATGCCAGGGCGCCGGAAGCAGCGTCAGCAGCGGGTCGGTCGGACGCGGATAGGCGCCCGCGGCAAGCGCTGCCGACCACCAGCAGGGCCATAACAGGAGCTGCCAGCCGATCGGCCGGTCCCAGCGCGCAAGCTGCGCATAAGGCCAGAGCCAGCGCGGCAGCACGCGGTAGACCCAATGGCCGCTCGGCGCATCGGCGACGCGGCCCTGGATCGCTTTCGACTGGACGGTTTCCATCACGCTGGAGTGGCAGCAGCAGGCAGCGCCGTCAAGCGGCCGTGGTGTCGCTCAAGCGCTGAAAACTCAGGCGGTGAAAACATCGTGACCGGCAAACCATGCCTTGGCGACCTCGATGAAAGCCACGGCCGCCTTGGACAGGCGCTGGCGCGTGTCATGCGTCAGGATGATGCGCTGCATCGGCAGCGGATCGGAGAGCGGCTTTACGACCAGCGGCAGGCCGTCATAGCTGCGGTCGCCATGGGGCCTGGTATAGCTGACGGCGACGCCGAAGCCGTTGGCCACCATGGAGCGCTGCAATTCGAACGAGCTCGTCGTCGCCCGGGCTATCGGCGACAGGCCGCGGCTGAGAAAGAGGTCCAGCATGTGCTGCCAGCTGTGCGGCTGGTCGGTGGTGATCAGCGGATGCTGCGCGAGCTCGGCCAGGCTGACGGCGTGCTTGTCCGCCAGCACATGTCCGGCCGGCAGAAGCGCGTGCGGCCGCAATTCATGCAGCAGGACGCGTTTGAAATGCCCTGGAAGCCCGAGATCATAGGTGAGGCCGAGATCGACGGCGCTGTCGGCCAGGCGCCGCCCCAGCGTCTCGAAGGTCTCGTCGCCGATGACGACCGTGACGGCCGGGCAGCGCTCGGCGAAGGCGCGCATCAGCGCCGGCGCGAAATAGGGCGCCAGGTCCTCGAAGCAGCCGAGCACCAGCTCGCCGCCGACATCGGCATCGCGCGAACCGAGCGCCGCCAGCTCGTCCGCCTCGCCCAGCACTTGCCTTGCCTTGGCGACGGCCCTCCGGCCAAAGGACGTCAGCGCAACGCCGCTGCCGCGCTGGCGCACGAAGATTTTCTGGCCGAGCGCGTCCTCGACATGGTCGATCGCCACCGAGATCGACGGCTGCGACACGTTCAGCGCCTGGGCCGCCATGGTGACGCTGCCATAGCGGGCGACGGCGACGACGTAGCGCAACTGGGTGAGTGTGAAGCATCCCGGAATTCGTCAGGATTGTCAGGGAATCGCCTGCGGCAGAACTCGCGGCCGCCGTCATGCAATCGCGCAGCGCCCAGTTCTTCCACGACCACGTCCTGGTCAAGGAGCCCGGCACGCAGAAGCCGACGCCCTGGCACCAGGACATTCCCTATTACTTCGTCGATGGCAGCCAGACGGTGAGCTTCTGGATCCCGATCGATCCGGTGAAGGAAGCGACGCTGCGGCTGATCGCCGGCTCGCACAAATGGGAAAAGATGGTGCTGCCGGTGCGCTGGCTGAACGACGCCAATTTCTATGCCGGCGAGGGCGACTATTTGCCGGTGCCCGACCCCGACAACGATCCCTCGATGAAGGTGCTCGAATGGGAGATGGAGCCGGGCGACGCCATCCTGTTCGATTTCCGCACGGCGCATGGCGCGCGCGGCAATTTGACCTCGGCGCGGCGCCGCGCGCTGTCGCTGCGCTGGGTCGGCGACGACGCGCACTACGTCGAACGCCCTGGCCGCACCTCGCCGCCCTATCCCGGCCACGACATGAAGCCGGGCCAGAAACTGCGCGAGGACTGGTTCCCCGTTATCTATCAGAGCTGAGCGGCCCTGCCTCGTCATCCACGGGCGGAGCGGGAGCGAAGCGGACGCGCAGACCCGAGGATCCATTCCGTGACCTTCGCCACGGCGTGCAACGGAGCAGAATTCTGGACCGCGGCAACGCTTCGAAGTCACGGCATGGATTCTAGGGTCTGCGCGCGTCGCTTCGCTCCTTGCTTCGCCCTAGAATGACGAGGTTCGGGAGGCTTCAGCCAATCCTCGGCGTTTGCGCTGCTTTCCCGTGCGCAATTGCCGCCAAAATGCCAAGACGGCTTGACCGGTCGCCTGCGGACCAATAGCGGGTTCGGGGAGACGATCAGCAAGAGGTGGCCATGAATGTTCTTCTTCTCGGCTCGGGCGGCCGCGAACATGCGCTCGCCTGGAAGACCTCCGCCTCGCCGCTGCTGACGAAACTTTATGCCGCGCCCGGCAATCCCGGTATCGGCCGTGTCGCCGAACTGGTGAAGCTCGACGTCGCCGACCATTCCACCGTCGCCGCCTTCTGCCAGGAAAAGAAGATCGACCTCGTCGTGGTCGGCCCGGAAGGCCCGTTGGTCGCCGGCGTCGCCGATGATCTGCGCGCCTGGGGCATCCGCGTCTTCGGCCCCTCCAAGGCGGCGGCAAGGCTTGAGGGCTCGAAAGGCTTCACCAAGGACCTTTGCGCCAAGTTCAACATTCCGACCGCCGCCTATGGCCGCTTCGGCGATCTCGCTTCGGCCAAGGCCTATGTCGAGAAGGTCGGCGCGCCGATCGTCATCAAGGCCGACGGGCTTGCCGCCGGCAAGGGCGTCACCATCGCGATGACTTCTGATGAGGCGAACGCCGCGCTGGAGGCTTGTTTCGAGGGCGCATTCGGCGCCGCCGGCGCCGAGGTCGTGGTCGAGGAATATCTGACCGGCGAGGAGGCGAGCTTCTTCTGCCTGTGCGACGGCGCCACGGCGCTGCCCTTCGGCACCGCGCAGGACCACAAGCGCGTCGGCGACGGCGATACCGGGCCGAACACCGGCGGCATGGGCGCCTATTCGCCGGCGCCGGTGATGACGGCCGAAATGACCGAGCGCACCATGCGCGAGATCATCGAGCCGACGATGCGCGGCATGGCCAATCTCGGCGCGCCTTTTGCCGGCATCCTCTTCGCCGGCCTGATGATCACCGACCAGGGCCCCAAGCTGATCGAATACAACACCCGCTTCGGCGATCCCGAATGCCAGGTGCTGATGATGCGGCTGAAGGACGATCTGCTCGTCCTGCTCAACGCCGCTGTCGACGGCCAGCTTGCGCATATGTCCATCCGCTGGAGCGACGAGACGGCGCTGACCGTGGTGATGGCCGCGAGGGGCTATCCCGGCACGCCGGAAAAGGGCTCGGTCATCCGCGGCCTCGACGAGGCCGAGCGTGATGGCGCCCAGATTTTCCACGCCGGCACCGCCATCAATGGCGGCGCGCTGGTCGCCAATGGCGGCCGCGTGCTCAACGTAACCGCGCTCGGCAAGACCGTCGGCGAGGCGCAGGCCAAGGCCTACGCGGCGATCGAGCACATCGACTGGCCGCAGGGCTTCTATCGCCACGACATCGGCTGGCGCGCCGTCGAGCGCGAGAAGACCGGCACGTAACCCAGCTTCAGGCGGCCGCGCTCTTTCGTCCGCCACGCGCCCAGGCGGGCAGCCAGTCGCCATGCGCGGCAAGCAGGTCGTCGACTAATGACCAGATCTGGTCGAGGTCGAGCTCGGCGGCGGTGTGCGGGTCCATCATCGCGGCATGATAGATGTGCTCGCGGTTCTCGGTCATGAGCGCCCGCACCGTCAGCTCCTGCACATTGATATTGGTGCGGATCAGCGCCGTCAGCTGCGGCGGCAACTCGCCAATGTAAGTGGGCTGGATTCCGGAAGCATCGACCAGGCACGGCACTTCCGCCGCGCAGTCGAAAGGCAGCGAGGTGATGCAGCCATTGTTGCGGACATTGCCGTAGATCACCGACGGCTCTCCGGTCCACACCGAGTTCATGATCGAGGAGGCATATTCCCTCGATTGCTCGACCTCGATCCGGTCGGCCGAGCGATAGGCCTCCGCTTGTCCTTTCCAGCGCTCGATCTGCTCGATGCAGCGTTTTGGATATTCGTCGAGCGGAATGCCGTATTTCTCGATCAGATCGCCGCGCCCCTCCTTGATGAAATAGGGCGTGTATTCGGCGAAATGCTCCGAGCTTTCGGTGACGAAATAGCCGAGCCGGGTCAGCATTTCGTAACGCACCTTGTTCGGGCAGCGCGGGTTCCAGCCCGGCTTCGGCGCGCGGCCCTCGCGATAGGCGCGCACGAGATCAGGATAGAGGTCGCGATAGGAGCCGTCCGCCTGGCGGTGCTCGAACTTGAGATAAAAGGCCATGTGGTTGATGCCGGCCGAGCGGTAGCGGATTTCTTCGTAGGGAAGGTCGAGGTCGTGCGCCAGTTCCATCGCCGTGCCTTGCACCGAATGACAGAGCCCGACCTGCTTGATCGTTGGGTATTTCTCGGCGATCGCCCAGGTGTTGATCGCCATCGGGTTCACATATTGCAGCATGATCGCCTCGGGGCAGACGGCGAGCATGTCCTCGCAGATCTTCCACAGATGCGGCACGGTCCTCAGGCCCCGCATGATGCCGCCGACGCCGAGCGTGTCGGCGATGGTCTGGCGCAGGCCGTATTTCTTCGGCACCTCGAAATCGGTGACGGTGCAGGGCTCATATCCGCCGATCTGGAAAGCGACGACGACGAAGTCGGCGCCGGCAAGCGCCTTGCGCTGGTCCGAATAGGTCTCGGCTTTCGCCTTGACGCCGAGCGTCGCGATCAGCTTGTTGACGACGATGGCGCTCTCTTCCAGCCGCTGCGGGTTGATGTCCATCAGCGCGATCGTCGCGCCCGACAGCGCCGGCCGCTGCAGCACGTCGCCGACGATGTTTTTCATGAACACCGTCGAGCCGGCGCCGATGAACGCGATCCTGGGATTTCTAGCCACTGTAAGCCTCCGGCACTTGTCTACGCCACCTCGAAAGCGGCCCTGACGAGCCGTTCGGTGTAGGCGGTCTTGGGATTGGACAGGACCTCGTCGACGGGTCCCTGTTCGACGATTTGACCATGCTGCATGACGATGACGCGATGGCACAGCGCCCGCACCACCTTGAGGTGGTGCGAGATGAAGAGATAGCTGAGACCGCGCTCGTCCTGCAGCTTGCGCAGCAGGTCGATGATCTGCGCTTGCACCGAAAGATCGAGCGCCGATGTCGGTTCGTCGAGCAGGATGAATTCCGGCTCCAGCGCGATCGCCCGCGCGATCGCGATGCGTTGCCGCTGGCCGCCGGAGAATTCATGCGGGAAGCGCGACAGGATGTTGCCGGGCATGCCGGCGCTGACCAGCGCCTCGCGCACCCGCTCGACCCGTTCGCGCCGCGTCGCGCCCAGCCTGTTGACGACCAGTCCTTCCTCGATGATCTGGCCGATCGTCATGCGCGGGTTGAGAGAGGAGAACGGGTCCTGGAAGACGATCTGCATGCGCGAACGCAGCGGCCGCATCTCGCCGCGCGACAGCTTCTCGATCGGCCGGCCGTCGAAGCGGATTTCCCCGCGCTTGGCGTCCTGCAATCTGAGCAGCGCCTGACCGAAGGTCGTCTTGCCGGAGCCGGATTCGCCGACCAGCCCCAGCGTCTCGTGGCGGCAGAGCTTCAGGTCGAGATCGTCAACCGCGACCAGCTCGCGCCAGTCGGGTTTCAGGAACGTTCCGTGGCGCAGCATGAAGCATACGCGCACGCCGTTCGCCTCGAGGATGGTGCCGCTGCCTTCCGGCAGCGGCTTCGGCTGGCCATGCGGTTCGGAAGCGAGCAGCCGCTGCGTGTAGGGATGCTGCGGATTGGCAAAGAGCCGCTCGGTGACATTGTGCTCGCGCATCTCGCCATGCTGCATGACATAGACATAGTCGGAGAATTTGCGCACCACGGTGAGGTCGTGGGTGATCAGGATCACCGCCATCTTCAGCTCTTTCTGAAGATTGCGGATCAGGTTCAAGATCTGCGCCTGCACCGTGACGTCGAGCGCCGTTGTCGGCTCGTCGGCGATCAGCACGTCGGGGTCGTTGGCCAAGGCCATGGCGATCATCACGCGCTGCCGCTGGCCACCGGAGAGCTGATGCGGATACTGCTTGAGTCTGGCCTCCGGCTCGGGGATCTGGACATGCTTCAGGAGCTCGAGCGCCCGCGCCCAGGCTTCCCTGCGGCTCACCCTGCGGTGGACCCGGATCGCTTCGACGATCTGGCTGCCGACCGTGTAGATCGGATTGAGCGAGCTCATCGGTTCCTGGAAGATCATCGAGATGCGGTTGCCGCGCAGCTTGCGCCGGGCAGCCTCGGGGAATTCGAGGATATTTTGCCCGCAATAGTCTACGCTCGAGCGTGGCGACACGGTCGCACGCCGCGACAACAATCCCATCACGGTGCGCGCCGTCACCGATTTGCCGGAACCGGATTCGCCGACGATGGCTATGGTTTCGCCGCGGTAGAGCTGGAACGAGACGTCCTTCACCGCCTCGACGGTGCCGTGCTCCACCTTGAACGCGACTCCGATGTTGCGGGCGTCGATGATGGGCTGTTCATGGCGCGCGGCGTGGTCGAGCCGGACGGCCGGTGCGAAATTGTCTGCGAGCGCGATCGTCGTCATCCCGGCCACCTCAATACGGATCGACGGCATCGCGCAGGCCGTCGCCCAGCGCATTGAAGGCAAAGACGGTGACCAGCACGAAGCCGACCGGCGACAGGATCCAGGGATAGGTGCCGATGACCGAATAGGTCGCCGTGTCCTGCAGCATCAGCCCCCAGGAGATCAGCGGCGGCTTCACGGCGAAGCCGAGGAAGCCGAGGAAGGCTTCGAGTAGCACCACCGTCGGGATGGCGATCGTCACGGCGACGATGACGTGGCACATCACATTGGGAAAAATGTGCTGCATGATGATGCGCCGGTCGGTGGCGCCGACCGCCATGGCGGCGCGTACATAGTCGATCCGCGCCAGCGCCAGCGTCTTGCCGCGCACCTCGCGCGACATCTGCGCCCAGCCCAGCGCCGACATGACGACGATGACGAAGGCGAGGAAGACATTGGTCGGCGCGGTGACCGGGATCAGCGTCGTCAGCGCGAGATAGAGTGGCAGCTGCGGGAAGGCGAGCACCAGCTCGACGAAGCGCTGCATCCAGACATCGAACTTGCCGCCGAAATAGCCGGAGACCATGCCGACGATGGTGCCGATGACGGTGATGATGAAGACCACCGTCAGCGCGATCATCAGCGAGACCCGCGAGCCGTGGATGGCGCGTGAGAGCACGTCGCGGCCGAACTTGTCGGTGCCTAGGAAATGCACGGGCTGGCCGTCCATCGACCCGAACAAGTGCCGGTCCGCCGGGATCAGCCCGAAGAGCCTGTAGGGCGCACCCTCGACGAAGAAGCCGAGCAGCCGCGGATGATCGTAGTCGGGGCCGACGATCGGCTGGAAGGTGACCGGATCGAGATCTGCCGAGTCGGCCAGCGCATAGATCCTTGGCTGGAAGGTGAGATTGCCGTCCTTGTCGTGAAAGCTCGGCACCTGCGGCGGCGCGAAGGCGACGTCGGTCGCCTTCGGATCCGAAGGTGCGATGAAATCCGCGAACACCGCCATGACGAGCAGAAGCACGACCAGGAAGAGCCCGGCCATGCCGGTCCAGGAGCGCTTTAGCCGGCGCCAGACCAGCGCGATATAGCTCTCATTGCCGTGCGCCGGCTCGGCTATGGCCACGCCTTCGGCTGGCGGCGGCGGGGAGGGGTCGCGCGCCAGCATCTAGCGCTCCCCGAATTGGCGGATGCGGGGATCGAGCAGCACGAGCAGCATGTCGGCGATGATGTTGCCGATGATCAGCGTCGCCGACAGCACCATCATGAAGGTGGCCGTCACATAAACGTCGCCCACCGCCATCGAGCCGACGATCGCCGGCCCGACGGTCGGCAGCGCGAAGATGATCGCCGTCTCGATCTCGCCGGTCAGCATATAGGGCAGCACCACGCCCTGATACATCACCAGCGGATGCAGCGCATTGGGCACGGCGTGCCGCATGACGACGGCGCCGCCGGTCAGGCCCTTGGCCTTGGCCGTCTCGACATATTGCATGTTCAGCGTGTCTAGCAGGTTGCCGCGCATGACGCGCATGTTGTAAGCGAGCCCGCCGAAGGTCGCGATCGCCACCACCGGCCAGACATGCTTGACCAGGTCGACGAACTTCGCCCACGACCACGGCGCGCCGCCATACTGCGGCGAGAAGAACGAGCCGATCTCCGAAACGTTGAACTGGAAGACCAGCAGATAGACGATGATCAGCGCCATCAGGAAGCGCGGCACTGTCATGCCGAGGAACGAGATCGCCGAGAGCGTGGAGTCGATCCAGCTATACTGCCTCGTCGCCGCCCATATGCCGAAGGTGATGCCGAGCACCGAGGCGAGCAGGTGGCAGACCAGCGCAAGCAGCAGCGTGCGCGGCAGGCGTTCGCCCACCACATCGGCCACCGGCTTGTTGTAGTAGAGGCTGTAGCCGAAATCGCCGCGCGTGATGATGCCGCCGATCCAGTTGAGATACTGGACGGGCAACGGCTTATCGAGGCCATGTTCGATACGATAGGCCTGTGCCTGCGCGTCGGCTTCGGCATAGGAGGCGCCGCCCTGGTTGATCAGCTGCGATTTGATGTAGTCGGCATAGTCGCCAGGCGGCGCCTGGATGATGGCAAAGGTGACCAGGCTCAGAATGGCGAGGACGGGAACGGCCGAGGCGATGCGCATGAGCAGGAATCGCAACATGGACGGTCTATTTCCTTTCTGGCCGGTCGCGCATTCGATGCATTTGGAGGAATTGCTTTGTCCGGCCGCGCCGCAACGCGGCCGGACATCTCTTCGTCAGGGGAGGTAAAGCTTAATCCATCGGTCCCTTATCGCCAGGCTTGCCGGGCAGTTCGTTGGGGAACAACTCGTATTTTGCCTGCTTGTCCGCCTTGACGAACACGCGCTCGCGGATGATCGAATCCTCGGCCCAGTTGAACATGAAGATCGGCGTGCCCTGCGGAATGTTGGAGAAACGCTTGTTGACGATCAGCGCGCCCGGATATTCCGTCAGGCCGACATTGTAGACATGCTCGGTCGAGATCTTCTGGAACTTTCGCATCAGCTCGGCACGCTGGTCGTTGTCCTGCGTCGACACGAATTTGTTGACGATGTCGACGAGATCCTTTTCGAACGGCATCATGTCGACCTGGCCGCTTTCCGGCGCGCGATGGTTCCAGCTGGTCTTCGGGCCGACCGGCGCCAGCTGCTCGGTATTTTGAACGACGGAGGTGAGCTCGGTTTCGTTTCGCCGGATCAGCCAGTCGAAGCGGCCGGAATATTGTGTGGCATCGCGCTGCGTGCCGTTAAGCCCGTTGAGCACGACCCTCAGGCCGAGCTTCTCCATCTGCGCGACCACGCCTTCGGCAAGGCTCTTGTCGGTGGTGTAGTCGTTGTTGACCAGCATCACGATCTCGACATCCTTGCCGCCCGCGGTGCCGGCCGGGAAGTTCACAATGCCGTCGCCGTCCGTATCCTTGAGGCGGGCCTTGGCGAGCAATGCTTTGGCGCCTTCGAGATCGAACGGATAATAGACCGTCGACTTGCGGTCATAGAAGCTGGTGCCGGATGAGAAGCCGCCCGGATAGATGGCGGTGAACGGGCCCTTGACCAGCGAGTCGCCCAGCGCCTTGCGGTCGAGCGCCATGGTGACGGCCTTGCGGAAATCCTCGTTGCGGTTCAGCTCGCGGATCGCCTGGCCGCGTTCGTCCGGGTTGCCCCAGCCATTGGCGGAAAAATTCATGCGCAGATTGTAGCCGATGAGACGCGGCCCGAAGGCGAGGCGTGCCGGTGCATTCTTGTCAGCAGCACGCTTCAGCGAGGCGACGAAGTTCTCCGGCTGTTCGAGGTTGGAGAAATCGCCCGAGCCGGCAACAGCCTGCACGTCGCGGTCGGCCCAGGTCGAGAGCTTGTATTGCAGCTCGTTGAGATAGGGCAGCTGGTTGCCCTTCTCGTCGACCTTCCAATAATAGGGATTGCGGCGCATGACGATGATGTCGTCCGGCCGGTATTCGACCGGAACCCAGGCGCCCATCACCGGCATGTTCATATATTCCGGCGGGAAGGCGTTCTTGAACTGGTCGTAGGTGTTCTTCGAATATTTCGGATGCTGCGGCTTGAGGATGTGCGAGGGGCCGGGGCAGAAAGTGCCATAGGCCATGGCATAGAGATATTGCCGCGGGAACGCCTCCTTGAACGTCCACTCCACGGTGTAGTCGTCGATCTTCTTCAGCGTCGTGCCGACGCCGAAAGTCTCCGGCGTGGCGCCGTTGAGCGGCGAGACGTTCGGATCGACCACCTCGTCGTCCCAGTAGAACATCACGTCGTCGGCATTGAAGGGCGCGCCGTCGGACCATTTGGCGCCTTCGATCAGATGCATGGTCAGCTTGTGGCCGTCGCTCGACCAGTCCCAGCTCTTGGCGAGGTTGGGCAGCGGCTCGGTGTCCTTGGCCTCGACCTGGAACAGCGGCGCCGTGCGCGTTAGGCATTCGGAAAGCCCGATGTCGATGCCGCCCCAGCCTTGCGTCTGGCCGGCGCCGTAGTTCCAGCCTTCCGGCCTGCCGCCGATGACATGGCGCATCGTGTCGCCATAGACGCCGATGCCATCCGGCATGTTGGCCGTCTTGAAGACCAGCGGTTCCTTCGGCAGCCTGTCCTTGACCGGCGGCAGCTTGCCGGTCTTGACGTATTTCTCCGTCACCCAGTCCGGCTCGTGATATTCCGGCAGCGCCTTGAACTCCAGGATGGAGTCGCGCGCCACATAGTGGATCTTGCCCTCGGCCGGGAATGTCGCAGGCTGCGGCGGGATCGTCGGCTCGGAAGCGAAGGCGTTGAGCGCATGGACTGAAACGCCGAGCATCAGCCCGGCGGCAATGCCAGTTCTACGAAAAGTCCTCATAGTCTCCTCCCAGATGTTTTTGGACGTCTGCTGCTGCCCGCCTCTTGTGAATTTCTTGCCGAGCTGCCTCCTGCGACCCGGCCTGCTTGCCTTTAGGCTCAACCGGCCTGTTTCAGCGCCGCCTTTTCGGCGCGCAGTTCCTCGATCGAGCGCACGTTGCGCCGCGCGGCGCCCGCCCATTCGCGGGTCTTGACGTGTGCTTTCGAAAGCCGCTCCTTCGCCGCCGGAACGGCGTGCGCATATTGCGGCAGCCATGCGGCTTCAGCGACCACCATCTCGTCCACCATCTGCCAGACCTCTTCCGGCGTCGACACCGCACCCACCAGCGGATCGTGCAGCACGGCGAGCTTCAACAGATCGATGTCGCCGACGATCGCCGCATGCACCGACATGCGCTGCACGTTGATCGAGGCCATGCAGGTTGCCGCACAGGCTTCCGGCAGCGTGATGCCGGCCGCCATGTTGATGCCGAAACGGTCGACGAAGCCGGGCGATTCGATGATCGCGTCCTGCGGCAGGTTGGTGATCACGCCATTATTCTTGACGTTGAAGTGACCGCGATAGACGCGGTTGGTCTCCAGCGCCTCGAGGATGTGGCTGGCATGCTCGTTGGAGCGTTTTGACGGATCGATCGGCTTCGACGCCGCTTCGAGGAACTGCGGATATTCCGTCTCGAACCAATTGCGGGTTTCGGTCGAGTAGCGCAGATAGCCGCCGGTCTCGCCATGGATCCAGTCCGACATGTCGATCCAGCGCGTGATCTCGTCGGGGCGCTTGCGGTACCAGGGGAGGTATTCGGAGAGATGCCCGTTGCTTTCGGTCGAATAGACGCCGAAGCGCTTCAGCACGTCGATCCTGAGCTTTTCCTGCTTCGAATAGACCGGGTGCGCCTCGAAGGCGGCGACCAGTTCGTCCTTGCCGATCGGCCGGCCGTTCAGCTTGAGCTCGATGAACCAGGTCTGGTGGTTGATGCCGGAGCAGACATAGTCGAGCTCTCTGGGCGATTTCGCGCCGAGCACTTCGGCGATCTGTTCGGCGCCGTGCTGGACGCCGTGACAGAGCCCGACCGTGTCGACCTTGCCGTATTCGATCGCCGCCCAGGTGTTCATCGCCATCGGGTTGGCATAGTTGAGGAATTTCGCGCCCGTCGCGGCGACCTCGCGAATGTCTTTGCAGAAGTCGAGGATCACCGGAATGTTGCGCTGGCCGTAGAGGATGCCGCCGGCGCAGATCGTGTCGCCGACGCACTGGTCGATGCCATATTTCAGCGGGATGCGGATGTCGTCGGCATAGGCCTCCAGCCCGCCGACGCGCACGCAGCTGATGATGTAGCGCGCGCCCTCCAGCGCCTCGCGGCGATTGGTCGTCGCCGTCACTTTGGTCGGCAGTTTGTTCGCCTCGACGATCCGGTCGAGGATCGCCTTGATCATCCCGAGATTGTGCTCGCTGATGTCGGTCAGCGCGATTCGATGTCCTGGAATTCAGGCACGCACAGAATGTCGGTGAACAGCTTCTTTGTGAAGCCGACGCTGCCGGCGCCGATAATAGCGATTTTGAAGCTCATCACCTTCACCTTGATCCAACTGAATGCCAGGCAAGGAGCGACAAAGGAGGATTTGGCCACGCGCCATCGCGCGCCAGCCACTCAAAGCCGGAAATCCGGCTCTTTCTCCTCCCGCCCGCTCCTCGACCGCGGGTCTTTCGCGTTCTGAGAAGTTGGATTATGCCTTATTGGCGGGCACCGCCAGAGAAGGATTATGCTTTCGAGGGTAATTTTGTGCTGCGGGACCTGATCGCCAATGGAAAGCTGATGCGGACGATTTCGCTGCCGCGCGGGCGCCAGCGGCTGCATGCCATGCCGACAAGCACCGGCTATGAGGTGCGCGAGGACGAAACCTATGACTGGGACGGGAGAAAGCGTGGCCAGACCCCGTTCACGGTGCTCCAGCACACGATCAGCGGCACCGGTCAGCTGCGCTACGAGAACCGCAACTACCGTCTGCAGGCGAACGACACGCTGCTGGTTCTGGTGCCGCACAATCATCGCTACTGGCTGGGGCAGGGCGACCGCTGGGAATACTTCTGGATCTCGATGAACGGTGAGGAAGCGCTGCGCATCCACAAGTCGATCCTCAGCGTCTCCGGCCCGGTGTTCCGGCTGCAGCCGGCGACCGTCGATCACCTTGCCGATTGCAGCCTGCGACTGATCAAGGGAGCGGGTTCGCCTGGTGCGGCCTCCGCGATCGCCTATGAGGCGGCGATGGCGCTCTACGACGATGTCTTCGGCTCGCATGCCTTCGCCGAGAAGCAAAGCGCCATGCAGCCGGTCATCGACCATATCAACGCCAATCTCGACAAGCCGCTGCCGGTGGCGGAGCTGGTCGAGATCAGCGGCCTCAGCCGCGCCCATTTCTCGCGCTGCTTCGCCGAGAGCGAAGGATTGCCGCCTGCCGAATTCGTGCTGCAGCAACGCCTGCAGCGCGCGGCCAAGCTCCTCACCAAGGCCGATTTCCTGCCGGTCAAGGAAGTGGCTGTGCTCTGCGGCTTCGAGGATGCGAACTATTTCTCGAAGGTCTTCCGCCGTTTCTACGGCATCACGCCGACGCAGTTCCGCACCACCGGCATGTATGCCAGCCTCGGCAGCCACCGCTGATGCCTGGGGAATCAGTGCCGCCTTTGGTCGAGAGCGGTCGAAGCGGTCTTCACCGGATCGGCGGCGGCGAAGGCCGCGTCGATCTGGTCGGGCGTGCGCTGCCCGGTCCGCTTCCAGGCGACATATTGCACGATGCCGAAGCTCGGGCGCTGCGGCACCGTCTTCACCACCGGCATGCGGAAGCCGTCGCGGAATTTCTCCCAGCGCGCGCCGAGCACCGCGACCATTTCTTCCACCGTCGGCGGCGTCGCCACATCGGCATAGGTGATGGTGACCTTGCCGGCCAGCGCCTTTTCGCGCGAGAGCGGCACCGGGATCGAAGCGAGGTAGTCGGCCGGCACGTCGAGCAGGCCGCCAAAGGCCCATTGCTGGCGCAGCTGGTCAGCGCTCATCGGCGCGACGCTGACATCGATGTCGTTGGGCGTGCCGGGCACCCGATAAGGGCAGCGGAAACGCCCGCAATTGGCCTGCGCCGAGAATTGCCACAGTGCGTAGCCCTGCCAGTTGCCCATCGGGAAATGCACCTCGATGTCGGGCTTGTAGCGCGCATACCAGAGCGGCAGCCGCGACAGCAGACGGTACTGGTAGCGATTGTCGGCGATATACTGCGCCGTCTTGCCATTGACATAGAGCACCGGGAAACGGCCGACGCGGCGGTGCACCTGGCGCACGAATTCCTCGGCGTCCTCCAGCGACATCCATTGCATCGGATCGATGCCTTCGATGTCGAGAGCCATCAACTCGTCGGGCGCCGGCTCGGCGAAGTCGATGAAGTTGTTGGCCTGCTCGACCGGGTTGCCGGGACGGGCCAGGTGATAGGCGCCCCATTTCAGGCCGAGCGCCTTGGCCACCACCTTGCGCGTCTGGAACAATTCACGCGTCACCGCATAGCGCTTCCACTGCGCCTTGCAGAGTTTCACGTCCGCCTCGGCGCCGAAGCAGAAGTAGGGCGGCGGCAGCCCGTCGGACGCCTTGTTGATGAAGCCGGCGACGCGCTTGTCGGTGACGAGCTGCTGCCAGTCGATCGAATTGTATTCATAGGCGTCGATCACCAACGGGCGGGCGGCATTCTTCCACGGCTCGGAGAAATCCGAGGCCTTTGCCGCCGTACCCAGCACAACCGCCGCAGCGAGAAGCGCCAGGCGGCGAAGAGGGCGCGCCGGCTTTTTCAATCAGGGTGTCCCCACTGACCAGGGGACGATCCTGAACCGCTATGGTTAAGGAAGTGCTTTCACAACATCGGCTTGCTTCGGTCCGCTCCAAAACGTCAAAAAAGTATCGCTTGGGTGGACAAGCCGTGGTGGCAGGGGCTTCAATTGCCGCCTAAGCTTTCAATCACGGCGGCCAGTGGGAAGAGACGGGCCCGCCTGACGAAGCGCAGCAACCGGTCACAAGACCGGACCCGCGCGGGGAGGAAATGAACATGAATCCGGACCTGGAAGTCGTCCAGATCAGACAGGGAGAGTCGTTCAAGGCCTGGGCCCACGGCTATCCTTTCCGCACCGTGCGCTGGCACTTCCATCCCGAATACGAACTGCATCTGGTCGTCGCCACCACTGGCCGTTATTTCGTCGGCGACTTCATCGGTGAGTTCGAGCCAGGCAATCTGGTGCTCACCGGGCCGAACCTGCCGCACAATTGGGTCAGCGACGTGCCGCCGGGCGAGACCGTGCCGCTGCGCGGCCGCGTCGTCCAGTTCTCCGAAGAATTCATCGCCAGCGCTTCAGCCGCCTTGCCCGAACTTGCCGCCTGCGCCGGTATCCTTGAAACCAGCCGCCGCGGCGCCCTGTTCTCGCCGGCGACGGCCGAGCTTGCGGCGCCTCTGCTGGCGGAGTTGACCGAGGCGCAGGGCGTGCGTCGCCTGTCGCTGTTCATGGCCGTGCTCGACATCTTGAACCGCGCCGGCGACGTCCGCACGCTGGCCAGCGCCGGCTATCTGCCCGACCCCTCCGGCTTCATGTCGGCAGGCATCAACCAGGCGCTCGCCTACATCAATTGCCACCTGACCGAGCCGTTCAGCGAAGGGACGCTGGCCGAGATCGCCGGGCGCAGCCCGAGCGCCTTCTCGCGCAGCTTCCGCCGCCACACCGGCATGGCGCTGGTGCAATATGTCAACCGGCTGCGCATCAACCTTGCCTGCCAGCTGTTGATGAGCGAGGCGCAGATGTCGATCACCGAGATCTGCTACGCCGCCGGCTACAACAACATCTCAAATTTCAACCGCCAGTTCCTGGCGCAGAAAGGCATGTCGCCTTCGCGCTTCCGGGCCTTGCTGGCTGAGAACATCAACGCGGAGATTGCCGCCTAACAGGGAGGAAACCGGGAGGAGCTCAAAGCAATTCCAAAAGGAATTGCGTCAACACAAAAGAGACATTCAGGGAAGGAAGAACGCGGGGTGTAACGCACCCGGTGCTGGAGATCGTTTGTTGTGAAATCCAGCACTTCAGGAGGATGTTTGCGCGGCTTTACCAGGATCGGATCGATCCTCAGCCGACTGATCATACTCCTTTCAACAGTTCGACATGCAGTCAAGGCCTGGCGCGCCGTTCACCGCGCAGGCCCCGTGAAACCATTTCTCGAAAGGGAGACATTCGAATGACCAGACATGCTTGGAAATCGCCGTTTGCCTTGAAATCGACCATCGCGGCCGTTTTCGCCGTCTCGCTGCTCGGCAGCACGGCAGCCTTCGCCGACACCGTCACCGACGCCACGGTGGCCTTCCTGATGCCCGACCAGGCATCGACCCGCTACGAGCAGCACGACTATCCGGGCTTCGTCGCCGAGATGAAGAAACTGTGCCCCGGATGCAAGGTGATCTACCAGAACGCCGATGCGGATGCGGCTCGCCAGCAGCAGCAGTTCAATTCGGTAATCTCGCAAGGCGCCAAAGCGATCGTGCTCGATCCGGTCGATTCCACCGCCGCCGCCTCGCTGGTCAAGCTGGCGCAGAGCCAGGGCGTCAGGGTGATCGCCTATGACCGGCCCATTCCGACGGCGCCCGCCGATTTCTACGTGTCCTTCAACAATGAAGGCATCGGCAAGGCGATCGCGGATTCGCTGGTCGAGCATCTCAAGGCGCTCAAGGTCGACCCGGCCAATGGCGGCCTGCTGCAGATCAACGGCTCGCCGACCGACGCGGCCGCCGGTCTCATCAAGAAGGGCATCCACGAAGGCCTCGACAACAGCGGCTACCCGATCCTGGCCGAGTTCGACACGCCGGAATGGGCGCCGCCGAAGGCCCAGCAATGGGCGAGCGGCCAAGTCACGCGCTTCGGCGCCAAGATCCTCGGCGTGGTCGCCGCCAATGACGGCACCGGCGGCGGCGCGATCGCGGCCTTCAAGGCGGCCGGCGTCGATCCGGTTCCGCCGGTGACCGGCAACGACGCGACGATCGCGGCTCTGCAACTGATCATCGCCGGTGATCAGTACAACACCATCTCCAAGCCGAGCGAGATTGTCGCGGCCGCCGCGGCCAACGTCGCCGTCAAGCTCCTGTCGGGCGAGACGCCGAAGGCCGAGATGACGCTCTACGACACGCCCTCGCAGCTCTTCACGCCAGCGGTGGTGACGCAGGAGAACCTCAAGGCCGAGATCATCGACAAGAAGATCAACACGGCGGCCGAGCTCTGCGTCGACCGCTATGCCGAAGGCTGCAAGAAGCTCGGCATCACCAACTGATCAAGTGGCATCCGGCCGCCCATGGGCGGCCGGATGCCAGGCAACGACTGTCAAGAAAGGCGGCGCATGAGCGAAAGTCCTGAAGGGTCGGCATCCGTCGGCGAGCTGGTGCTCAGCCTGCGCGGCATATCGAAGAATTTCGGCGCCGTCTCGGCGCTGACCGATATCGACTTCGACGTCCATGCAGGCGAGGTCGTCGCCCTGGTCGGCGACAACGGCGCCGGCAAGTCGACACTGGTCAAGATTCTGGCCGGCGTGCATCAGCCGAGCTCGGGAACGATCAATTTCCGGGGTCGGCCGGTCACGCTGCCCGACCCGCGCGCGGCGCTGACGCTCGGCATCGCCACGGTGTTCCAGGACCTCGCGCTTTGCGAGAACCTCGATGTCGTCGCCAACATTTTCCTCGGCAACGAGCTCAGCCCGCTTCGGCTGGACGAGGTGGCGATGGAGATGCGCGCCTGGACGCTGCTCAACGAATTGTCGGCGCGCATTCCAAGCGTGCGTGAAGCGGTCGCCTCGCTGTCCGGCGGCCAGCGCCAGACGGTCGCCATAGCGCGCTCGCTGCTGCTCGAGCCGAAACTCATCCTGCTCGACGAGCCGACCGCCGCCCTTGGCGTCGCGCAGACGGCGGAAGTACTCAACCTCATTGACCGCGTCCGCGCGCGCGGTCTCGGCGTCGTCATGATCAGCCACAACATGGAGGATGTCCGCGCCGTCGCCGACCGCATCGTGGTGCTGAGGCTCGGGCGCAACAACGGCGTCTTCGAACCCGACGCCTCGAACCAGGATCTGGTCAGCGCCATCACCGGCGCGTCCAACAACGCGGTGTCGCGGCGCGCCGAGCGCCTGCGTATGGAACGCGATCACAGCGCACAGGCGGGGGAGCAGCGCCCATGACGGAGCAAGGCAATTCGGCTCCTCTGGCGCTCGACCGCGCCGATGCGCGCGTCAAGCATGAGGCCGGCATTGGCGGGGCGGTCCGCGCCTTTCTCGACCGCGTGCGCAGCGGCGACCTCGGCTCGCTGCCGGTCATCGTCGGTCTACTAGTGATCTGGACGGTCTTCACCAGCCTCAACCCGGTGTTCGTTTCGAGCAGCAATCTGGTCAATCTCCTGTTCGATTGCTCGACCGTCGGTGTGATCGCGCTCGGCATCGTCTGCGTGCTGATGGTCGGCGAGATCGACCTGTCGGTCGGCTCCATCAGCGGCTTCGCCTCGGCGATGGTCGGCACGCTGTGGGTCAACCAGGGCTGGCCGGTCGCGCTGGCGATCCTGGCCGCGCTGGCCTTCGGCGCCCTGATCGGCTCGCTCTATGCCTTGCTGTTCAACCGCCTCGGCATGCCGAGCTTCGTTTCGACGCTGGCCGGCCTGCTCGCGGTGCTGGGCATGCAGCTCTACATCCTCGGCTCCACCGGCTCGATCAACCTGCCCTATGGCTCGCCCCTGGTGATTTCGGCCAGCTGATGGTGATGCCGAAATGGGTCTCGCACACGCTTGCCGCGATCCCGGGTTTGGCGATGCTGGTCAGCGGGCTTCGCACCTTCGCGCGCCGACGCGCGGCCAATCTGTCGACGCCGTCCGTGGCCGGGCTCGTCCTGCGCGTCGCCGCCATAACGATCAGCCTCGAGCTGATCGTCGCGTACCTCAACCAGTCGCGCGGCATCCCGTGGATGTTCGGCCTCTTCGCTGGCCTAGTCGTGGCGATGAACTATGCGCTGACCCGGACCAAATGGGGGCGTTCGATGACCGCCGTCGGCGGCAACCGCGAGGCGGCACGGCGTGCCGGCATCAAGGTGCGCGCCATCTATCTCAGCGCCTTCGCCCTGTGCTCGCTGTTCGCCGCGCTGGGCGGCGTGCTTGCAGCCGCCCGGCTCGCTTCCGCCAGCCAGCAGGCCGGCACCGGCGACGTCAATTTGAACGCCATCGCGGCCGCGGTCATCGGCGGCACCAGCCTGTTCGGCGGCCGCGGCAGCGCCTATTCCGCGCTGCTCGGCATCATCGTCATCCAGTCGATCGCCAGCGGGCTGACGCTGCTCGATCTGTCCTCGTCGCTTCGATACATGATCACCGGTGCCGTTCTGGCCATCGCCGTGATCGTCGACTCCCTCGCGCGCCGTTCCCGTGCCTCGCACGGCCGCGCCTGATCCGTTCAAACGAGAAGGGTACACATGGCTCAAGATCTTTCGGGAAAAGTCGCCGCGGTCACCGGCGCGGCATCGGGCATCGGCCTCGAATGCGCCAGGGCGATGCTTGCCGCCGGCGCCCGCGTCGTGCTGGTCGACCGCGCCGAGGACCGGCTGAAGGAGGTCGTCGCCGAGTTCGGCGACGGCGCGATCCCACTGGTGATCGACCTCACCACCCCCGCCAGCGTGGCGACCATGCTGCCCGGCATCCTCGACAAGGCCGGCCAGCTAGACATTTTCCACGCAAATGCCGGCTCCTATGTCGGCGGCGAGATCCTCAACGGTGATCCGGATGCCTGGGACCGCATGCTGAATCTCAACATCAACTCGGTGTTCCGTTCGGTGCATGCGGTGCTGCCACACATGGTCGGACGCAAGACTGGCGACATCATCGTCACCAGCTCGATCGCCGGGCTGGTGCCCGTCGTCTGGGAGCCGGTCTACACGGCCTCCAAGCACGCCATCCAGGCCTTCGTCCACACGCTGCGCCGTCAGGTCGCCAAGCACGGCCTGCGCGTCGGCGCCGTGGCGCCCGGCCCGGTGGTGACGGCGCTGATCAGCGATTGGCCGAAGCAAAAGCTTGAGGACGAGCTGGCGGCCGGCGGGCTGATGCAGCCTGTCGAGGTCGCGGAAGCCGTCCTGTTCATGCTGACGCGGCCGAGAAACATCACCATCCGGGATCTGGTGATCCTGCCGCAGAGCAATGATTTGTAGTGAGTAGGAGTAGGGGAGTAGGGGAGTAGGGGAGCAGGTAAAAAGACCTCTGCCCTTGCGATCGACTGCTCACGACTGACAATCTTCCTACTCCCCTACTCCCCTACTCCCCTACTCCCCTACTCCCCCGCTTCTGAGGTTCCCCAATGCCTTCCCACTTCCTCGGCATCGATGTAGGCACCGGCAGCGCGCGCGCCGGCGTCTTCGACGAGCGCGGCGAGTTGCTCGCTTCGGCCAAGCGCGACATCGCGCTCTTCGTCGAGCCTGGCGAGATCGCCGAGCAGTCCAGCCGCGACATCTGGCAGGCGGTATGCGCCAGCGTACGCGAGGCGGTCGCGAAGACGGGCGTCGATCCCAGGGAGATCGGCGGTATTGGCTTCGACGCGACCTGTTCCCTGGTGGTGGTCGGCGACGATGGCGAGCCGCTGCCCGTGGGCCGTTCCGGAGACAGCGATCGAAACATCATCGTCTGGATGGACCATCGCGCCCTGGATCAGACCAGGCGCATCAATGCCGGCCACCATCCCGTCCTCGACTATGTCGGGGGCGTCATCTCACCAGAGATGGAAACGCCGAAGCTTTTGTGGCTGAAGGAAAACCTGCCCGCGACTTTTACCAAAGCGCGGCATTTCTTCGACCTTGCCGATTACCTGACCTGGCGCGCCACCGGCAGCCTCGCCCGTTCGGTCTGCACCCTTGCCTGTAAATGGACCTATCTCGGCCATGAGCGGCGCTGGGACGACAGCTATTTTCATTCCGTAGGGCTCGGCGAGCTTGCGGATGAGAGATTTGCCCGTATCGGCACCGAAGTGGTCGACCCAGGCACGGCGGTGGGCGCCGGCCTGACGGAGAAGGCCGCGGCCGAGCTGGGGCTGGTCGCGGGCACGGTCGTCGCCGCCGGGCAGATCGATGCCCATGCAGGCGGTGTCGGCACGGTGGGTGCTGCCGGCGATGCCGGCACCATTTCCTCGCGCATGGCCTATGTGCTGGGCACCTCGGCCTGCACCATGGCGAGCAGCCAAGATCCGGGCTTCGTGCCCGGAGTCTGGGGGCCCTACTTCTCCGCCATGGTGCCTGGGTTCTGGCTGAGCGAGGGCGGCCAGTCGGCCGCCGGCGCGGCCATCGATCTCCTGGTGCATTTTCACCCGGCGCAAGCCGAGGCTTCCGTGCGCGCCGCGGCGGAAGGCAAATCGCTGGTCGACTGGCTGGCCGCGGCCGCCGCGGCGGCTTCGCCCGACCTGTCGGCGGCCGCCAAGCTCGCGGGAAGCATCCATGTCGTGCCCGAATTCCTCGGCAACCGCTCCCCCTTGGCCGATCCGGACGCGCGCGGCCTGATAGCGGGGCTCGGCACCGACCGCTCCGTCGACAGTCTCGTCGGCCTCTACGTGGCCGGGCTTTGCGGTCTGGGCTACGGCGTGCGCCAGATCGTTGCGGCGATGGCGTCGTCCGGCCTTGCCGTCGACACCATCGTCATCAGCGGGGGCGCCGGGCAGTCGCCGCTGGCGCGCCAGCTGCTCGCCGACGCCGCCGGCCTGCCGGTCGCCGCCTCGCAGTCGCCGGAGCCGGTGCTGTTGGGCGCCGCGATGCTCGGTGCCGTCGCGGCCGGGCATTACCCTGACCTATCGAGCGCCATGCCTGCCATGTCCCGGCTTGGCGAGGTTTTTACACCTGCGTCCGGTGACATCCGCGCTTGGCACGACCGCCGCTACGAAGCCTTCCTGGCGCTGCAGGCGGTGGGCCGCAGCATACGCTGAGGATCGATCAGCGCCTAAACAGCGACGGGACCTTGAATGGATCGGGCGCTGGCTCCCGCTCCGCCGCGGATAGCGGCGCCTATGCAAAATCCGCGTGACAAAGTTTGACGTTTACGTAAAAAGAAGGTGCGAAATGGACGCATGGTTTCGCGTCGGCCATGCGTTACGGTTGGCTGGGTCGGAGGAGGAGCAGACATGTACCGCGCGCCGGTCGAGGACATCGCCTTTACGCTCAAGCACGTGGCGGGGCTGAAGCCGGCGCTGGATGCCGGCATTTTCGGTGACCTCGGCGAGGACTTGGTCGACGCGATCCTGGCCGAAGCGGGGCGTTTCGCCCGCGAGGAGGTGGCTCCGCTCTACAAGGTCGGCGACGAGCATGGCGCGGTGCTGAAGGATGCGGCCGTCACCACGCCGCCAGGCTGGAAGCAGCTTTACCGCCGCTGGATCGAAGGCGGCTGGAACGCGCTGTCGGGGCCGGAGGAGTACGGCGGCCAGGGCCTGCCGACCATGCTCGGCGTCGCCGCGCTCGAAATGTGGAACTCCGCGGCCATGGCCTTCGGCATCGGCCCGACGCTGACCATGGGCGCGGTCGAGGCGCTCGACAAACACGCCTCGGAGGAACTCAAGGCCAAATATCTCGCAAAGCTCGTCTCTGGCGAGTCGATGGGCACGATGAACCTGACCGAACCGCAGGCGGGCTCGGACCTCGCGGCCTTGCGCGCCCGCGCCGAGCCGGTTGGCGACGGCACCTACCGCATCTTCGGCCAGAAGATCTTCATCACCTATGGCGAGCACGATTTCACCGACAACATCGTGCATCTGGTGCTGGCGAGGTTACCCGACGCGCCGGCCGGCACGCGCGGCATCTCGCTGTTTCTGGTGCCGAAATTCTTCGTCAATGACGATGGCTCGCTTGGCGCCCGCAACGACGTCTTCTGTTCCGGCCTCGAGCACAAGCTCGGCATCCATGCTTCGCCGACCTGCACGATGATCTATGGCGACGGTTTCCAGGGCGCCAAGCCCGGCGCCATCGGCTGGCTGATCGGCGAGGAGAACAAGGGGCTCGCCTGCATGTTCACGATGATGAACAACGCCCGCCTTGCCGTCGGCATGCAGGGCGTGGCGGTGGCCGAGACCGCGACGCAGAAGGCGATCGCCTATGCCAATGAGCGCCGCCAGGGCAAGGCTTCCGCCTATGCGGGCTCCGGCATGGCGCCGATCGTCCATCACCCGGACGTGCAGCGCAATCTGCTCACCATGCGGGCGCTGACCCAGATCGCCCGCTCGATCAGCTATTCCTGCGCCCATGCCATCGACCGCGCCCGCGTCGGCGAGGGCGAGGCAGGAGCGAAATGGCATGACCGCGCCAGCCTGCTGACGCCGCTGGCAAAGGCCTTCTCCACCGATGTCGGCGTCGAGGTCGCCTCGCTGGGCGTCCAGGTGCATGGCGGCATGGGCTTCATCGAGGAGACGGGCGCTGCCGCGCTTTATCGCGACGCTCGCATCGCGCCGATCTATGAAGGCACCAACGGCATCCAGGCGATCGACCTTGTCTCGAGAAAGCTGCCGCTCGGCGGCGGCGAGCATGTGCATGGTTACATCAGCGAACTGAAAGCGGTGGCGGAAGCCGTGCGCACCTCCAACATCGAAGGCTTCGGCCGCACCGCCGACAATCTCGACCGCGCGCTGGCCGATCTCGACGAAGCGACGCGCTTCCTGCAAAAACTGCTTGCCGACGGCAAGGCGGACGCCGCGATGGCCGGCGCCACGCCCTATCTGCGCCTGATCTCGCTCGCCGCCGGCGGCGCATATCTGGCGCAGGGTGGCCTGGCAGACCGTAGCCGCATCGCGCTTTGCCGCTTCTTCGCCGAAAACCTGCTCGGCGAGACCCGCGCCTTGAAGGAGCGAGTCATCGACGGCGCCGAAAGCCTCGTCGCCGCTGGCAAGGCACTGATTTCCGCTTAAGCACCCCGACGCTCAAAGGACCAACCGTGACAGACCATATCCTCGTCGAGCGCCAGGGCGCCGTGCAGATCATCCGCATCAACCGCCCGGACAAGAAGAACGCGCTGACGCGCGCCATGTACGCGAAAATGTCGGCGGCGCTCACCGAAGGCGACGCCGATCCGGCGGTCCGCGTGCATGTCTTCCTCGGCGTTCCGGGCGCCTTTTCCTCCGGCAACGACCTCGCCGATTTCCTGGTCATCGCCACCGGCGGCGAGGGTGGCAATGAGGTATGGGATTTCCTGATGGCGCTGGCCATGTCGCAGAAGCCGATGGTGTCCGGCGTCGACGGCATCGCCGTCGGCATCGGCACCACGCTCAATCTGCATTGCGACCTGACCTTCGCCACGCCGCGCACGCTGTTCCGCACGCCCTTCGTCGATCTCGGCCTGGTGCCGGAAGCCGGCTCCAGCCTGATCGCGCCGCAACTGCTGGGACGGCAGGGCGCCTTCGCGCTGCTCGGCCTCGGCGAGGGCTTTTCGGCCGAGCGCGCCAAGGCCGCCGGCCTGATCTACGACGTCGTCGCCGAAGAGGCGTTGGAAGGCACGGTGCTGGCCGCCGCCAAGGGCATCGCCGCCAAGCCGCCGCAGGCGCTGAAGATCGCGCGCGACCTGATGCGCGAGCCGCGCGAAGCGCTCATCGCCCGCATCAAGGTCGAAGCCGAGCATTTTCGCGAGCGGCTGACCTCCGAAGAGGCCCGCGCCGCGCTGACCGCTTTCATGACGCGCAAGAAGAGCTGAACGCGTCGCCCGCCCTCAGGGATAAAGCCTGGTCTTGTCCCAGCCGCCGGCGGCGTTGCGTGAAAACACGACACGGTCATGCAGCCGGAACGGTCTGTCGTGCCAGAACTCTATCGTCTGCGGCACGATGCGGAAGCCCGACCAATGTTTTGGCCGCGGGATCTCGCCGATGGCATAGCGCGCCGTGTATTCGGCCACCGCCTTCTCCAGCGCGAAGCGGCTCTCCAGCGGCCGCGACTGTTTCGACGCCCAGGCGCCGATGCGGCTGCCGCGCGGCCGTGTCGCGTAATAGGCGTCGGCCTCGGCGTCGCTGACGATCTCCACCGGCCCGCGCACCCGCACCTGGCGGCGCAGCGACTTCCAGTGGAAGCACATCGCCGCCTTCATGCTGCCAAGAATCTCGCGGCCCTTGGCGCTCTCGAAATTCGTGTAGAAGACAAAGCCTTTTTCGTCGAACCCTTTGAGCAGCACCATCCGCACATCCGGCATGCCGTCGGCGTCGACGGTTGCCAGCGCGACCCCATTGGGATCATTGGGCTCGCTCTTCGTGGCGTCCTCCAGCCATACGGCAAAGAGCCGGAACGGCTCCGCCGCTTCGGTGAAGTCACTGCTTGTTAACTCGGTTTCGTTCATAGTTTTCCAAATTTTTAACATTGCGGGAGGAGTTCGCCGATTGTCGCGTATCGCGCAAGCTTTTGACAGCGGGCAATGGAGCGTTATCGCTTCGGCCAGTGCCAAGGCTGCGCTGCTGACCTTGGCGCTTCCCCTTGCCGCCTGCGGCGCCGGCGGGTTCAGCCTGCAAAAGGCCGAGGTCGACCGCTCGATCATCACCGCCAGCGCGCCGTCCTCGCCAACCGCGCCGGCTATCTCCGACCAGGACTCCGACCAGACCACCATCGGCAACGCCGTTTCTTCCGCCGACATCAAGGAGCTTGGCGGCCAGACGGTGCCTTGGGCCAATGCCGCCACCGGCTCGCGCGGCGCGATCACCGAGCTGGTCGAGCTGAAGGACGGCGGTCTGACCTGCCGCCGCTTCAGCGCCACGCGCGAGAGCTTCGATGGCGTCGCCCTCTACAAGGGCGAGCTGTGCCTGGCCGAAGCCGGCGGCTGGCGCATGCAGGAGTTCAAACCGCTCTGATTTTGGGCCCCTGATTTTCGGGCGCTAATTGCCCTTGCGCCACTGGAATTTCTTCCTATGCGAGCGCATATAGGGGGCGACCACAATTCCAATCTCTCTAGCAGGCAGGAAGCATGCGCGACCCCTATGAGGTGCTGGGCGTTGCCAAGAACGCATCGGCCAAGGACATAAAATCGGCCTACCGCAAGCTCGCCAAGAAGCATCATCCGGACCAGAATCCGAATGATCCGAAGGCGAAGGACCGTTTTGCCGCCGCCAACCAGGCTTACGAGATCGTCGGCGACGAGAAGACGCGCGCCGCCTACGATCGCGGCGAGATCGACGCCGAGGGCAAGCCGAAATTCCAGGGCTTTGAAGGCGCGGCCGGCGGCGACCCGTTCGCCGGCTTCCGCCGCCAGCAGGGCCCGGGCGGCGCGCATTTCGAATTCCGCACCGGGCGTCCGGGCGGCGATCCGTTCGACGGCAACAGCGACATCTTCAGCCAGATCTTCGGCGATGCCTTTTCCGGCGCCCGCGGCGCCGGCCCAAGGGGAGCCGGAACAGGCGATCGCCGCCAGCCGGTGCAGGCGGCCGACCTCAACGTCACCATGGACATCAGCGTCGAGGAGGCGGCCACGGCCGATAAGGTGACGGCGATGTTCCCGGACGGCCGCAAGGTCGCGGTCAAGCTGCCCTCCTATGTCGAGGACGGCCAGACGATCCGCCTGAAGGGCCAGGGCGAGCAGGGGCCTGGACAGCCGGGCGACGCGCTGGTCAAGATCCACATCCGCCGCCACCCGCGCTACCGCATCGAGGGCCGCGACCTGCATGTGGATCTGCCTGTCGATCTGGCCGACGCCGTGCTCGGCGCCAAGGTGGCGGTCGAGACGCCGACCGGCAAGCTCGCGGTCAACGTACCGGCATGGTCGAGCTCGGACAAGGTGCTGCGGCTGAAAGGCCGGGGCTTGCCGGAAAAGGCCGGCGGTCACGGCGATCTCTATGCCCATGTCCGGCTGATGCTGCCGGAGGGCGGCGATGCCGAGCTTGAGGCCCTGATGCGCCGCCAAAAAGGCTGATCGAGGGAATCTTGTTCCCGTTACAGTGTCTTTTGAGCGCTTGAAGGGGCTCTGTGCCTGTGCGATAGGGCTCTCCACAAAGCAGATATTCTTGCGGAGAGCTTGCACATGGCAGGTGGACAGGGCCTGATGGCCGGTAAGCGGGGCCTGATCCTGGGCGTCGCCAACAATCGGTCGATCGCTTTCGGCATCGCCAAGGCTTGCGTCGATCACGGCGCCGAAATCGCGCTGACCTATCAGGGCGAGGCCTTCAAGAAGCGCGTCGAGCCGCTGGCGGCCGAGCTCAACGCGCATGTCGCCGGCCATTGCGACGTCACCGACCCGGAAAGCCTTGATGCCGTTTTCGCCGACATCGCCGAGCATTGGGGCAAGCTCGACTTCCTTGTCCATGCCATCGCCTTCTCCGACAAGGACGAGCTCACCGGCCGCTATGTCGAGACGACGCGCGACAATTTCCTGCGCACAATGGACATCTCGGTGTTTTCCTTCACCACCATCGCCAAGCGCGCCGAGCCGCTGATGACCGATGGCGGCTCGCTTTTGACGCTGACCTATTACGGCGCCGAGAAGGTGATGCCGCATTACAACGTCATGGGCGTCGCCAAGGCGGCGCTGGAAGCGAGCGTGCGCTATCTCGCCGTCGATCTCGGCGCCAAGAAGATCCGCGTCAACGCGATCTCGGCCGGGCCGATCAAGACGCTCGCTGCCTCCGGTATCGGCGATTTCCGCTACATCCTGAAGTGGAACGAGTACAATTCGCCGCTGAAGCAGACGGTGACACAGGAAGAGGTCGGCGATTCCGGCGTCTATTTCCTATCCGACCTGTCGCGCGGCGTGACCGGCGAGGTCCATCACGTCGATTCCGGCTACCATGTCGTCGGCATGAAGGCGGTCGACGCGCCGGATATCTCGACCGTCAAGGACTAATCCGCTCCGCCTATCAAGCGTCCAAGCAATTCCAGGAAAAGTGCGAAGCGGTTTTCCGTCCGGAATGCTTGCAAAAGCAAATAGCGTCCGACCTTGGAAGACCTGATGTACCCGCTCGTCTACATCGCGCGCCACGGCCAGACCGAGTGGAATACCCAGCGTCGCCTGCAGGGTCAGGCCGACACCGACATCAATGAGCTTGGACGCCAGCAGGCGACTGCCAACGGACGGCGCCTGGCCGCGTTGATCGGCAAGGGTGAGGATTTCGACTTTGTCGCAAGTCCGATGCGGCGCACATGCGAAACCATGGAACTGATGCGCGCGGCAATGGGGCTCGACCCGCTCGCCTACCGGACGGAGCCGCGTCTGGTGGAATTGAGTTTCGGCGAATGGCAGGGTTTTACGTTTCGGGAGCTCGAGGCCCGGCATCCTGGATCCACGCGTGGCCGCCGCGCCGCCAAATGGGATTTCCAGCCGCCCGGCGAGGGCGCGGAAAGCTACGAGATGCTGCTCGAACGGGTGAAGCCTTGGTTCGATGCGCTTGACCGGCAGACGGTATGCGTCACGCATGGCGGCGTCATGCGCTGCCTTTTCCGCTTCGTCGAAGGCATATCCAAGAACGACGCGGCCGCTCTGGAGATCCCGCAGGACCGCCTGCTCCGGCTGGAGGGCCGGAGTTTGGAGTGGTTATAGGTCCGGGTGCGGCCGTGAAAGTCGTCATCCTTGGGCGCAGCGACGCGAAGCGGAGCGAGGACCCATGGATCCATGCCGTGACATTCGCCGAATAGTAAAAACGGTGCAGAAAAGGTCGTTCTGCACCGCTGCAAAGCTCTGACATAACGGCATGGATTCCAGGGTCTGCGCGTCGCTGCGCTCCTTGCTTTGCCCTGGAATGACGAAGCTTAGGCGTTCAAGCCCCTGGCCGGAAAAGTTAGTTCTGGTCGCTGTCGGGCAACTGCATATCGGTGACGACATTCTCGCCATTGCTCACGTCATAGGCGATGACGATGTCCATGCCCGGCTTCAGCGAGTCGATGTCGGTCTCGGCGTTAAGCTTGTAGGCCTTTCCGTCGTCAAGCGTCAGCGTCAGCGTGTCCTTATCAACCTTCTTGATCAGGCCTTCGGTCTGGCCGGCAAACGCGGCGGCGGTGGAAATCATGAGCATGGCGCAGGCGGCGCCAATCAGGGTACGCATCGTCGTCCTCTTTGGTCATTGCGCCGGCTGGTCAGCGGCGGGTCCTCAACGGCGGATGGGAAGAGAGCAGAAACCAACCGAATGTGTCAAAACTAAATCCGCCAGATCACAGTTTGATGCAGCCGTTTGACCACCGTGGAAAACGCCAATAGAAGGCAGCCGTAACCGGATTTCCTCACCGGCAGGGCGTTTTTCATGTCTCACAACACATTCGGCCATCTCTTCCGCGTCACCACCTGGGGTGAAAGCCATGGCGCCGCGCTCGGCTGCGTTGTCGACGGCTGCCCGCCCGGAATTCGCTTCAAGCGCGATGACATCCAGGCCGAGCTCGACCGCCGCCGCCCGGGGCAGTCGCGCTTCGTAACCCAGCGCCGCGAGCCGGACGAGGTCAAGATCCTGTCGGGCTTCATCCTCGACGAGGATGACGAGACGATGATCACCACCGGCACGCCTGTGTCGATGCTGATCGAGAATGTCGACCAGCGCTCCAAGGACTATGGCGAGATCGCCCGCCAATACCGGCCGGGCCATGCCGACTACACCTACGATGTCAAATACGGGTTGCGCGACCATCGCGGCGGCGGCCGCTCTTCGGCGCGCGAGACGGCGGCGCGGGTCGCGGCCGGCGCGCTGGCGCGCAGGGTTGTGCCCGGCATGACGGTGCGCGGCGCGCTGGTCGCGATGGGCGAAAAGTCCATCGATCGAGCCAACTGGAACTGGAATTTCGTCGGCGACGCCGAAAACCCGTTCTTCACCCCGGATCCGGCCTCGGTCCCGGTCTTCACCGCCTATCTCGACGGCATCCGCAAGGCCGGCTCCTCGGTCGGCGCGGTGATCGAGATCGTCGCCGATGGCGTGCCGCCCGGCCTCGGCGCGCCGATATATGCCAAGCTCGACCAGGACATCGCATCCGGCCTGATGTCGATCAACGCCGTCAAAGGCGTCGAGATCGGCAATGGCTTCGAGGCGGCCCGCATCACCGGCGAACAGAACGCCGACGAGATGCGCATGGGCAATGACGGCAAGCCGGTGTTTTTATCCAACAATGCCGGCGGCATATTGGGCGGCATCTCGACCGGACAGCCGATCGTCGCCCGCTTCGCCGTCAAGCCGACCTCGTCGATCCTGACGCCGCGCAAATCGATCGACAAGGACGGCAAGGATGTCGAGGTGATGACCAAGGGCCGCCACGACCCCTGCGTCGGCATCCGCGCCGTGCCGATCGGCGAAGCCATGGTTGCCTGCGCCATCGCCGATCATTATCTGCGGCACAGAGGACAAACGGGGAAGGGAGGGGAGTAAGGCAGTAGGGCAGTAGGGCAGTAGGGCAGTAGGTTAATGCTGCCGCCCGCAGCCCGCCAAACTTTTTCCTTTTCCCTACTCCCTTACTGCCCTACTCCCCTGCGAGCGAAGCGAGCACTTATGCCTTACGACCAGAAGAAGATCGTCGAAGCGATCCGCGCCTTCGAGCGCGGCGAGATCGTTGTCGTCATGGACGATGACGGACGCGAGAACGAGGGCGACCTGATCGTCGCCGCCGTGCACTGCACGCCGGAGAAGATGGCCTTCATCGTGCGCAACACCTCCGGCATCGTCTGCACGCCCATGCTGCGAGAGGACGCAAGGCGCCTGAATCTGGCGCCGATGGTGGCGGACAACGATTCCGCCCACACCACCGCCTTCACCGTCAGCGTCGATTTCAAGCATGGCACGACGACAGGCATCTCCGCCGACGACCGCACGCTGACCGTGCGCAACCTCGCCAACGGCAATGTCGGCCCGTCGGATTTCGTTCGCCCCGGCCACATCTTCCCGCTGATCGCGCGCGAAGGCGGCGTTCTGATGCGTTCCGGCCATACGGAGGCCGCGGTCGACCTCTGCAAGCTCGCCGGACTGCCGCCGGTCGGCGTCATCTCCGAGCTGGTCAATGACGACGGCACGGTCAAGCGCGGCCCGCAAGTTCAGGCTTTCGCCGAGGAGCATGGCCTGAAGCAGGTGTCGGTGGCCGACCTCATCGCCTACCGCCAGCGTAAGGAAACGCTGGTCCAGCGCGTCGCCTGTTCCGACATCGAAACGCCCGGCGGCAAGGCGCAGGCCTTCACCTACACGCTGCCATGGGATTCCATGCACCACCTGGCGGTCGTCTTCGGCGACATCCGCGACGGTGAGGAGGTCCCGGTGCGCCTGCATCCGGAGGATGTCGTGACCGATGTCTTCGGCACCAGCCACCGGCTCGACGGCATCATGAAGGCGATGGGCGAGCGCCGGCGCGGTGTCATCGTCTATCTGCGCGAAGGCTCGGTCGGCGTCGCCCATCAGGAGCGCAAGCGGCCGCTAAGCGGCGACCGCGAAGATCACGAAGAGGCTCGCCGCCGCGAGAACGAGTGGCGCGAGATCGGCCTCGGCGCCCAGATCCTCAAGGATCTCGGCATCTCCTCGATCAACCTGATCGCCTCGCGCGAGCGCCACTATGTCGGCCTCGAGGGCTTTGGCATCCACATCGCCAAGACCGAGATTCTGTAGTTCGTCAGGGTTGACGCCGAAGGTCTATGGCAGCCTGCCAGCGTTGCTGACCGACCGAAGCCTCCCGGACATGGGCGCTTGGCCGAACCCTCCGCAACGCAGGCGATTGGCCGAAACCTATCCGACGTCGTCATCCACGGGCGGAGCAAGGAGCGAAGCGACGCGCGCAGACCCGAGGATCCATTCCGTGACTTTCACGCGTTGCGACAGTGCAGAATTCCGCTCCGTAGCGTCCTACGATCAAGGTCACGGAAAGGATCCTCGGGTCTCCGCTCGGCTGCGCGTCGCTTCGCCCGTGGATGACGACGTCGCGTAGGTCTCGGGCTAACCGCAACGTCGGCCAAATAACCGTCACTCCGCAGGCGCCACCGCTTCGCCTCTGTCCACATCGCAATCGTCCGTGGCCAGCCGGCATTGGCCAGCAAGCACGGTGACCAGTGCGATCGCGCCTGCAGCCACCGAGACCCAAAATCCGTTCTGTGGACCGAAAGTGTCGACCATCCAGCCGGCGGCGAAGGAGCCCAGCGCCATGCCGATGCCGATGCCGGTCGTCACCCAGGTGACGCCCTCGGTGAGCATCGCGGCCGGCACGTGGCGCTCGATCAGGCCGAAGGCGGTGATGAAGGTCGGCGAGATCGCGACGCCGCTGACGAAGACCGCCAGCGCCAGCGTCGGCACGGTGTCGACGAAAAGCAACGGCAAAGTGGTGAGCGCGATCACGGTGACCGCGAGCGCCAGTTGCCGCTGCAGCGGCGCCTTCAGGCTGAGCGCGCCGACGATGATTCCAACCACGAAGGATCCCAGCGCATAGACGCCGATGACAAGGCTCGCCGCCTCGGGCTGGCCGAGCGCCTTGGTGATAGCGACGGTGGTGACTTCCGTGGTGGCGAAGGTCGCGCCGACGAAGATCAGCGCGAAGGTGATAATCTGGACCGCGCGCAGGCGGATCGCCGAACCGGTCGCGCCATGTTCGGCCGGGCGGATGGGTGGTTCGGAAGAGCGCTGCAGCAGGAATGCCGCCGAGCCCAGCGCAAGCAGCAGTGTGCTGACGACCATGCCGGCTTCGGGAAACAGCGCTGCGCTCAACCCCACCGACAGTGAGGCGCCTGCGACATAGACCAGCTCGTCGGCGGCCGATTCGAAGGCGAAGGCGGTGTTCAACTCCGGCCGATCGTGAAAGATCTCGGTCCAGCGCGCCCTGACCAGCGCCGGGATGCTGGGCATGGCGGCGGCGAGCAGGGCCGAACCGAACAAGGTCCAAGCCGGCCAGTGCCGGTTGGCCGCGATAATCAATGTCGCGAAGGCAAGCGCCGAGACAAGCGTCATGGGTGCTGCGATCGTCGTCTGGCCGCGGCGGTCCATCAGCCGCGATACCTGCGGCGAAAGAAAAGCGTTGACCAGCGCATAGGTGGCCGAGACGGCGCCGGCCAGCCAATATTCGCCATGCGTCTGCGACAGCATCGCCACGATGCCGATCGGTGCCATGGCGATCGGCAAGCGCGCGACGAAGGCGGCTGTGGCGAAGCCTTTCGTGCCAGGAGCCCGAAAGATGTCCGCATAGGGGTTTCGCATGATCCTGCTCCTCGACAAGGGTGCATACCACAATTACATACGTTGCGTATGAATGTGAGATAGTTCATACGCCGCGTATGTAAATTGGCATACGAAGCGTATGTGAATAGGGCCAGAGCCATGCACAGACCGCGCAAGGAGATGATCGCCGAGACGCGCGCCAAGCTGATCGCGGCCGCCCGCCACGCCTTCGGCACGGTCGGCTATGCCGAGTCCTCGATGGACAATTTCACCGCGTCGGCCGGCCTCACGCGCGGCGCGCTCTACCATCATTTCGGCGACAAGAAGGGGCTGCTGCAGGCCGTGATCGCCGAGATCGACCGCGAAATGGCCTTGCGCGTCAACGAGGTGGCCTCGAGGGCGCCGACGCGCTGGCAGCATTTCGTCGACGAGTGCACCACCTATATCGAGATGGCGCTGGAGCCGGAAATCCAGCGCATCATGTTCCGCGACGGCCCGGCGGTGCTCGGTGACCCGGCGCAGTGGCCGAATGCCAGCGCTTGCATCGCCTCGATGACCGACCACCTGACGAAGCTGCAGGAAGAGGGCGTGGTCGTCACCGATGTCGACCCTGAGACAACCTCGCGGCTGATCAATGGTGCCAGCAGCCAGGCCGCGCAGCGCATCGCCAATTCGAATGATCCGGAAGCCACCTCGAAGAAGGCGATCGCCGCCTTCAAGCAACTGCTCGAAGGCTTACGCCAAAAGCCCTGAGGCACGCTTGGGTAACCAAGCCACCGCGTTGTGCACCGGTTTCGGGCCGGTGCAACCCTGCCGCGATTGACAATCTATGGGGCGAGCGCATCCTCCTGCGCCATCTCTTGGGGCGTGGAGAGTCGGGGCCATGTGGGACTTCAGCATTGGCCGGTCTGTGTCCATCATGATGCGGACATGGCCGTTCATCGTCTTTCGCATGATCGTCTATTTCGGCATCACAGTCGCCTACATCATGGCGACCGGCACGGGCGCCAGCGTCGGCTACGGTGTCGGTCATATCTCGACCGATCCGGATGGACCGATGTCCTTTGCGCTGTGGGGTGGCGTGGTCGGCTTCGGCATTGTGTCGATCGCCGTCTACTGGATCCGCGAATACATCCTTTATGTGCTGAAAGCCGGCCATATCGCCGTCATGGTACATCTGATCGACGGCCATGACGTGCCCGACGGCCAGGGCCAGATCGCCTATGCCAAGGAAGTGGTCAGCCAGCGTTTCGCCGAGGCCAACATCCTTTTCGTCGTGGACCAGCTGGTCAAGGGCGCCATCCGCGCCATCACCGGCCTGATCGGCGGCGTTGCCGCCTTCCTGCCCATTCCGGGCCTGAGCGGCCTAGTCAGCTTCATCAACACGGTGATCCGCCTGTCTCTGACCTATGTCGACGAAATCATACTCGGCTACAACATCCGCATCAATTCGAACTCGCCCTTCGAGACGGCCCGGCAAGGCGTCGTGCTGTACGCCCAGAACGGCAAGCACATGGTCAAGAACGCCGTCTGGCTGGCTGCGATCATGTGGGGCGTTTCTTTCGTGATTTTCCTGTTGATGCTGGCGCCTGCCGCCGCGATCCTCTGGGTCATGCCCGGACAGCTTGCCGGCTGGGCCTTCGTGCTGGCCATCGTCTTTGCCTGGGCCTTCAAGGCGGCCTTCATCGAGCCCTTCGCCATCGCCTCGCTGATGCAGGTGTATTTCGAGACCATCGAAGGCCAAGTGCCCAATCCAGAATGGGACAACCGCCTCGCCGAGGCGTCGTCCAAATTCAGGGAGCTGCGCGACAAGGCGCTGGGCTCCTTCGGCGGCTCGCGCTGGGATACGCCCCGGGCCGCTTGATCACTGCTGGCGACCTAGCCTTGCAATCGCCGATTTGAGCGGCGCCTCGCCGGCGCCGCGAAACGTCTCGCTCATCACCAACTCGGGCAGCGGCAGGCGCTTGCCCCAGCCATGCGCTTCGAGGTCCGGCTTCGGCGCGAATGCCGAGACGCGGCCGACGCAGAGATAGGCGATCGGCGTGACATGCTCGGGGATCGACAGAAGCTTCTTCAGCGCCTCCGTCTCGATGATGCTCACCCAGCCGACGCCGACGCCCTCGGCGCGTGCCGCCAGCCAGAAATTCTGCACCGCGCAGACGGTGCTGTAGAGATCCATCTCCGGATTGTGCCAGCGCCCGAGCGGTGAGTCCTTCGACCGCTGCCGGTCGCAGGTGATGCAGAGATTGAGCGCGCTTTCGCAGATGCCTTCGAGTTTCAGCTTCCGGTAGAGCGCCTGCCGTTCCGCCTCGATCGCCGGCAGTTCCTGCTCGCGCGCGGCGAGGAACAGGTCGCGCACCTGTCTGCGCCGCTCGGCATCACGGATGACGATGAAATTCCACGGCTGCATGTAGCCAACAGACGGCGCATGGTGCGCGGCGGTGAGAAGCCGCGCCAGCACACAGTCATCCAGATTGTCGGGGACAAAATGGCTGCGCACGTCGCGCCTGGTGAACATCGCCCGGTACACCGCGTCGCGCGCCAATTGGTCAAAGTCGTCGCCACACGCGGCGATCGCTGCTGCCGTCATCGCTTTTCCCCTTGCGACAAGCAGTCCCCCGCCTGACCAAGCGGAAAACCATGTCTGCCGGGCCGGTCTTCTGGCTCGGGATCGTCCCGCTCCGGCGCCTTCCCGTCATCGACAGTGGCATTTGCCGGCGCGGTCCCCCTCACAGCGTTGGGCACGCCACGGAATAAAACCGTGTTCCCGATTCTCCCGCGTCGCGGGCACCAGGCAGCGGGACGACCTTACCGCGAAGTTCGGCACCCGCCAATGGCGCGGACGACATGGGCTGGCGCAATTTCCCCAGCCATTCGGCTTTTCAAACATGGTCATTACGGCCGCGGGTGCCTAGATTAGGCGCCATGGCCACCCGTCTCTACACGCACCCAATCTTCCTCGAACACCTCACGCCGCCCGGCCACCCCGAGCGGCCTGACCGCCTGCGCGCCATCGAGCGCGTGCTGGACGACGAGGCGTTTTCGGCGCTCGACCGCGTCAAGGCGCCGGAAGGCGATGAGAAAACCATCGTCTATGCGCACCCCGAGACTTTCGTCGAGCGCGTGCGTGCGGCGATCCCCCGGACCGGCATCGTCTCGATCGATGCCGACACCAGCGCCAGCCCGAAAAGCTGGCAGGCCGCGGTGACGGCGATCGGCGCGGCCAACGCGGCGGTCGACGACGTCTTCGAGGGCCGCGCCTCAAATGTCTTCGTCGCCGCCCGCCCGCCGGGACATCATGCCGAAAAGGCTACGGCGATGGGTTTCTGCCTGTTCAACACGGCGGCCATCGCCGCCCGCTATGCGCAGAAGAAGCATCAGGCCGAGCGCGTCGCCATCGTCGATTGGGACGTCCATCATGGCAACGGCACGCAGGACATCTTTTGGGACGACCCGTCGGTGCTCTACTGCTCGACCCACCAGATGCCGCTTTACCCGGGCACCGGGGCGAAGAGCGAGACCGGCGCCGGCAACATCGTCAACGCGCCGCTCGCGCCGCGGACCGGCAGCGACATGTTCCGCGACGCCTTCCTGTCGCGCGTGCTGCCGTCGATCGATGCGTTCGCGCCGGACCTGATCATCATTTCTGCCGGCTTCGACGCGCATCACCGCGATCCGCTGGCCGAGATCAATCTGACCGAGGACGATTTCGACTGGGCGACCGGCCAGTTGATGGAACGCGCCGGCCGCCACAGCTCCAACAGGCTCGTCAGCCTGCTGGAAGGCGGCTACGATCTGCAGGGACTGGCATTTTCAGTCGCCGCCCATGTCGGGCGGCTGATGAAGGGATAGGGTATGGCAGTGGAAGGCAATGAGGACGTCAAGGCGATGAGCTTCGAACAGGCGCTCGACGCGCTGGAGAAGATCGTCGACGATCTGGAGCGCGGCGACGTCCCGCTCGACCAGTCGATCAAGATCTATGAGCGCGGCGAGGCGCTGAAGGCGCATTGCGACCGACTGCTCAAGGCGGCTGAGGACAAGGTTGAGAAGATCAGGCTGTCGCGCGACGGCAAGCCGGTGGGAACGGAGCCGCTCGATGCGGAATAGTTTGGGTGGGCAGAGCAAGCAGGTAAGGAGTTCAAGCCATGTGCCGCAACATCAAGACCTTGGCCAATTTCGAGCCGCCGGCGACCAATGACGAGGTGCATGATGCAGCGCTGCAATTCGTGCGTAAGCTGAGCGGCTCGACGAAACCGTCCAAGCGCAACGAGCATGCTTTCTATCACGCCGTGGAAGCGATCGCCGCCGCCGCGCGCGAACTGATCGATTCGCTCGAAACCAGCCAGGAACCGCGCAATCGCGAGGAAGAGGCCGCCAAGGCGAAGGCCAGGTCGGCGTTGCGCTTCGCCTAAGGGATAATCATGAGCTTTTTTCCCGGAAACGACCCTGAGCCCGGCGATGCCTTCGCCTGCGACCAGATCGAGCTGATGGTCATCCCGAACGCCAAGGACATCGGCGGCTTCGCGGTGCGCCGCGCCTTGCCGACGGCAAAACGCCGCCTGGTCGGGCCGTTCATCTTCTTTGATCGCATGGGCCCGGCCATCCTGCGCGCCGGCCACGCGCTCGATGTGCGCCCGCACCCGCATATCGGGCTCTCCACTGTCACCTATCTGTTCGACGGCAAGATCAGGCATCGGGATTCGCTCGGCACCGAAATGGTAATCGCGCCGGGCGACGTGAATTTGATGACCGCCGGGCGCGGCATCGTTCATTCCGAGCGCACCCCGGAGGAACTGCGCGGCGCGCCGATGTCGGTCTCCGGCCTGCAGACCTGGCTGGCGCTGCCGGACGGCAAGGAGGAGATTGCCCCGGTGTTCGCCAACACGTCGGTGGCCCGCTTGCCTGAGATCGATGCCGGGGGCGTCAGCGGCCGCATCGTCATCGGCGAATTCTCCGGCCTGCGCTCGCCGGTCGCGACCGCATCGGACACGCTTTATGCCGATCTGCGCCTGGCGGCGGGCGCCAGCGTGCAAATTCCGGCCGATGCCGAAGAGCGCGCCATCTACACGCTGGAAGGCGACGTCTCGATCGCCGGCGATGTTTTTCCGGCCGAGCGGCTCCTTGTGTTCAAGCCGGGCGAGGAGATCGTCGTCTCCTCCGAGCGCGGCGCGCATTTCATGCTGTTCGGCGGCGCTTCGCTCGGTTCCCAGCGCTACATCTGGTGGAATTTCGTCTCGTCCTCGAAGGAACGCATCGAGCAGGCCAAACAGGAATGGAAGACTGGCCGCTTCGATATCGTTCCTGGCGATGAGGAAGAGTTTATCCCGCTGCCTGAGGGTTAGTTCTCGAGCACACAGAATTTTTAACGGCTCGGATATGCGTTTCTAGGTGCATGCCTTGGCGATTGGCCGAAACGTCCCTTGCGTCGTCATCCTATGGCGGAGCAAGGAGCGAAGCGACGCGGCGCAGACCATAGGATCCATGCCGTGACTTCCAAGCGTTGCAACGGTGCAGAATTCTGCTCCGCTGCGCTCTTCGGCCAGAGTCACGGCATGGATTCCAGGGTCTCCGCGACGGAGCTTCGCTCCTGCTTCGCCCTGGAATGACGACGTTGGGGGGGCTTCCGCCAATTCCAGCCGTTTTCGATGGCTTGCCAAAACAAGCAGCGCCACGCGTCACTGGCGCGCATTTACATTCGCCCGGCGGCGGCCTATGCCGCGCATGATTAAGGCGCAATCTGCTGGTAGCGCCGTGTTCGATCAATTGAGGCAGGACGCGCCCGAGTGAAGCCAGACACGCCGCTGCTCGACAAGGTCCGCATCCCGGCGGACCTGCGGAAGCTCGATGAGGGGCATTGCCGCAGCTTGCCGCCGAACTCCGCGCCGAGCTGATCGACGCCGTTTCGCAGACCGGCGGCCACCTTGGCGCCGGTCTCGGCGTGGTCGAGCTGACGGTTGCGCTGCATTATGTCTTCAACACGCCGGACGACCGGCTGATCTGGGACGTCGGCCACCAGGCCTATCCGCACAAGATCCTGACCGGCCGCCGCGACCGCATCCGCACGCTGCGCCAGGAAGGCGGCCTTTCCGGTTTCACCCGGCGGGCCGAGAGCGAATACGACCCATTCGGCGCCGCACATTCCTCGACCTCGATTTCGGCCGGTCTCGGCATGGCCATGGGACGCGACCTGTCGGGTGGCCGCAACAATGTCATTTCCGTCATCGGCGACGGCTCGATGTCGGCCGGCATGGCTTTCGAGGCGCTGAACAATGCCGGCGCGCTCGATGCTCGCCTCATCGTCATTCTCAACGACAACGACATGTCGATCGCGCCACCGACCGGCGCCATGAGCGCCTATCTGGCCAGGCTTGCCTCCGGCAAGGCCTATCTAGGCTTACGCGATTTCGGCAAGAAGCTGACATCCTATCTCGGCAAGCGCGCCGACCGCGCCATCACCCGCGCCGTCGAGCATGCGCGCGGCTATGTCACCGGCGGCACCCTGTTCGAGGAGCTCGGCTTCTACCACATCGGCCCGATCGACGGGCACAATCTGGAGCATCTGATCCCGGTGCTGAAGAATGTGCGCGACAACGGCAAGGGCCCGGTGCTGATCCATGTCGTGACCCAGAAGGGCAAGGGCTACGCGCCTGCGGAGGCCGCGGCCGACAAATATCACGGCGTCAACAAGTTCGACGTCATCACCGGCGCGCAGGCCAAGGCGCCGGCCAACGCGCCCGCCTACACCAAGGTCTTCGCCGAGAGCCTGATCCAGGAAGCGCGCGAGGACGAGCGCATCGTCGCCATCACCGCCGCCATGCCGAGCGGCACCGGCCTCGACCTGTTCGGCGAGGTGTTTCCGTCCCGCACCTTCGATGTCGGCATCGCCGAGCAGCACGCGGTGACCTTTGCCGCGGGCCTCGCCACCGAAGGCTACAAGCCTTTCGCCGCTATCTATTCGACCTTCCTGCAGCGCGCCTACGACCAGGTCGTGCACGACGTGGCGATCCAGAAGCTGCCGGTGCGTTTTCCCATCGACCGCGCCGGCTTCGTCGGCGCTGACGGCGCCACCCATTGCGGCGCCTTCGACACGACCTTCCTCGCGACGCTGCCGGGCTTCGTCGTCATGGCCGCGGCCGACGAGGCGGAGCTTCGCCATATGGTGCGCACGGCGGCGTCCTATGATGACGGTCCGATCGCCTTCCGGTATCCGCGCGGCAACGGCGTCGGCGTCGACATGCCGGAGCGCGGCTCGGTGCTCGAGATCGGCAAGGGCCGTGTCTTGAAAGAGGGTACCAAGGTCGCGCTGCTTTCCTTCGGCGCGCGGCTGCAGGACTGCCTGCTGGCGGCCGAGGAACTCGGCGCCGCGGGCCTTTCCACCACCGTCGCCGACGCCCGCTTCGCCAAGCCGCTGGACGAGGATCTGATCCGGCGCCTCGCCCGTTCGCATGAGGTGCTGGTGACCGTGGAGGAGGGCGCCATCGGCGGCTTCGCTGCCCAAGTCCTGCATTTCCTTGCCCATCAAGGCCTCTTGGAAAGCGGCCTCAAGGTGCGCCCGCTGGTCTTGCCGGACGTCTTCACCGACCACGCCAAACCCGAAAAGATGTATGCCGATGCCGGCCTGGATTCGGCGGGCATCGTGCGCACGGTCTTCGCGACGCTCGGCCATGGCGTGCAGGCGCAGCGCGCCTGAATCAGGACTTCAACACGCTGAATCGGTTTGCCGGCTTCCGGCCGTAAGCTTTTGTTAACGCTTCCGTTTGGCGGTTCGCTTACCCTGTCTCTTGGCCGATTTTCAACGGCGCCCTGCTAAGACCTTGGCCCCAGAGCAATTAAGGAAAAGAGTGAGCGGTTTTCCGCCCGGAATTGCATAAAAACAAAGGGATAGAGCGGTTCGCCATTTCGCTGAAACGGTGAAACGCTCTAGGCAGGGGATAAGAACAATGAAGTCGTTTTTTTGCGGCACGGCCTTGCTGGCCGCCATGGCCGCGCCGGCGACAGCCGAAACGCGTTACGACCGCAATATCGAAAAGGCGGCGATGGACATCGTCGCCGCCAAGATGGGCAGCATCCGCGGCGGCTTCTCCTACAAGCAGAGGCCTCAACTCGTCATGCCGCCGGATGCTACGCCCGTCGCACCCACTCCGGTTGAACCGCCGCGCAAGGAAGCCTCCGGCAATGACGGCCTGACACCGGCTGTCGAGCGCCGCGTCTCCCGGACCGTTTTCTAAAACCACACATCGCGCACGCAGCGGCCGTCGCGCGGCAGGTCGTCGAATGTGTCGAGGCCATCGAAATGGTCGATCGGCAGGTGGGCGACTTCCTCCGGCGGCGCCAGCCTGACATTGACGGCGATGCGCGTGCGGCCGCTCTTGGCCGCGCGCAGGCCGCGCCAGGCGACCACGCAGGCGCAGGTCGGGCAGAACAGGATTTCCAGCGCGGGCTCCGTCACCTCGGCGCGCGTATAGGACTTCAGCGGTCCCGCGATGCGGATGCGCTCGTCGAGATAGTCATACGCCCAGAGGGCGCCGTAGCGGCGGCAAAGCGTGCAGTTGCAGGCGGTGATCCCACCGGGATCGCCTTCCAGCGTCCAGCGGGCCGCGCCGCAATGACAAGTTCCCTTCAGCATCGACACCTCCGATCGACAGCCTGCGTGGCGGCATTCTGCAGCCTCTTGCGCCGTATTCAAACCCATTGCGTTCGCGCCCGGCTTTCGCCAATGAAGGCCGATGAGTTCCCCTTTGCCATTAAGCCGGCGCCAGCGGCTCGACGAATTGCTCGTCGGGCGCGGCCTGTTTGCCAGCCGCTCGCGCGCCCGCGACGCGATCGAGCGCGGCACGGTGACGGTTGACGGCACAATTGCCCGCAAGCCCGGCCAGCCCGTTGCACCGGACTGCCTGGTCGCCATCGACGATCCGGCCCAGGCCTATGTGTCGCGGGCGGCGTTGAAACTGATCGCCGGCCTCGACCGTTTCGGCCTCGATCCTTCCGGCGGCGAGGCGCTCGACATCGGCGCTTCGACCGGCGGCTTCACCCAGGTGCTGCTGGAGCGAGGCGCGGCGCATGTCACCGCGATCGATGTCGGCCACGGCCAGATCCATCCCGAGATTGCCGGGGACCCGCGCGTGACGATGATCGAAGGGCTGAACGCCCGAGAATTGACGGCAGCCGATCTCGGCGGCCGCGTTCCGGATTTCCTTGTCTGCGACGTCAGCTTCATCTCGCTGAAGCTGGCGCTGCCGCCGGCGCTTGAGCTGGCGGGCGAGGGCGCCAGGGCAGTCCTTCTGGTCAAGCCGCAATTCGAGGCCGGCCGCGAGGCGATCGGCAAGGGCGGCATGCTGAAGGATCCAGGCGATGCCGAGCGCATTGCCGGGAATCTGCGCGATTGGCTCGCCGGCATTCTCGGCTGGCGCGTGCTGGGACTTCACCCGTCGCCGATCGAAGGCGGCGACGGCAACCGCGAGTTCCTGCTCGCCGCCATAAAGGACGCCGGTTCGGGATGAGCACACGCTTCACCATCGCCAGGCTGGGCTCCCAGGGCGACGGCATTGCCAACGCCGAGGGCGGGGAGGTTTTTGTCCCGTTCACGCTGCCGGGCGAGACAGTCACCGCCGCGCGCCAGAAGGACCGCGCCACGCTGATGTCGGTGCTGGAAGCCTCGGCGCTCAGGACCGACCCGGCCTGCCGCCATTTCACCGAATGCGGCGGCTGCGCGCTGCAGCACTACGAGGCCGCAGCCTATCAGGAATGGAAGCGCGAAAAAGTCGTGCAGGCGCTGAAGGCCAAGGGTATCGCTTGCGAGGTCGCCGCGCTGGTGCCGTGCGCGCCGCACAGCCGCCGCCGTGTCACCTTCAGCGCCCGGCGCACCGAGGCCGGCATGCTGCTCGGCTTCGTGCGCGCTTTGTCTTCGGAGATCATCCCGATCGAGGAATGCCCGATCTCGCTGCCGGCGATCGTCTCGGCGCTCGCTAAGTTGCGCGCCCTGGCCGGATTGGTCTGCGCCACGCCGAAAGCCTTTCATATGACGGTGACCGTCACCGCTTCCGGCCTCGACATTGCCGTCCATGAGGCCGGCATGCTTGGCGACCACCAGCGGCGCATCGCCTCCAACTTCGTCATGGCCGAGGGCCTGGCGCGGCTTTCCGTCGACGGCGAGATCGTGGTCGAGCCGAAGAAGCCGGTGGTGCAGTTCGGACCGGTCGCCGTGGCCGTGCCGCCTGGCGCCTTCCTGCAGGCGACGGAAGCCGCTGAGCAGGCGATGGCCGGCCTAGTCGGCCAGCATCTGTCGCGCGCCAAGAAGGTCGCGGATCTGTTTGCCGGCTGCGGCAGCTTCGCGCTCCGGCTGGCGGCAAAATCCGAGGTTCATGCCGTCGAAGGCGAAGCCGCGGCACTTGCCGCGCTCGATCGCGCCTACCGCTTCGCCACCGGCCTGAGGCGGGTGACCAGCGAACGCCGCGACCTGTTCCGCAGGCCGCTGACCTTCAAGGAGTTGAACGCCTTTGACGGCCTGGTCTTCGACCCGCCGCGCGCCGGCGCCGAGGATCAGTCGAAGCAGATCGCCCGCTCCGACGTACCGCTGGTCGCCGCCGTGTCCTGCAATCCGGTGACGCTGGCGCGGGATTTGCGCATCCTTCTCGACGGCGGCTATACGCTGAAAAGTGTCACCCCGATCGACCAGTTCCTGTGGTCGTCGCATGTCGAGGCCGTGGCCTTGCTGGAGAAGCCGAAGCGGCGGCGCTAGTCGACTGCCGGAGGTTCGCTGGAAAAATTGTGAAGTCTCTGTTCTTTCGGTGAAATCGCGCCCTAAAGCCGCCTTTTTGCCGGACCTTAATTTCGCTGTTAGGGAAACATTCCTGCCTCCCCGGCGTTATCGCGTGGGATGGATGGCGAACAAGGATGGCGAATTGCTATGCTCTCGCTTCGGAAAGTCATCGGTCTTCTCGTTCTTCTCATCGCGTTCACCGTCGCCTCCGCGACCGATGTGCTCGCGCAACAGCAGAAACGTCTCGCTTTCGTCATCGGCAACGCCGCCTATCCGTCCGATGCGTTGGTCACCTCCGCGAACGACGCCGGTCTGATCGCGCAGACCCTGCAAGCAGCCGGGTTCGATGTGGTCGGCGCGCGCGATGTCGACCAGGAATCGCTGCGTGGCGCGCTGCGTGATTTCCTTGCGAAAGTTTCCGCCGCCGGTCCGGACGCTACCGTTTTCGTGTACCTCGCCGGCCGTGGCGTGCAGTTCGAAGGCGAGAACTACTTCTTGCCGGTCGATGCCCAGATCGCCAATCCGGCCGACGTGCCGCTCCAGGCCATGCGGCTCTCCGATATCACCAAGTCGCTGGCCGGACTGCCGACGAAGGTTAATATAGTCGTCCTCGACGCGGCCCGGCCGAATGCCCTCCCAAAAATGAGCCAGCCGCTGGCCAGCGGGCTGGCGCTGGTCGACCCCGAGCCCAATATGCTGATCGCGTTCAACGCCGCTCCCGGAACGGTTGCGCCGGAAGGTGAGGGCCCATACGGCGCCTATGCCCAGGCGCTCGCCGAGATGATGCGCGACGGCGGCTTGTCGCTCGATGAGGTTTTCGACCGCACGCGGCTGCGCGTCAACGAGGTGACGCAGGGCGCCGAAATCCCATGGGATGTCTCGAAGATCGACGTGCCTTTCGTCTTCTTCGAGCGCGCTCCGGACGCGCCGCCGCCGAAGGTTTCCGAGGCCGAAGAACGGACTAACCGGACCAGGGCGATCCGCGACTTCAATGCGCACGACGCCTATCTCGCGGCACTCGATCGCGACACGATGCGCGGCTACGAGGATTTCATCGTCGCCTATCCGCACGACCCAATGGCCAAACGCGTGCGCGCCATCATCGCGGCGCGGCGCGAGGCGATCACCTGGCGTGAAACATGGCTGCGGGACACGCCTGAGGCCTACTGGTCCTATCTCGAACGCTATCCGCACGGGCCGCATGCCTGGGACGCGCGGCGCCGGCTGGAGCATTTCGACGCCGAGCTCGAGCCACCGGCGAGCTTTACAGTCATCGTGTACGATGTGCCGCCGCCGCCGGAGGAGGAAATCGTCTATGTCGATAGGCCGGTGCTCTATTTCGACGATCCCGATTTCGATTTCGAGCCTCCGCCGCCGGTCGACGTGATATTCCTACCTCCTCCACCGCCGGACTTTGTCGTGCTGCCGCCGCCTCCGCCGCCAGTCGATGTTTACGTCCTGCCGACGCCGGTCTTCGTCCCCGTGCCGGTCTGGGTCAGGCCGCCGCGTGACATCGTGCCGCCGCCGGACAACATCATTTTCAACAACATCCACAACACGACCGTCATCAACAACATCAATAACACCACGATCCGCAACGAGACCGCCAATCAGGCCGGGCAGCCAGACGGCAATGCAGAGGGCGGCCTCACCACCGGCCAGAAAATGACCGGAGCTGCCATCGGTGCCGGCGCGACGCTGGCGGCCAGGATCGCGCTGCCGCCGCTCTTGAAGAAGAGGGCGGCCGTATCCGGTCAGGCCCAGTTCAACCAGAATCAGGGCGCCTTGCCGCTGAAGCCCGGTCAGGGTGTGACGCAGGGCCAGCAGCCTGGTGCTGCGCGTCCGCTGTCGAAGAACCTGTCCACCCGCAAGCTCGGAACCGACCACGCCTTGCCGGGAGCCGATGGCAAAACGCTGCCGCTCGTCAACGGCAAGCCGGTGCTCAACGGCCGGAATCTGCTCAACGACAGGTCGAGGAAGCTGCTTGGCAAGCAAGGCATTGTGGAGGGCAACCAGGAGGCGACGGGAAATGCCGGCGCCGCGGCGACCGGAGTGCAGGGCACGGATCAGCGGAAGGGCAAGAAATTCCGCAAACTGCCGACCGTCAACGGCTTACCGGCCGACAACGGACTCAACTCACGGGAGAAGTTAAGGAAGAACAATCCCAACGCGTTGTCCGACCAGGGCAACGGCAAACCGAAAAGGCTGATGCGCAAGGATTTGTCAGCCGGCCGGTCCATAGTCGAGCCAGGCGATCAGGGCTCGGCCAACAGAAACGACAAAGGCAGAAAATTCGGCAAGCTGCCGACCGTCAATGGTGAGCCGGCTGACAACCGGCCGAGCGTGCGGAAGCACCTGAGGAGGAACAATCCGGACGGGTTCTCCGACCAGGGCTCGATCGACAGGAACGTCAAGAAGGTCCGCAGACCGCCGACCGTCAATGGTGAGCCGGCCGACAATGGGCCGAGTATGCAGAAGCGGCTCAGGAAGAACAATCCGGATGTCTTCTCCGGCGAGAATCAGGGCTCCGCCGGCGGGAACGACCGGGCCAGGAAGTTCCGCAGGCCGCAGAACGAGGAAGGTTCCGTCGGCCCCGAAGTCAACGTCCAGCGCAACTTCAAGGTCAACCGACCGAACGAGAATGTGCAGCGCCAGCTCAAGCTACAGGAAAACCCCAACGCTCAGGCGCGGCGTCTGCCACAACAGCCCAAGGAACAACCGCCGCAGGGTAACAACAAGAAATTCGCCTGCGGCAAGCCGGGCGAGCCGCCCTGCAAACAATAGCGGCAGGGTTGGACAGCAATTCTCCGTCGATGGGCCGGGGTTTCCCGGCTCATCGCCTGCAAATCAAGAGATCGCTGGCTCGCGGCGCTTCAGCCGATGCTGGCTGAACGGGACAGGCGGACAATCCGACCTATGAGCTCGGCGATAGCCGCTTTGCAGTGCCGCCACGCTGGTTGATCGAAACCCAGGTGTTCGGGTTCTGCTGCGACTGCCGTTTCAGGAAATAATAGCCAGTTGCGTTCCAGGGCCTGACCTCGTCGACCAGATTGTCAAGGATGAGATCGCCCTTGTCGGTCTTCACCGTCAGGATGGTATGGCCCTCGTTGTGCAGGTCGCGAACCACCGTCATCAGCAATGCCTGCCGGGGAAATCCTGCTTCCTGAAGAAGCTTGCGCTTGTAGAGCGCGTAAATCTTGCAATCGCCCTTGCCGTCCACGGGATAGTCCCAGTGGTCCATCATCGTGCCCCAGTGATCGTAGTTGCTGACGGGCTTGATCGAGCGGTTCGCCTTCTGGTTCACCCGCTTGAGGATGCTCATGTTCCGCGCTGTCAGCTTGACGCTGGCGGCCGGCAGGGCAGGCACCTTGCATTCTTTCGGCCGACGATGACAGAAGTCGAGCCAGCCATAAGGAACGCTGGTGCTTGCGCCGACAGTGGCGGAACTGGCGGCAGGTCGTGTCGACGCTAGCTTGAACAGCGACGATTGCGCCGCCGCAGGGCCTGCTTGTAGCGAAGTCGCGCCGATCAACGCAAAACCAAGGAAGAGGGAAGAGGTCAGGACGCCTGGGGAATGCTGCACTACCGACACCACCGCAACGAGAAGACTGGCCGCAGGCTAATGCGCAAAGGCAGGCCAAGGCAACTGAACAATTAATAATGTTCTAACGCGATTGTGTTTTGCGTTGGGCGAAGGCTGCCGCAGACCGGTCTCAAACGGCAGTTTGGCGCCGCTGCGCTTCAGCTAGCAGGGCGGTGTCGATATCCTCCAGCGTTTTTGGCTTGCCAGGGGGGCCGTAGGCTACCAAACACGTCCTTTGGCCGCGTCGGGGCAAAGGGCGTTGCCGGTTTCAGATCAGCGCCCTCTGATGGGCTTTCGGATTTCGACATTGTGGACTCCGTGGGGTGAGCACCGCAGGCACGCGAGAATAGCGGGACGTGCCCAGCGCCTCAAACCCTGGTGCCGCCCACCGTCATCTGGTTCATCCGCAGATGCGGCTGGCCGACGCCCACCGGCACGCCCTGTCCTGCCTTGCCGCACATGCCGATGCCGTTGTCGAGCTTCATGTCGTTGCCGACCATGCTGACGCGGTGCATGGCGTCCGGACCGTTGCCGATCAGCATCGCGCCCTTGATCGGCTGTGTCACCTTGCCGTTCTCGATCATATAGGCCTCGGTGCAGCCGAACACGAACTTGCCGGACGTGATGTCGACCTGGCCGCCGCCGAAGGAGACGGCGTAGATGCCGTTCTTGACCGAGGCGATGATCTCTTCCGGCTCCATGTCTCCGGCGGTCATGTAGGTGTTGGTCATGCGCGGCATCGGCTGGTGCGCATAGCCCTCGCGCCTTCCGTTGCCGGTCGCCTTCATGCCCATCAGCCGGGCGTTCTGGCGGTCCTGCATGTAGCCGACGAGCTTGCCGTCCTCGATCAGCACGTTGCGCGCCGAAGGCGTTCCTTCGTCGTCGACGGTGAGCGAGCCGCGCCGCTCGGGGATGGTGCCGTCGTCGACAACCGTGACGCCCTTCGCCGCCACCTGCTGGCCCATCAGGCCGGCGAAGGCCGATGTCTTCTTGCGGTTGAAATCGCCCTCGAGCCCGTGGCCGACCGCTTCATGCAGCATCACGCCCGGCCAGCCGCTGGAGAGCACGATGTCAAACGTCCCGGCCGGCGCGGGAACCGCCTGGAGATTGACCAGCGCCTGCCGCAGCGCCTCGCTTGCCGCATGCTTCCAGCTTTCCTCGCTGACGAACTCGCCGAAGCTCTTGCGGCCGCCCATCCCGTAGGAGCCGCTCTCCTGCCGGTCGCCGCTGCCGACCACGACCGAGACGTTGATGCGGACCAGCGGGCGGATGTCGCGCACGATCTGGCCGTCGCCGCGCACGATCTCGACATGCTGCCAGGATGCTGCCAGCGAGGCCGTCACCTGCCGCACGCGCGGATCCTTCGCGCGCAGCCAGCCGTCGATCTCCTGCAACAGCTTGGCCTTGGCCTCGAAGGACGGCGAGGGGATGGGGTTCTCGTCGCCATAGAGATGGCGGTTGGTACGGGCGGGTGCTCCGGCCAATGTGCCGGAATAGCCGCCTTTGACCGCCGAGACGGCGTCGGCCGCGCGCAGCAGGGAGGCTTCGGAAAGATCGCTGGAATGCGCATAGCCGGTGGCCTCTCCGGCCACGGCGCGCAGGCCGAAACCCTGATCGGTGTTGAAATTGGCCGTCTTCAGCCGGCCATTGTCGAACATCAGCGCCTCGCTTTCGCTGTATTCGAGGAACAACTCGCCGTCGTCGGCGCCCTTGATGGTCTCGGTGACGATCTCCTTGACGCGATCATCGGAAATATCGAATTGGCCGATCAGGCTGTTCATGGCAAATCCATTCGTGGAAACAAATCTTGCACCGGATGTAGGCGCGAAGCTGGCCTCAGACAATCGCTAACGAGTTGAAGCCGGCGATTGCGACGCCGTCACCTGCCGTTGACGAAGTCCTTGATGTTGCCGGCCATCGCGTTCCAGTTGGAGAACTGTTCCTCGAGATTGGCCCTGGTGATGCCGCCGGCGAAGCTGACATCCATCTTGAAGTTCGAGCCGTCGCCCGAATAGGCCTTCACCCAGCGGTATTTTGCGTTCCAGGCATTGGCCTGGTCGACGGTCAGCGGATCGGTGTAGCCGGTCGAGAACTGCAGCGACTTGCAGTTCTCGTGGTCTTCGCAGCCGTAGAAATAGATCAGGTATTTGACGCCCTCGACGCGGCCGGAAATCATCGGGTCGCCATTGTCGTCCTTGCCCATCCTGGCCGAGCCGAAGCCCTTGGCGATATCGAGAACCGTCGCGGGGTCCGGCGTCTGGAGGATTGCGGCATCCTCGGCCCGGGCCGCCGAGGCCACGTAGGCAAGCGCCAGACCTGCAATGGAAATGGATAACGTCGCGCGCATCAAGCCTCCTGGCCGTCAACCGCATCACCACCGCGCCTCAGCCTGAGGGGCGGCCGCTGCGCGTGGACGGCAAGATCAAGGTAGGGCGGCGAAGCCTTCCGCAAAGCCCTTGAGGTCGACGGGAATGCCGATGCCTTCTTCCGGCGTCTGGAAGACGATGAAGGTGGCCGAGGTGCCGCTCTTCAACGTGTCGAGCAGCGGCTTTTCGAGGATCACCTCGGCATAGCAGCCATCCTGGAAGCAGCGCACGAAATAGGCGCGGCCGATATCCTTGCCGTCGACATTGAGACCGAGGCCGTTGGGCAGGAGAACGCCGAGCGGCGCCAGCACGCGCAGGATCTCGGCCTTGTTGTCGGCGGTGCGCAGCACCACGACCGAAAGGCCCATTTCAGGACGATCCTCGGCGACGACATTCTGCATCATCACGCATTGCTCGGAGGTCGCTCCCGCCGGCGTATCGCAGATGATCGACCATGCGCCATGCGTCGACTTCACCGTGCCGCTGGGTGGCGTGGCGTTGTTCGGCGAGGCGGCGGCGCCAACGGCTATGCCGACGCCGAGCAAGGCGACGGCAAGAACGACCTTCGCCAAGGTTCTCGAAAGCCAGGAAGTCATGACGGCTCCATTGCGAATCACGGCACTTTAAGCTGCGCCCGGGCCAAGTAAAGGACGAGACCGTCGCCGGTGCGCCCCGATACCGGCAATTGCGTGCTTTTCCAAAGCAAATTCGCCCGAATTGGGGCCGCCCGGCATATAGCATGGCGAGCGCTGAACACGGCCTTCGGGCTGCGCGCAAAAATGCCGCACGGTTTCCTCCGCTCCTTTCTTGCGGAGGGAAAAAGAGTATGGTTTGAACCACCCAGGGACAGACCGGGATTCCCAATCCCGGCATCGTCCGCTATTGGTGCGACAAGATCGCGGGAAGTGGGAGACGAGAGGGCGATGAGGAAATTCCTGGCAAGCGCTAAATTCTTGGCAGGTACGGCAGCTTCGGCCGTGCTCTTCTCCGGTGCCGCGGCCCGTGCCGACCAGCCGCGGGAATGGGAGGTGAGCTTCCAGGCTCCGGCCACCGACATGATGCGGCAGATCGAGCGGTTCGGGAACTACACGATGTGGTTCATCGTCCCGATCACCGTTCTCGTGCTGGTGCTTCTGCTGGTCTGCATCGTTAAGTTCCGCGCCAGCGCCAATCCGGTGCCGTCAAAAACCAGCCACAACACGCTGATCGAGGTGATCTGGACCGTCGGGCCAGTGATCGTGCTCTTGCTCATCGCCATTCCCTCCTTCCAGCTGCTCACCGCGCAATATACGCCGCCGGAAGAAGCCAAGCTCACCGTCAAGGCGACCGGCAACCAGTGGAACTGGGATTACGAGTACCAGGTCGACAAGACCTTCTCCTTCAACTCGGCGGTTCTGCAGGATGGCGACCGCGCCAAGGCCGGCAAGGAGGATCGCGCCCTCTATCCGCGCCTGCTCGCGGTCGACAACGAGCTGGTTGTCCCGGTCAACACCACGACCCGCGTGCTGATCACCGCGACCGACGTCATCCACTCCTTCGCCGTGCCGTCCTTCGGCATCAAGATGGACGCCGTTCCCGGCCGCACCAACGAGACCTGGTTCAAGGCGGAGAAGGAGGGCCTCTACTACGGCCAGTGCTCGCAGCTCTGCGGCAAGGACCACGCTTTCATGCCGATCGCGGTCCGCGTCGTTTCCGATGCGCAGTTCAAGACCTGGCTGGAAACGGCCAAGACCGATGTGCCCGCCGCCAACAAGGCGCTGATGGCCGAGATCGATGGTACCAACAAGGTAGCGGCCGCCGGCAACTGATGCCGCGGGTTAGCAAGATTTAGGGAACGGAGCGGAACATGGCAGAGGCTGCAGCTCACGATCACGACGACCACAGGCCGCATGGCTGGGTCCGCTGGGTCTACTCGACCAACCACAAGGACATCGGCACGCTCTACCTGATCTTCGCGATCATGGCCGGCATCATCGGCGGCGCGCTCTCGGTCGCCATCCGCATGGAGCTGCAGGAACCGGGCATCCAGATATTCAGCGGTCTGGCGCAGATGGTCTACGGCATGCAGGGCGACGCCGCCATCGATGGCGGCAAGAGCATGTACAATGCCTTCGGCGCCGCGCACGGCCTGATCATGATCTTCTTCATGGTCATGCCGGCTCTGATCGGCGGCTTCGCCAACTGGATGGTGCCGATCATGATCGGCGCGCCGGACATGGCCTTCCCGCGCATGAACAACATCTCCTTCTGGCTGCTGCCTCCGGCCTTCATCCTGCTGCTCTCCTCGATGTTCGTGCCGAGCGCGCCAGGCGCCTTTGGTGTCGGTGGCGGCTGGACGATCTACCCGCCGCTCTCGACCTCCGGCCAGCCCGGCCCCGCGATGGACCTTGCGATCCTGTCGATCCACATCGCCGGCGCGTCGTCGATCCTCGGCGCCATCAACTTCATCACCACCATCTTCAACATGCGCGCTCCCGGCATGACGCTGCACAAGATGCCGCTGTTTGCCTGGGCCGTGCTGATCACCGCCTTCCTGCTGCTTTTGTCGCTGCCGGTCCTGGCGGGCGCCATCACCATGCTGCTCACCGACCGCAATTTCGGCACCGCCTTCTTCGTGCCGGACCAGGGCGGTGACCCGCTGCTCTTCCAGCACCTGTTCTGGTTCTTCGGCCACCCCGAAGTGTACATCCTGATCCTGCCGGGCTTCGGCATCATCAGCCACATCGTCTCGACCTTCTCGAAGAAGCCCGTCTTCGGTTATCTCGGCATGGCCTACGCCATGGTCGCGATCGGCGCGGTCGGCTTCATCGTCTGGGCGCACCACATGTACACGACCGGCCTGTCGCTCGACACGCAGCGCTATTTCGTGTTCGCCACCATGGTCATCGCGGTGCCGACCGGCGTGAAGATCTTCTCCTGGATCGCCACCATGTGGGGCGGCTCGATCTCCTTCAAGCCGCCGATGCTGTGGGCGCTGGGCTTCATCTTCCTGTTCACCATCGGTGGTGTGACCGGCGTCCAACTGGCCAATGCCGGCCTCGACCGTTCGCTGCACGACACCTATTTCGTGATCGCCCACTTCCACTATGTGCTGTCGCTGGGCGCCGTGTTCGCGATCTTCGCCGGCTGGTACTACTGGTTCCCGAAGATGACCGGCTATATGTACTCGCCGGTGATCGCCAACACCCACTTCTGGGTCACCTTCGTCGGCGTCAACCTGATCTTCTTCCCGCAGCACTTCCTCGGCCTCGCCGGCATGCCGCGCCGCACAGTCGACTATCCTGACGCGTTCGCCGGCTGGAACATGATCTCGTCCTACGGCTCCTATATCGCGGCCGTCGGCGTCGCGATCTTCCTTTACGGCGTGTTCGAAGCCTTCCAGAAGAAGCGCGTCGCCGGCGCCAACCCGTGGGGCGAGGGTGCCACGACGCTCGAATGGCAGCTGCCTTCGCCGCCGCCGTTCCACCAGTGGGAACAGCTGCCGAAGATCAAGTAAGGCAGCCCTATCACGAGATCGCCGGACAGCCGGCGGTCTTGGCCAACGGAATGATGGACTTTAAGTACGCATGGCCCTTGCCGACCACAGATTGATGAAGGACGCGGGCTTTCGCATCTCGGAAGCGACAGCGGGCGATTACTTCGCCCTGTTGAAGCCGCGCGTTATGTCGCTGGTCGTCTTCACCGCCTTTGTCGGCCTGGTCGCCGCGCCCGTCGCCATCAATCCGCTGATCGCTATGGTCGCCATCCTGGCAATCGCCATAGGCGCCGGCGCCTCCGGCGCGCTCAACATGTGGTACGACGCCGATATCGATGCGGTGATGACCAGGACGGCATCCCGCCCGGTGCCGGCGGGCCGCGTCACGCCAGGCGAGGCGTTGACCTTCGGGCTGGTCCTGTCGGTGCTGTCGGTGATGACGCTCGGCGTGCTGGTCAATTGGCTGTCGGCATCGCTTCTCGCCTTCACCATCTTCTTCTATGCCGTCATCTACACGATGTGGCTGAAGCGCTGGACGCCGCAGAACATCGTCATCGGTGGCGCCGCAGGCGCCTTCCCGCCGGTGATCGGCTGGGCCGCCGTGACCGGATCGGTCAGCCTCGAAAGCGTGATCCTGTTCCTGATCATCTTCCTGTGGACGCCGCCGCATTTCTGGGCGCTGGCGCTGTTCAAGTCCGATGACTACGCCCGCGCCGGCATCCCGATGATGCCGAATGTGGCCGGCCAGGCCCCGACGCGCCGGCAGATCTTTGCCTATGCGCTGATCCTGGCGCCGATCGGCGTGCTGCCCTGGGCGCTCGGCTATACCACCGCCGGCTACGGCGTGGTTTCCGCGCTGCTGGGCCTAGGCTTCGTCTGGTATGCCTGGAAAGTGCTGGGCATGGCTGACGGCGACCGCGCGATGAAGCCGGCCAAGGCGCTCTTCGGCTATTCGCTGCTCTATCTCTTCGCCATCTTCGCCGCCTATCTCGTCGACTGCGTGGTCGGGCGCGCCCTCGTCATGGGGGGGATATGATCGTGGCCGACAAGAAGATCGAACTGGTCACGCTCACCGAGCGCCAGCTGAAGGCGCGCCGCAATCGTTCCGCTGCCATCGGCTTGGCGCTGGCCGCATTGGTCATCATCTTCTACGTCGTCACCATCGCGCGCTTCGGCCACCATGGCGCGAGCCTGACCGGCTCGGGTCTGTTCGGAGGCGGCTGATGGGCGGCGACGTGAGCAAGCCCCGCAAGGTGAACAACGGCATCGTCGCCGCGGTCTGCCTCGCCTTTTTCACCGGCATGGTCGGCATGGCCTACGCTGCCGTGCCGCTCTACAAGATGTTCTGCCAGGTCACGGGCTATGGCGGCACCACGCAACGCGCCGAGAAGCAATATGCCGGCCGCGTGCTCGACCGCGACATCACCATCCGCTTCGACGCCAACACCAACGGCATTCCGTGGCAGTTCGAGCCCGTCGCCCGTTCGGTAACGATCAAGATCGGCGAGACGACGCAGGCGCATTACAGCGCCACCAACAAGTTCGACCGCCCCATCACCGGCCGCGCCTCGTTCAACGTGCAGCCGGAAATGGCCGGCGCCTACTTCAACAAGGTGGAGTGCTTCTGCTTCACCGACACGACGCTGAAGCCCGGCGAGACGCTGGACATGCCGGTCGTGTTCTATGTCGATCCAGACATCGTCAACGTGCCGGAACTCAAGGACTTGAAGACCATTACCCTGTCCTACACGATGTTCCCGGTCGAAAAGAAACAGCCGGTCGCTTCGTCGGCGCCGGCCGCTGGCAGCAGCAACAAAATTCCAGATTCCGAAGCAAGCCTCGGGGGTTGATATGGCAGACGCGCACGCAAAACCACACCACGACTACCATCTCGTCAACCCGAGCCCCTGGCCCTTCCTGGGTTCGGTCGGCGCGCTGGTCACCGCCATCGGCGGCGTCTGCCTGATGCAGTATCTGAAGGGCGGCAACTTCCCGGTCTTCGGTCACAACATCGCCAATCCGTGGCTGTTCTTCATCGGCATGATCATCGTGCTCTACACGATGTTCGCCTGGTGGTCGGACACCATCAAGGAAGCGCATGAAGGCTACCACACGCGCGTCGTGTCGCTGCATCTGCGCTACGGCATGATCATGTTCATCGCTTCCGAGGTGATGTTCTTCGTCGCCTGGTTCTGGGCCTTCTTCGACGCCAGTCTCTTTCCCGGCGAGGCAAACCAGTATGCCCGCACCGCCTTCACCGGCGGCGTTTGGCCGCCGAAGGGCATGGAAGTCCTCGACCCCTTCCACCTGCCGCTTTACAACACCATCATCCTGCTCCTGTCGGGCACGACGGTGACCTGGGCGCACCACGCGCTGCTGCATGGCGACCGCAAGGGCCTGGTCAACGGCCTTGTGCTGACCGTCGGCCTCGGCATGCTGTTCACCATGGTGCAGGCCTACGAGTACATGCACGCGCCCTTCGCGTTCAAGGAATCGATCTACGGCGCCACCTTCTTCATGGCGACCGGCTTCCACGGCTTCCACGTCATCATCGGCACCATCTTCTTGGCTGTCTGCCTGGTGCGCGCCATGCGCGGCGACTTCACGCCGAAGCAGCATTTCGGCTTCGAGGCGGCCGCCTGGTACTGGCACTTCGTCGACGTGGTCTGGCTGTTCCTGTTCAGCGCCATCTATGTCTGGGCGTCGAACGGCGCGCTGATCGAAGGCCACTGATAGAGGGCAATTCAGGGAAAGCGCGTAGCGGTTTTCCGGAATTGCTTGGAGCGACGGGCGGCCGCGGCGACGTGGCCGCCTTATCTTTTCAAGCGAAAGGGTCTACGGTGCCGGTATGAGCGAAGACAAGGCGATCTGGCCCCCATTGACCCGATCTCGGCCGGCCTGCATGGCCGCTGCCCGCGCTGCGGCGAGGGCAAGCTGTTCTCGGGCTTCCTCACCGTCGGCAAGCGCTGCTACAATTGCGGGCTCGACTATTCCTTCGCCGATGCCGGCGATGGGCCTGCGGTGTTCGTCATCCTGATCATCGGCTTCCTCGTCGTCGGCCTCGCATTGTGGATGGAGGTGACGTTCAGCCCGCCGCTTTGGCTGCACTTCATCTTATGGATACCGCTGGCGCTGGTGCTCTGCTTGACGGCGCTGCGCCTGATCAAGGGCGTGCTGATCACCTTGCAGTACTCGAAGAAGGCCTCCGAGGGCAGACTGGAATCCCACGAATGACCGAGGCGACCGGTTCGGCGGCCGGCCGTTCGCGGCCGCGTTCGGCGTTGCTCATCGGCCTCGGCCTTGTCCTGTTCGCCATCCTGATCGGGCTCGGCACCTGGCAGGTCCAGCGCCTGCACTGGAAGGAAGACCTGCTCGCCACCATTGACAAGCGCACGCATTCCGCGCCGTTGCCGCTGGCCGACGTCGAGCAGCAATTCGCCGCCTCCCGTGATGTCGATTACACCCCGGTGACGGTGACGGGCACCTTCCTGCACCAGGGCGAGCGGCATTTCTTTTCCACCTGGGAAGGCGAAAGCGGCTTCAACGTCTACACGCCCCTGCAACTCGAGGACGGCCGCTTCGTGCTCGTCAACCGCGGCTTCGTTCCCTACGACCTCAAGGATCCGGCCAAGCGCCGACAGGGCGAGGTCGCCGGCAAGGTGACGGTGACCGGGCTTGCGCGCAATCCGCTTCCCGCAAAACCGTCGATGATGCTTCCTGACAATGATGTCGCCAAGAACATCTTCTACTGGAAGGACCGCGATGTCATGGCGGCGACCGCCGGCCTGCCGGCCGGGTTCGTGCTGGTTCCGTTCTTCATCGATGCCGACAAGACGCCGAATCCCGGCGGCCTGCCGGTCGGTGGCGTCACCATCATCGACCTGCCGAACAACCACCTGCAATACGCGGTCACCTGGTATGGCTTGGCCGCCGCTCTCGCCGCCGTCCTGATCCTGAGTCTGCGCCGCCCGGCGAAAGAAGCGTGAAACGGCCGCTCTTGACAGGGCAGGGGTGCGCACCTCATTTCCCTCCAGCTTTCCGACTGAACCGGCCTGAATTTGATGATTGAGAAAAAGCCACCGCTGACGATCAGGCTCTGCCAGCCGCGCGGCTTCTGCGCCGGTGTCGACCGCGCCATCCAGATCGTGGTGCTGGCGCTGAAGAAATACGGCGCGCCGGTTTATGTCCGCCACGAGATCGTGCACAACCGCTACGTCGTCGAAGGGCTGCAGAGCCTCGGCGCCGTCTTCATCGAGGAACTGTCCGAGATTCCGCCGGAGCATCGCCAGTCGCCCGTGGTCTTTTCCGCGCATGGCGTGCCGAAATCGGTGCCGGCGGATGCCGAGGCGCGCAACCTCTTCTACCTCGACGCCACCTGTCCGCTCGTCTCCAAGGTGCACAAGCAGGCGATGCGCCACCAGCGGCTTGGCCGCCATGTGCTTCTGATCGGCCACGCCGGGCATCCGGAGGTGATTGGCACGATGGGCCAGTTGCCGGAAGGCGCCGTGACGCTGATCGAGACCGAGGCCGACGCCGCGCGCTTTGTGCCCGTCGACGCCTCGGCGCTGGGCTTCGTCACCCAGACGACCTTGTCGGTCGAGGACACCGCCGGCATCATCCGGGCTCTGCAGGAGCGGTTTCCCGAACTGCACGCGGCCGCGGCCGAATCGATCTGCTATGCCACCACCAACCGCCAGGAAGCGGTGAAGGAGACGGCCGCCGGTGCCGATCTGTTCCTCATTGTCGGCGCGCCCAACTCGTCCAATTCGCGTCGTCTTGTCGAAGTGGCGGAGCGCGCCGGCGCCACCATGTCGCTTCTCGTGCAGCGCGCCGCCGAAATTCCGTGGGATGAGATCGCCGGGATCAGGACGCTTGGCCTGTCGGCCGGCGCCTCGGCGCCGGAGATCATCGTCGACGAGATCATCGATGCGTTCCGGCAGCGTTTCGACGTCACCATCGACCTGGCGATAACGGCCACGGAAACGGAGGATTTTCCGGTGATGCGGGTACTGCGCGATGTCGAACTGACGGCGGCCGACATGGCCTTCGTCAATGGAGCGGCGTGAAACCGGATGGCCGTCTACACCGACGTCAGCGAAGGCGAATTGACCGCATTCCTCAAAGCCTATCCGGTGGGGGAACTGCTCTCCTACAAGGGCATCGCCGAGGGCACCGAGAATTCCAATTTCCTGGTCCACGCCTCCACCGGCTCCTACATCCTGACGCTTTACGAGAAGCGCGTCGACAAGGCCGATCTGCCGTTCTTCCTCGGCCTGATGGGCCATCTCGCCAGGAAGGGCATTTCCTGCCCGCTGCCGGTCACGGCGCATGACGGCACCGTCATCGGCACGCTCGCCGGCCGTCCGGCCGTCATCATCACCTTCCTCGAAGGCCTGTCGCTCAGGCGCCCGACCGCCGCGCATTGCGCGGAAGTGGGCAAGGCGCTCGCCAGCCTCCATATTGCCGGCCAGGATTTCCAGATGAGAAGGCCGAACGCGCTGGCGATCGATGGCTGGCGCAAGCTCTGGGCGGCCTCGCGCGAGCGGGCCGACGAGGTCGAGCCGGGCCTCGCCGCCGAAGTCGATGCCGACTTCGCCGATTTCGAACGCAACTGGCCGAACGACCTGCCGCAAGGCATCATCCACGCCGACCTGTTCCCGGACAATGTCTTCTTCCTCGGCGAGAAGCTGTCCGGGCTGATCGACTTCTATTTCGCCTGCGACGATCTCTACGCCTACGATGTCGCCACCTGCCTCAACGCCTGGTGCTTCGAGAAGGATTTTTCCTTCAACCTGACCAAGGGGACAGCGCTGCTCGCCGGCTACCAGTCGGTGCGGCCGCTTGGAAACGACGAGAAGGCGGCTATGCCGATCTTGGCGCGCGGCTCGGCGCTGCGCTTCATGCTGACCCGCCTCTATGACTGGCTGACCATCCCGGATGGCGGACTGGTGATGAAGCGCGACCCGACCGAATATATCCGCCGCATGCGCTTCCACCGCGCGATCAGGTCGCCATCCGAATACGGGCTGACATGAACAAAAAGATCGAGATCTTCACCGACGGCGCCTGCTCGGGCAATCCCGGGCCGGGCGGCTGGGGCGCCGTACTGCGCTACAACGGCGTCACCAAGGAACTGTCCGGTGGCGAGGCCGAGACCACCAACAACCGCATGGAGTTGCTGGCCGCCATCACCGCGCTCAATGCGCTGAAGGAACCTTGCACGGTCGACCTCTACACCGACAGCAAATACGTCATGGACGGCATCTCCAAGTGGATCCATGGCTGGAAGAAGAACGGCTGGAAGACCGGCGAGAGGAAGCCGGTCAAGAATGGCGAGCTCTGGCAGGCGCTCGACGAGGCCAACCGGCGCCACAAGGTCACCTGGAACTGGGTGAAGGGCCATGCCGGCCACCCGGAGAACGAACGCGCCGACGAACTGGCCCGGCAAGGCATGGCGCCGTTCAAGCCGAAGCTGGCACGGCCTGCGCCGGTTGCGGCAGCGCCACAGAAAGCCGCTCCAACCGGCAAACGCGCACCCCGGCGCTCTACGCAGAGCTACTGACGCGAGACTTCTACAGCTAACGGATCAGAAGCGCCGTCGAGAACATGCCGAGCGCGAACACCGTATGCGCCACGAGGTTCAGCGCGCGCACCTTCGTCGGATTGGGAAGTTTTGATGCCGCCCAACCGGCGCCCATGCCCGGCGCCAGCAGGAACCATCCGGCGCCGACCGTGACGATGCCGAGGATGAAGGCGGGCAGGAAGGTCGGCGCGGCCAGCCAGCCCGCGCCGGCGAGCACGACCAGGATTACGCCGTAGAGCATGCCGACGAGGTAGTGGAAGACCCAGCCTAGCGCCTTTTCATGCGCATAGGGCGCGGCCTTGCCGATATCGTCGTGAAAGACCTTTTCGGGCAGATGCCGGACCCAGCGTCCGACCATGCCCCAATTGGGCAAGGGCTGGCCGACCGCCTTGTTGAGGATGATCGCCCAGATATCCATGAACACCGTGGCGCCGATGCCGATCGCGACCGCGCGCCAGGCGATGTCGAGCATTAGAGCTGCCCGAGGATATGAGCCGCGCCGCTCTCGTCGACGCCCGGCTTGGTTTCGACATTGAGCGCGGTGACCTTGCCGTCGTCGACGATCATCGAGAAGCGCTTCGAGCGCAGGCCCATGCCGGCCGCGGAAAGATCGTTGTCGAGGCCGACCGACTTGGCGAAATCGCCGCTGCCGTCGGCGAGGTAGAGGATCTTGCCTTCCCCGCCGGTGAAGTGCGCCCAGGCGCCCATGACGTGGACGTCGTTGACCGAAACCACGGCGATCGTGTCGACGCCGCGCGCGAGGATGGCGTCATGGTTCTCGAGATAGCCGGGCAGGTGGTTGTTGCTGCAGGTCGGCGTGAAGGCGCCGGGGACGCCGAACAGCACCACCTTCTTGCCGGCGAAGATCTCGTCGCCGGTGATCGGCTTGGCGCCGTCGGCGGTCATCACCTTGAAGTTCGATGCGGCAGTTTTTCGCCAACCGAAATGGTCATGGGTTCCTCGCTTGCGAGATGGGGAAGATTGATGCTTTCGATATCGGACCGGACAGTTTCCCGCAACCGTTGCGCTAATGCTGGATCAAGGGAAAGGCAGCAACCCGTCGACCGAACCCTCGGCGCTGGTCAGCGTGTAATACAGCCCGCCATCGCTCGGCGTCGCCGACGGCCGGTCGAGGATCGGCACGGTGAAGACGAGCTTGCCGTCCTTCTGGCTGCGCACCGGCGCGCCGAACATGTAGTCGCGCTCGCCGGCGATGAAGAAGTCGACCGATTCCGGATCCCCGGGCGACTGCGCCTGGACGACAAGGGTTTCGTGGTCGCCGGGCAGCACGTTGATGCCGAAATCGGACCGGGCCGGGGAAGGCAGCGTCGCAAGCGCGGTTTTTACCAGCGCGGCGTCGGTCGCATTGTCGGGATCGGAGCCGGGGTCGACGCTGAGCCGGGTCTGCACCGGAATGCAGATCGTCTCGCAGATGCCGAGGAAGACATGAGCGTCAATCGTCGCAGGTTGGCCGGGCGAAGACACCGTGAAGGTCACAGGCAGCGACACCGGACGATCATAGCCGGCCCATTTTCCGTAGCCGTCGTCATGCCGCTGCGGCGGCGGGAACGACAATTGCGCGTCGGCGATGTTGGTGCTGCCCGATATGTCGAGCTGCGGCGGCACGCCGGCATCGCCGGGATCCCGCCAATAGGTCTTCCAGCCCGGCTTCAGCGCGATGTCGAGCACGCCGCGGATCTTGCCGGCCTCGTCGGGCTTGCCGGTGGTCACCAGCCGGACCTTGCCGCCCTCCGAATTGTACCAGATCGAGGAAGAGGCCTCGGCCGGGAGGCCCGTAGCCCATCCGAAAACGATCCCGAGAACCAATATCTTCATGTATCGCATGGCGGTGATTTGACCGTCCGTTCTTGGCCGCGCAATGGCCTCGTCGCTCCTCCGGTATCATATTTGCGTGACATCGGGGACTGACACCATCTTTTCGGCGCAGCCGAAACGCGTTACGCTCAACCCATGGACTTGCTGCGCCACAAGAAGGCGGCCGCCGGACGCGGCTTCCTAGACGACCAGTTCCTGATTGCCATGCCCGGCATGAAGGACGACCGTTTCGCGCGCTCCGTCATCTATATCTGCGCCCACAGCGACGAGGGCGCGATGGGGCTGATCATCAACCAGACGCAGCAGATGCTGTTTCCGGATCTGCTGGTGCAGCTCGGCATCATGAACGAGCAGGAAGCGATCCGACTGCCGGCGCATACGCGCGATTTCGTCGTGCGCAATGGCGGGCCGGTCGACCGCAGCCGCGGCTTCGTGCTTCACTCCGGCGACTATCGCGTGGAATCCTCGCTCAACGTTTCCGACGATATCTGTTTGACCGCGACCGTCGACATCCTGCGCGCCATCTCCACTGGGCGCGGCCCCCGACATGCGCTGATGGCGCTCGGATATGCCGGCTGGGGCGCCGGCCAGCTCGAAACCGAGATCGCCGAGAATGGCTGGCTCACCTGTCCGGCGACGCAGGAGCTTCTGTTCGATGCCGATATCGAGCGCAAATACGACCGTATCCTGGCCTCGATCGGAATCGACCTCGCCCATCTGAGCGCCGCCGCCGGGCACGCGTGACGCTCGCGACGTCGGTCGGAACCGTTTGCATCGGATCATCGCAAACCTTCGAGGTTGGCCGAGCCGCCCGTTGTGGTCGTCATCCTAGGGCGGAGCAAGGAGGAAGCGACGCGCGCAGACCCTAGGATCCATGCCGTTACGCCGACCGTAGAGTGCAGCGATGCAGAATTCTGATACGTTTTCAACGCTTTAACGTCACGGAATGGATCCTCGGGTCAAGCCCGAGGATGACGATGTGATGGATGTCACGGCCAGTCGCAGAGGGCCTTGCTACTCCACCGGAACGGCAGGCCGCATCACGGTGCCCAATTAAGCCTGGGTCAGCGGATACTGTTCCCTCAGCGTCTTCAGCACCTGGTCGCCGGGCATCGGCGCGCCGAACATGAAGCTCTGGACATATTCGCAGCCCATCTGGCGCAGTTCCAGCGCGTCGCTTTCGTCCGAGATGCCTTCGGCCACGACCGACAGCCCCAGCTCATGCGCCATGTTGACCATGGATTTGAGCAGCACGGCGCGCTTGGGCGTCGCGTCGTCAACAAAACTCTTGTCGATCTTGATCGTATCGAAGGGGAAGCGCGTCAGGTAGGAGAGCGAGGAATAGCCGGTGCCGAAATCGTCGAGCGACAGTCCGATGCCGAGCTGCTTCAGCTTAGTCAGCACATGCGCGGTCTGCTCGGGATTGTCCATCACCAGGGATTCGGTGAGTTCGAGCCGGAAGCAGCGCGGCTTCAGATTGGCCCGCGCGATGACAGAGCGGACATCGCTCACCAGGTCGCGGCGGATGAGCTGGCGGCTCGACAGGTTGACCGAAACCGACAGCGGCGCGTCGCCGATCTGCTTCTGCCAGCCCGCGAGGTCCTCGGCCGCCTGCTGCATGGCGAACAGGCCGAGCTGCACGATCAGCCCGCAATTCTCGGCCACCGGGATGAAATCCCCCGGCGGGATCATGCCGCGGCGCGGGTGGTCCCACCGCAGCAGCGCCTCAAAGCCGGCGACGCTGCCGTCCTCCAGCCGCACGATCGGCTGGTAGGCAAGCGTGAACTCGCGCCGCTCGATGGCGCGGCGAAGGTCGGATTCGAACTGCAGGCGATCGGTGCCGACGGTGCGGAAGGCAGGCCGGAACGGCTCGATCCTGTCGCCGCCGAAACGCTTGGCCTGGTGCATGGCAAGCTCGGCGTCCTTGACCATGTCCTCGGCGGAAGTCTGCGCCGTCGTCCAGGTGATCAGGCCGATCGAGGCGGTGAGCACGATCTCGCGCTTGGCGAAGGTGATCGGGTTGTTGATCGCGTGCTTGATGGCGTCGGCCATGGCCGCGATGCGGGCAGGGTCCTGCTCGGAAAGCAGCATCAGCGCGAACTGGTCACCGGCAAAGCGCGACAGCGAATCCTTCGGCTTCAACAGCCGGTGCAGCCGGCGCGCGACGGTGAGCAGAATGGTGTCGCCGGCGGAAATGCCAAGGCCGTCATTGACCTGCTTGAAGCGGTCGATGTCGATGATGAAGACCGTCGGGCGCACCTTGTCCTCGGTGCGGGCGATCGAGATGATCGCCTCCAGCCGGTTCATGAACAATTCGCGGTTCGGCAGGCCGGTGAGGTTGTCGTGCACGGCGTCGTGCAGCAGCCTTTCCTCGGATTTCTTCTGCTCGGTGACGTCGACCATGGTGCCGACGCAGCGGATCACTTCGCCGTCGGAGCCGATCACCGGGCGCGCGCGCAGCGAGAACCAGTGGTAGTGGCCGTCGGCGCCGCGCAGGCGGAAATTCTGCGCCACCTTGCCGCGGCGGTGCTCCAGCACCACGTCGAGCGTGGTGCGGAATGTGTCGCGGTCGTCGGCGTGCAGCACCGGCAGCCAGTTGCGGGCGGCACCCCCAAGGCTGTTCGGCGCTAGGCCGAGCTGCAGGCTGATGTCCGGCTTGGTCACCACGCGGTCGCGCAGCACGTCCCAGTCCCAGACGATGTCGCCCGAGCCGGCCACCGCCAACGCCTGGCGTTCGAGATCGGAGAACAGGCCCTGGTGCAGCGCGCCGCCGGCAAAGGCGTGCTGCATGACGGTGAAGCCGATCAAAAGGATGATCAGGATCAGCCCGCCGCCCAGCGCCGGCTGAGCGATGTCGTTGTCCAGCATGCCGGTGGTGGCCATCCACGACCCGCATAGCCAGAGCAGCACCATCACCCAGCTCGGCACAAGCATGATCGCTCGGTCGTAGCCGCGGATGCCGAGGAAGATGATCAGGCCAATGCCGGTGAGCGCGGTGGCGGCGAAGGAGATGCGGGCGATGCCGGCGGCGACCGCGGGATCGACGATGGCGACGCCCGCGATCAAGAGCAGCCCAAGGATCCAGACCAGCGCTCCGTAACTGAAATGGCCGTGCCACCGGTTGAGGTTGAGATAGGCGAACAGGAACACCACGAAGGTTCCGGCAAGCGCCACCTCCGTGCCGGCTCGCCATATCTGCTCGTTGCCGGGCGATATTTCGATGATCTTGTTGAGGAAGCCGAAGTCGACGCAGATATAGGCCAGCACCGCCCAGGCGAGCGCTGCCGTTGCCGGAAACATCGAGGTTCCTTTAACCACGAACAGGATGGTCAGGAACAGCGCCAGAAGGCCTGAGATGCCGATGACGATGCCGCGGAACAGCGTGTAGGAATTGACCGAGTCCTTGTAGGAATCCGGCTCCCAGAGATAGACCTGCGGCAGTTTCGGCGAGGCGAGCTCGGCGATGAAGGTCACCACCGTTCCAGGGTTCAGCGTCACGCGGAACACGTCGGCGTCGGGGCTTGTCTGGCGGTCGAGCGCGAAGCCCTCGCTGGGCGTGATCGCGGCGATGCGCGTCGAGCCGAGGTCGGGCCAGAAGATGCCGGAGTTCACCAGGCGGAAATGCGGCGCGACGATCAGCCGGTCGAGCTGCTGGTCGGTGGTGTTGGCCAGCGCGAAGACGGCCCAGTCGCCGCTGGAGCGCGCGTCATTGGCCTCCACCTCGATGCGCCGCACGATGCCGTCAGGGCCTGGCGCGGTCGAGACCTGGAAGTTCTCGCCCTGGTTTCGGTAGATTTGCACGGCGCCGGAAAGGTCGAGCGCCTTGTCGTCGCGCGCAATCTTGATGGGCTCGACGGCGAAAGCCGGCATGGCCGCAAAAAACGTGACGACGACCGCCAGGATAAGGGCGAACAGCGACGCTAATCGCGAAAAATTCGTCACATTCAGCCCTTCGTTCCATCACCCGGCGGATCGTCCGCGATCCGGGCGTAGAGGTAGTGATCCTGCCAGATGCCGTTGATCCTGAGATAGGATCGGAGAAGTCCTTCGCGCCGGAATCCGGCTTTTTCAAGCACGCGGATCGACCGGGCGTTTTCGGGAATACAGGCAGCCTCGATCCGGTGCAACCTCAGCGTATCGAAGGCGAAGCGCGACACCAGCTTGACCGCCTCGGTCATCAGGCCGCGGCTGCCGAAGCGTTCGCCGATCCAGTAGCCGATATGGCCGCTCTGCGCGACGCCGTGGCGGATGTTGCCGAGCGTGATGCCGCCGGCAAGCTTGCCGCTCGATTTCTCGAAGATGAAGAAAGCGATGGCCGTGCCCTGCGCGTAATCCTCGCGGTACCGGCTGATGCGCAGCCGCCAGGCGGTGCGGTCGAGCTCGTCCGGCTGCCAGCGCGGCTCCCAGGGCTCGAGGAAGGCGCGGCTTTCGCCGCGCACCGTCGACCATTCGCGATAGTCATTGGTCAGCGGCACGCGCAGCGTGACCTTTTCGCCCTTCAGTGCCGGCAGGTCGCGGCGAAAGAAAGGGAGCGCGAACACGGCTCTGGAACGGAGCTAGACGGCGAGCCTGCGGGCCGTCGTCTGCGGACCCGCAAGCGATTCGAGGATCGCCTCGTAGGGCGCAAGCGTGCCCACGGGGCCGACCGCAGTCAGCGTCGGCTTGGTCGAGAACAGCCGCGAGGAGAGGTCGGTCAGCCGCTCGACGGTCAGCGCCGAAAGCCGCTCCATCAATTCCTCCTTGGCGATCGGCCGGCCGAACAGGAGCATCTGCCTGGCGATCTGAGATGCGCGGCTGGCCGGGCTTTCGGCCGACATGATGAGGCCGGCGCGATATTGCGCGCGCGCCCGGTCGAGCTCTTCCTGCTGGATGCTCTGGCCGGCCTTCTGCAATTCGTCGATGATCACCGGCACCAGCTTGGCGATGTCGCTCTGCCCGGTGGCGGCGTGCACGCCGAAGATGCCGGTGTCGGAAAAACCCCAGTGGAAGGCATAGACCGAGTAGCAGAGGCCGCGCTTCTCGCGCACTTCCTGGAACAGCCTGGACGACATGCCACCGCCCAGGATCATCGACAGCACCTGCGAGGCGTAGAAGTCGCGCACATGATAGGCGCGGCCCTCGAAGCCGAGCACGATCTGCGCATCCATCAGGTCGCGGTCCTCGCGGAAGTCGCCGCCGACATATTGCGCGTATTGCGGGATATTGCCCGCCGCCTTGGCGCGGAAGCCGCCGAGCTTCTTCTCCACCTCACGCACGAAATTGTCGTGCTTGATGTCGCCGGCCGCCACGAGGACCATGCGCTCGGCATCGTATTGCCGCTCGATGAAGTCGTGCAACTGTCCGGAAGTGAAGGACTTGACCGTCTCCGGCGTGCCCAGGATCGAGCGGCCGATGGTCTGATGCCGGAAGGCGGTTTCGGTGAAACGGTCGAAGACGATGTCGTCGGGCGTGTCGTGGGCGGCGCCGATCTCCTGCAGGATCACATGCTGCTCGCGCTCCAGCTCGTCGGGATCGAATTCGGATTCCTGCAGGATGTCGGCCAAGATGTCGACCGCCAGCGGCACGTCGTCGGAAAGCACCCTGGCATAATAGGAGGTCGTCTCGACGCTGGTGGCGGCGTTGATCTCGCCGCCGACATTCTCGATTTCCGAGGCGATCTGGAAAGCGCTGCGGCGCTTCGTACCCTTGAACGCCATGTGCTCGAGCAGATGGGCCATGCCATGCTCTTCGTCGCGCTCGTTGCGGGCGCCGGACTTCACCCAGGCCCCTAGGGCAACCGATTCGATGCTTGGAAGGGTTTCGGTGGCGACTGTCAGGCCGTTCGACAGACGGCTTACCTCAACACCCATATGGCAAGTACTCCCTAACGCGCCGCCCGCGAGTGGCGGTTCACGTAATCTTCCACCATTTTCAAGTCGGATGGAAGTATCGTGTATTTTTCGTCGGCTGTCATCAAGCCGCCTAGCCATGCGGGCAGGGCAGGGGTGACGCCGCTCGCTGCCTCGACCGCGGCCGGGAATTTCGCCGGATGCGCGGTGCCGAGCACCACCATGGGCACCGGACCGGAAGCGTGGGACGCGGCGACATGAACGGCGGCGGCCGTGTGCGGATCGAGCAGGTAGTTGCTTTTCTCGAGCGTCGCGCGGATGGTGGCCGCGACCTCGTCCACCGTGGCGCGGCCGGCGTCGAACTCGGCGCGGATGCGCTCAAGTTCGCCTTCCTCAATGGTGAAGGCGCCGGACTGCTTCAGCCCGTTCATGTAGCGGCGCACCGTTTCGGCGTCGCGGCCAGCCGCCTCGAAAAGCAGGCGCTCGAAATTCGACGACACCTGGATGTCCATCGACGGCGAGGTCGTGGCGAACACGCCCCTGGTCCGGTATTCGCCGCTCGCCAGCGTGCGCGCCAGGATGTCGTTGTCGTTGGTGGCGATGATCAGCCGCTCGATCGGCAGGCCCATGCGCTTGGCGGCGTAACCCGCGAAAATATCACCGAAATTGCCGGTCGGGACGGTGAAGGAAACCGGCCGGTCTGGCGCGCCGAGCGACAGAGCGGACGAGAAATAATAGACGATCTGAGCCATGATGCGGGCCCAGTTGATCGAATTGACGCCCGATAGCGACACCCTGTCGCGGAAAACGTGGTCGTTGAACATGTCCTTCACCAGGCCCTGGCAGTCGTCGAAATTGCCTTCGACCGACAGCGCGTGGACGTTGGCAGCGCTTGACGTCGTCATCTGCCGCTGCTGCACCGGCGAAACCTTGCCATGCGGGAAAAGGATGAAGATGTCGGTGCGGTCGCGGCCGGCGAAGGCGTCGATCGCGGCACCCCCGGTGTCCCCCGAAGTCGCGCCGACGATGGTGGCGCGCTGGCCGCGGTCGGCAAGCACGTGATCCATCAGCCGCGCCAGCAACTGCATCGCCACGTCCTTGAAGGCCAGCGTCGGGCCGTGGAACAGCTCGAGGATGAAGATGTTCTTGCCGGTCTGCACCAGCGGGCACACGGCCTCATGCCGGAAAGTGGCATAGGCCTCGCGCACCAGCCGCTCGAAGACGGGCGCCGGGATCTCGCCGCCGAGGAAGGGCGTCAGCACGCGGATGGCAAGGTCCGGATAGGCAAGCCCGCGCATGGCGCGGATGTCGGCGGGCGAAAACCGCGGCCATTCGCGCGGCAGGTAAAGCCCGCCGTCGCGCGCCAGCCCGGCCAGCACCGCGTCTGAAAATCCAAGCGCGGGCGCATCGCCGCGGGTACTCACATATTGCATCGTAAAAGGCCCATTGCTGCCGGTCGCGTCATCCACGGCAATTGGTTAATTTTCCGAGCCGGCTCAGTCGCATTTTTGCCGCGCCGTTGCTATACGTCACCGGCTTTGTGAGAGGGAAGTGCAGTTTCATGGCGTTTTTTTCGGTCAACCGTCGCTTTGTCGCGGGTCTGGCGCTCGCCGGCTTTATGCTTGCCGCCGCCGGCTGCCAATCGAGCGACAATGGCATATTGAACCTCGGCATCGGCAAGAAACCCGATCCGACAGCTCCGATACCGCCGCAGGACCCCAAGATACTCGCCAGCCAGTTGCAGGCCTATTGCCCGAAAGTGACGCTGCGCGACGGGACAGCCTTCTTCAACACCTATGCCAAGGGCACGGCGGCGAAGCCGAAGAAAAAGAAGGTTGACGCCGCGGCCGACGCTGAAGCCGAGGTGGCGGCCGCCGCAGCCCAGACCGTCCCCAACGGCCAGCCGGTCGATCCCGCTCACGATCCGTCCAAGATCATCTACCAGGCCTCGATCGCGGACATGACGCGCGATTGCACCCATGCCAACGGCCAGCTGTCGATGAAGATCGCGGTCGCGGGCAAGGTCGTGCCGGGCCCGATGTTCGCGCCCGGAACCGTCATGATGCCGATCCGCATCGCCGTCCAGCGTGGCGACGAGGTGCTTTATTCGCAGCTCCATCAGTACCAGGTGCAGGTCACCGATCCTTCGGCCGCAACCCAGTTCGTCTTCACCGATACCAATGTCGTGGTGCCGGAGCCTTCCGCAAAGGATTACCAGGCCTATGCGGGCTTTGACGAAAACACGCCGGCCGCCCCAGCGGACAAGTCGAAAGGCAAGCGGAAGAAACGCGCTCCGGCGACGAACTGAGCAGGGCTGGGATCGGAACGGATTTAGGCGTCTTCCGACCACTCCGAGAGCGCCGCAATCGTGCTGTTGAGCTCCGCCCAGCGCCGGATGACCGTTTCGGCGCCGGCCTCGGTCAGCGCGTCGGCGTGGCCCGGATAGCTGTGCCCGGCGCCGGTGAAGCCGATCACGCGCATGCCGGCCGCCCTGGCGCCGGCGATGCCGTGCACGGAGTCCTCGATGACGAAAGTGTTCTTCGGGTTGGCGCCGAGCTTCTCTGCGGCGTAGAGGAACACATCCGGCGCCGGCTTGGTCTTCTTGCTGGGTATGTCCAGGCCCGAAAAGATACGGCCGGCGAAGAACGGCAGCAGCCGCACCCTCTCCAGCATGAATTCGACCCGCTCGGTGCGTGAGTTGGAGCAGACGGCGCGCGGTGCCGTGACGGCCGCAACCGCCTCCCGGGCGCCGTCGATGATGCGCACGTCGCTGCGCAGCTTGCGGTCGACCAGCTCCTCGGCGCGGTCGATCAGCGAGGCCTGGAACGGAATGTGCGACTTCTCCTCGAGCCGCAGCATGATGTCCTTGAAGGTCAGCCCCGCATAGGTCTCGGAAATCTCCACAGCCGAAATCTCGAAGCCGGCCGATGTCAGAAGCTCGGCCTCGACGCGCGCGGCGATGATTTCGGAATCGACGAGCACGCCGTCGCAATCGAAAATGACAAGATCTGGCTGGGGCATGGCAATCTGGGTCGTTGGGGGAGGAGCCTGACTGGCTTAAGCGGCGCGGCATACACCAACGGGCCGGCCTGCGCAAACCGCCGAGGGTCAGGCGTCGGGCCTTCACCGAATGTTTACGCTGATCGGTAACCATAACAGCCAGTAAACCGTAACGCGTTTGTTTGGGTGTTTTGATGTCTGCCGTGCGTCTTCTCGACGAGCTTTCCCACGCCCCTCTTAAGTCCGAATGGCTGGACACGATCCTCAAGGGCGATTGTGTCGCCGCCCTCGACCGCCTGCCGGAAAAGTCGGTCGACATCATCTTTGCCGACCCGCCCTACAATCTGCAGCTCGACGGCGACCTGCACCGGCCCGACCAGTCCAAGGTCGACGCCGTCGACGATGACTGGGACCAGTTCGAGAGTTTTGAAGCCTATGACGCCTTCACCCGCGCCTGGCTGCTCGCGGCGCGCCGCGTGCTGAAGCCCAGCGGCACCATCTGGGTCATAGGCTCCTACCACAACATTTTTCGCGTCGGCGCCCGCATGCAGGATCTCGGCTTCTGGATCCTCAACGACATCGTCTGGCGCAAGACCAATCCGATGCCGAATTTCCGCGGCCGCCGCTTCCAGAACGCGCATGAGACGATGATCTGGGCCTCGCGCGACCAGAAGGCCAAGGGCTACACCTTCAATTACGAAGCGCTGAAGGCCTCCAACGACGATCTGCAGATGCGTTCCGACTGGCTGTTTCCGATCTGCACCGGCGGCGAGCGCCTGAAGGACGAGAACGGCAACAAGCTGCATCCGACACAGAAGCCGGAAGCGCTGCTTGCCCGCATCATGATGGCCTCGACCAAGCCGGGCGACGTCGTGCTCGATCCCTTCTTCGGCTCGGGCACCACCGGCGCGGTCGCCAAGCGCCTCGGTCGCCATTTCGTCGGCATCGAGCGCGAGCAGGCCTATATCGACGCAGCCAATGAGCGCATCGCCGCGGTGCGCCCGCTGGAAAACGCTGATTTGACAGTGCTTTCGGGCAAGCGCGCCGAACCGCGCGTCGCCTTCATCAGCCTGATCGACAACGGCCTTGTCGCGCCCGGCGCCACGCTCTACGACGCCAAGAAGCGCTGGGCGGCGAAAGTGCGCGCCGACGGCACGCTGGCGATCGGCGACAGCGCCGGCTCGATCCACAAGATCGGCGCCGAGGTGCAGGGGCTGGACGCCTGCAACGGCTGGACCTTCTGGCACTATGAGCGAAGCGGCGGCCTGACCCCGATCGACGAGCTGCGCCGCATCGCCCGGCTCGGCATGGAGCGGGCAGGGGCCTGAGCCGCCGGTCCGCTCTTGAAACGACGCTTCAACGGATCGCCGCAAGCGATTCAGTTCAGGCCACAATCCCGAGCCGTTCAAGATCCGCTTTAAGCGTCGGGGCGTCGGTGAACAGCAGCGCCTGCCAGCCGGCGGCCTTGGCGCCGTCGACATTCTTCTGGCTGTCGTCGATGAATAGCGAGGCCGACGGATCGAGTTCGAACGACACGACGTGATGGTCGTAGATGGCGCGGTCGGGCTTGATCAGGCCAATATCCCCGGAGACGGTGACGCCCCGCGGCTTTTCCAGGAACGGAAAGCGGGCGCGGGCCTCGCGGAACGTGTCCGAGGCCCAGTTGGTGAGCAGCGTCACGTCGTGGCCGTCCTCGATCAGGCCTTCCAGCAAAGCGACGCTGTCTTCATAGGCGTGCGGCGCCATCTCGTGCCAGTAGCGGCGGAAATTGCGGATGTTCTCGGCATGGTCGGGATGCTCGGCGATCAGCAGCGCCTCGGCTTCTTCCCAGGTCCGGCCGCGATCCTGCTCGAGATTCCATGCGCTGGTGCAGACATTATCGAAGAACCATTTCCGCTCCCCGGCATCGGGGATCAGGCGGCTGAACGGAATGTCCGGATCGTAATGGACCAGCACCTTGCCGATGTCGAAGACGATATGGCGGATTTCGGTCATTGCATGCCTTTCGGTCTCTTGGTCGCGCCCGGTATGGCCGCTTCGATTGCCTTTTTCATGACAGTCGGCAGCGCCTCCCCGGAAATCTCGTGGGCCAGCGACCAGAAATGCCCGGATGGCGCGGCGCCGTTGACGCGGGCGTGGAAGATTTCGAGCTCGAGCGCGAAATGGGTGAAGACATGGCCGATCTGCCCGGCGCGCCGCCAATCGGCGGGAAAGGGCGCGGCGCCGGCTGTCGTGGCGCCGTCGATCCGCGCCGTCCAGCCCGTGGTCGGCACCTCGGTCATGCCGCCGAGCAGGCCTTTCTCCGGCCGTTTGCGCATAAGGATGGCGCCGTCGGCGCGCTCGGCGACGAACGCAGCACCCCTGCGCAGCGGCTTGTCGTCCTTCGGCAGGCGGACCGGGAAACGCTCGGGATCGCCCGTGAGAATGGCGCTGCAATCCTCGCGGACCGGGCAGAGCATGCAGCGCGGCCGCTTCGGCGTGCAGGTCGTCGCGCCGAGATCCATCATCGCCTGGGCGAAATCGCCGGGCCTGGCCTGCGGCACCAGCTTTTCGACCAGTGCGCGGATTTCGGGTTTCGCTTCGCTGAGCGGGGCTTCGATCGAATAGAGCCGGGTCATCACCCGCTCGACATTGCCGTCGACGACTGCCGCCGGCCGGTCGAAGGCGATCGCCGCGATCGCCGCCGCCGTATAGGCGCCGATCCCCGGCAATTCGCGCAGGCCGGCCTCGGTGTCGGGAAAGCGGCCGCCGCGCAGCGCGACGAGGTCGGCGCAGGCCTTCAAATTGCGCGCCCTGGAATAGTAGCCGAGCCCGGCCCAGGCTTTCATCACGTCTTCGGCGGGGGCCGCCGCCAGCGCCTCGACCGTCGGCCATTTCTCGACGAAATTGCGGAAATAGGCCTTTACCGCCTCGACCGTGGTCTGCTGCAGCATCACCTCGGACATCCACACGCGATAAGGATCGGCCCTCACGCCGCGCGCAAACGCAACCGGCGTGACGCGCCAGGGCAGGTCGCGGTGATGCGCGTCGTACCAGGCAAGCAGGCGGGACGCGATGCCCGTGTCTTCGGACGCGGCTTTCTGTGATGCCTTGCGGGTCTGGTCGAGCGGTGCCATTGATCGGATGAATTGGGGAATGGAGAACGCACATGGCAGGGAAAAGGCCCTTCGGCAATCCCGTTCCGGTGAGCGATCTCGCCACCGAGATCCTCGACCCGGTGCTGAAGAAGCGCGCCGGCATCTCGATCGGGCTGGTGCAGTCCTGGGAGGAAATCGCCGGGCCGCGCCTGGCCACTCATTCGCGCCCGGAAAAAATCCAGTGGCCGCGCCGGCTGCATGAGGACGACCCGTTCGAGCCGGCGACGCTGATCATCGCCTGCGAAGGCATGGCGGCTCTGCATCTGCAGCACGAGGCCGGCGAGGTCATCAACCGCGTCAACGCCTTCCTGGGCTTCAACGCTATCGGCCGCATCAAGATCCTGCAGAAACCGGTGCTTTCGCAAAAGGCGCGGCCGAAGCCCGCGCCGCGACCCTTGACCGAGGCCGAGAAGGCAAAGCTTTCGCATCTGGTCGGCAAGATCGAGGACGACGGCCTGCGCGCTTCGCTGGAGCGGCTTGGCGCCACAATTTTGGGTGAAAGGAAGCCCAAAGGGTCGTAAGAAGCGTCATGAATGCGTCACCAATCTCGCGCATTCGTGATGCTCGTGATCAAGTTTCGCGATTGGATTGGGGATCGGGATGCCTTAATTCGCGCCAACTCTCGCCTTTTCTAGCCCTTGCATTGCAAAATCCAACCGATATCAGGTGATTCGCATGAACCGTGCCCCGTTTGGCAATAGCTTGTCCCGCAGAAACCTTCTGACAGCGCTGGCCGCTGTTCCTGCGGTGGCGCTGCTTGCCGCATGCAGCGACTCCGGCGAGGAGGCCAAGGCCGCCGACGTGAAGCCCGCCGACCCGTCGACGCCTGCCAAGCCCGCCGCCACTCCGGCGGCCGCCCAGGTGCCGGAGGCACAGGGCACGGTCGACATGGCGGAACTGCTCAAGCCCGGCGCGCTGCCCGAAAAGCAGCTCGGCAAGGACGACGCCAAGGTCACCATCGTCGAATACGCCTCGATGACCTGCCCGCATTGCGCGCATTTCGCCATGACCACCTTCCCCGAGCTGAAGACCAAGTATATCGACACCGGCAAGGCGCGTTACATCCTGCGCGAATTCCCGTTCGACCCGAGCGCCGAGGCCGGCTTCATGCTGGCGCGCTGCTCCAAGGACAATTACTTCGCCATGGTCGACGTGCTGTTCAAGCAGCAGCCGAGCTGGGTCGGCGTCAACAACACCAAGGAAGCGCTGCTGCAGATCTCCAAGCTCGCCGGTTTTACACAGGAGTCCTTTGAGTCCTGCTTGACGGACCAGAAACTTCTGGACGATGTGAGAGCAGTCCAGAAACGCGGAGCGGACGAGTTCAAGGTCGACTCGACGCCGACCTTCTTCATCAACGGAAAGACCTACAAAGGGGCGATGTCGATTGAGGAAATGTCGGCCATCATCGACCCTCTGCTCTGACATCCAGGCCGCGCCGAAGCGGTCAGGCTTTGGCGCGATGGCCTGTAGTGTAGGGCGGCGCGAATGAAATTTTCGCGCCTTCGCCTTCTCGGTTTCAAATCCTTCGTCGAGCCCGGCGAGTTCGTCATCGAACGCGGGCTGACCGGCATTGTCGGGCCGAACGGCTGCGGCAAGTCAAACCTCGTCGAAGCTTTGCGCTGGGTGATGGGCGAAAGCTCCTACAAGAACATGCGCGCGTCCGGCATGGACGACGTGATCTTTTCCGGCTCCGGCGCGCGCCCGGCGCGCAACACCGCCGAAGTCACGCTTTTCCTCGACAACACAGACCGCACGGCGCCGGCCGCCTTCAACGACGCCGACGAATTGCAGGTCTCGCGCCGCATCGAGCGCGAGGCCGGCTCGCTCTACCGCATCAACGGCAAGGAAGCCCGCGCCAAGGACGTGCAGTTGCTCTTTGCCGACCAGTCGACCGGCGCCCGCTCGCCCTCCATGGTCGGCCAGGGCCGTATCGGCGAGTTGATCCAGGCGAAGCCGCAGGCGCGCCGCGCGCTGCTCGAAGAAGCGGCCGGCATTTCCGGCCTGCACACGCGCCGACATGAAGCCGAGCTTCGGCTGAAGGCCGCCGAGCAGAATCTGGAACGGCTGGACGACGTCGTCGGCGAGCTGGAAGGCCAGATCGAAAGCCTGAAGCGCCAGGCGCGCCAGGCCTCGCGCTTCAAGAACCTGTCGGCCGATATCCGCAAGGCCGAAGCGACGCTGTTGCATCTGCGCTGGACGCTGGCAAAGACCCAGGAAGGCGAGGCGCGCTCCGCGCTTGCCGTCGCCACCACGCTGGTCGGCGACCGCGCCGCCGCCCAGATGGCCGCCGCCAGGGAGCAGGGCATCGCCGCGCACCGGCTGCCGGACCTGCGCGACGCCGAAGCCGCCGCGGCCGCCGCCTTCCAGCGCCTGTCGATCGCCAAGACGCAGATCGAGGAGGAGGCCGGCCGCATCCGTGCCCGCCAGACCGAGCTCGAACGCCGTCTGCAGCAGCTCGACGCCGACATCGCCCGCGAGGAGCGGATGGTGCGCGACAATGCCGATATCCTCGAGCGCCTGCGCGTCGAGGAAGCCGAGCTCAATTCGGAAAATGCCGGCGCCGCCGAGCGCGAGGCGACCACGCGCGCCGCTTTCGAGCAGGCAGGTGCTACGCTGTCGCAGAGCGAGGCAAGACTTGCCGCGCTGACCGCCGAGCGCGCCGAGGCGGCGGCCTCGCGCCACCAGATCGAGCGCTCGTTGCGCGAAACAGCCGAGCGCCGCGACCGCTTCGCCCGCCAGCTCGCCGACGTCGACCGCGAGCTTTCCGACATCGTCGCGCGCATTTCCGGGCTGCCGGATCCCGCTGAAAAGCGGCTGCTGGTCGAGGATGCGCTGGCCAGGCTTGAAGAGAGCGAGGCCGGCGCCATCGCAGCCGAGCAGGCCGTCGCCGAGGCGCGCGCGGCCGAAAGCGCCGCAAGGCCTCCGCTGCAGGATGCCAGGGCGGAACTGGCGCGCATCGAGACCGAAGCACGCACGCTGGCAAAAATCCTCAACGCCACCAGCGGCGGCGATCTTTTTCCTTCAGTGCTTGAACAGATCAGCGTCGAGCGCGGCTATGAGACGGCGCTTGGCGCGGCGCTCGGCGAGGACCTCGACGTCCCGCTCGACCGCAGCGCCCCGGTGCATTGGGGCGAAAGTGCGGTTCAGCCGGGAGATGCCGTATTGCCCGAGGGTGTGAAGAGCCTGGCAAGCGTGGTGCATGCGCCGTCGCAGCTCGCCCGCCGCCTGGCGCAGACCGGCGTTGTCGAAGCCGCCGACGGTCGCCGGCTCCAAGCGCTTCTGGCTCCTGGCCAGCGGCTGGTCAGCCGCGATGGCGCGCTCTGGCGTTGGGATGGCCTCACCGCTAGCGCCGACGCGCCGACTGCCGCCGCGCTGCGGCTGGCGCAGAAGAATCGACTGGCCGAGCTCGATGCCGAAGCCGTGCAGGCGACGCGCGTCGTGCGCGAGGCGGAGGAGGCGCTGGCGCGCGCCGAGCAGGCGATGCGCCAGGCAAGCGAGGCCGAGCGCAATGCGCGCCAGGCCGGCCGCGACGCACAGCATGCGTTGGATGCCGCCCGCAATGCGCTGGCCGACGCCGAGAAGGCCGGCGGCGAGCTGGTGAGCCGCCGCGCTGCCTTGGACGACGCCCGCGCGCGCATCGTCGAAAGCCATGAGGAGACGCAGGCTGCCTTCCTCGAAGCCGAGGAGATGCTCAAGGACGCGCCCGATCTCGGCGATCTTCAGCGGCAGCTCGAACAGGCTTCGGCCAATGTCTCGCGCGACCGCGCTACGCTTGCCGACGCGCGGGCCGTGCATGAGGGGCTGCGCCGCGAGGCCGAGGTGCGCATGCGCCGGCTCGACGCCATCGGCGCGGAGCGCAGGAACTGGGTGGAGCGCGCCGAGAACGCCTCGACGCAGATTGCCGCGCTTGGCGAGCGCAAGGCCGAGGCCGAGGCCGAACGCGAGCGGTTGGCCGATGCGCCGGACGAGATCGATGCCAAGCGCCGCGCTTTGCTGACGCAGCTTTCAGAGGCGGAGGCGTTGCGCCAGACGGCGAGCGACCGCCTGCAGGAGGCGGAGAACAAGCAGGCCGAGCTCGACAAGGCGGCCACCGCGGCGATCCAGTCGCTCGCCGAGGCGCGCGAGACCCGCGTGCGCGCCGAGGAGCGGCTCACCGCGGCGGACGAACGCCGCGCCGAGGTCGAGGCGCGCATCCAGGAAGCGCTGAACACGCCGCCGCATCTGGTCTTCCAGCATACCGGGCTCAAAGCCGACGATCCGATGCCCGACATGGCCGAGATCGAGCGACAGCTCGACCGCCTGAAGATCGAGCGCGAGCGGCTTGGCGCGGTCAATTTGCGCGCCGAGGAAGAGCAGCGGGAGCTATCGGAGCGGCTGGAGACCATCGTTTCCGAGCGCGAGGACATCATCGAGGCGATCAGGAAACTGCGCCAGGCGATCCAGAGCCTCAACCGCGAGGGCCGCGAGCGGCTGCTGTCCGCCTTCGAGGTGGTCAACGGCCATTTCCAGCGGCTGTTTTCGCATCTGTTCGGCGGTGGCACGGCCGAGCTGCAGCTGATCGAGTCGGAAGATCCCCTGGAAGCTGGCCTTGAAATCCTCGCTCGCCCGCCCGGCAAGAAGCCGCAGACCATGACGCTGCTTTCCGGCGGCGAGCAGGCGCTGACGGCGATGTCGCTGATCTTCGCCGTCTTCCTCACCAACCCCGCGCCGATCTGCGTGCTCGACGAGGTCGACGCGCCGCTCGACGACCACAATGTCGAGCGCTTCTGCAATTTGATGGAAGAGATGGCGAAGACGACGGAAACCCGCTTCGTCATCATCACCCACAACCCGATCACCATGGCGCGCATGGATCGCCTCTTCGGCGTCACCATGGCCGAGCAGGGCGTCAGCCAGCTGGTCTCGGTCGACCTGCAAGCGGCCGAAGCGATGCGCGAGGCGAGCTGAGCTCACCTCTCAGGTTCGACGACCAATCCTACTTTTCCGGAGCTGTCGCAGGCGCCGTATACCTGCGCCGCACGGCGTCGATCACCAGCTTGCGGCTTTCCTCGGCCGACAACGCCTTGTTCTTCTCCGCCTCCGCCGTCTCTCGGGCGAGGTCCTTGTCCCTGATCTGCTGGCGGAACCATTTGGAATAATCGCCGGCGCGCAAATGGTGTTCCCATGTCTTGTCGTCGATGCCTTCCGCCATCTGCGCGAAGATGATGAGGTTATGGGCTCTGAGGTTCATCGCCTTCTTCGGTCCGGTGAAATAGAAGCTGCCCTCTTCGTCGAGCTCGCCCTCGGCATATTTGCGGCTGTGGCGCTTCAGCGACTGGGCGGGCTCGATCGCCTTGACCGAGAACGGCGCCTTGCCGTCATGCGGGCGCCAGAACAGCACGCGGTCGCCCTTCGGCGATGGAATGTCCTTCGGCGCCGGGAGTCCCGTTTCCTTGCAGAAGGTCTTGATCACGCCCTTCGCCTGGGGGCCAAGCGCGATCACCGCCGTCACCAGGCCGAGCGCGTCGGTGGAGATTGCTTCGGGGTGGACGGTGATCAGCACCGTGCCGGGCAGCTCGATCGAAAGCACCGAACGCGTATCCCCGCGCCGCTTGGGCATCAAGTGATGCGCCTCGTCGATGATCAGCCAGTGCGGCCTTGCCGTCCGGTAGCGGATATTGCCGAGGCCGGGCAGCAATTCGGCGAAGAAATCAGGCCGCTCGTCCACCTTCAGCGCCAGGCCGTTGACCACGACATTGTTCTGCGGCTTCTCGATCAGTTCCAGCAGCTGCTCCTTGTTGGGCGCGGTCGAGCCGTTGCCGAGCGGCACCGCGCCTTTCAGCCCGTCATAGTCGCCCTCGGGGTCGAAAATGCAGAACTGCAAACCCTTCTCGACCAGCCGCTCGGTGAGCGCCGTGGCCAGGGTCGATTTGCCGATGCCCGAGCTGCCGGCGATCAGCACTGTTTCGGTCGGCGACAGATAGATGTCCTTGCCGCGCGAAGTTCCGAGCAGCACGCCGCCCAAGCGCTTCTTGGCAATGAGGTGGTCGTGCTTGATCAGCTTGCGGATCAGTTCCTCGACGCCCTTGCCGCGCACCTCCTTGGTGACGAGATCTGCGGTTTCCTTGACGGCGGGCAGCGCGTTGGCCACCGCGACGCTGCAGCCCGAGGCCCTGAGAAAAGCGTGGTCGTTCTCGGCGTCGCCGACCGCCACGACATTGTGCGCCGACAGTTTCAGGTCTTCGAGCGCCGCCGCCAGCCCGGTCGCCTTGTTGACGCCGGAAGGCAGGATCATCACCGCGCCCTTGTTGAAGATGATTTCCAGCTCCAGCCCGAGCTTCTTGATGACATCGAGCACGGTCGCCTGATGCGGTTCCCAGGTGGCGACGATCGATCGCCCGACCGAGAGCGGCTTCACGCCGCGCTTCTTCAGCCTGTCGACGAGATCCGCGGAAGGCGAGGGCGAGATCGTGCGCTCTTCCTCGCTCGCCGGCGTGTAGATCAGCGCGCCGTTTTCGGCCACGACCTTGTCGAACAGCGACAGTTCGGGAAACACCTCCTTCAGGTCGGGCAGCTCGCGCCCGGTGACCAGGATGAGCTTTCGCCCGGATTTCTTCAGCTTCTCCAACGCCGAGATCGTGCTCGCGGTGACCAGGCCATCATGCGCCAGCGTGCCGTCATAGTCGGTGGCCAATGCCATGAAATACATCGGTTGAGCCTCTCCATCGTCCGTTTTGCCGGTCGCCTGGAAAACCGGCCGGGTGGACAACAACGCCTGTTGGTGGAAAAGGTTTAGGCCGGGCACTGGATTTGTCGGGCTGGCGCCAGGTCCGTCCTGCATCGTGGCGGCCAACTCGCCGATACCAATGGAACGATCGGGCGCCAGGATCTCGATCCGCCCACTTGCCCCGCGGCAACGCCTTCGCTACTGCCATTCCATGGCAACGCACAGGCTCATCAACAGCACGTGGCACAATGTCCTCGGGACGGTCGCGCCGGCGCTCACAATTGCATCCGGCGATGTCGTGATCACAGAGACGCTGGACGCCAGGGGCTTCGACAAGAACGGTGCGCGACCGGCTCATGGTCCAAACCCGATGAACGGCCCGGTCTTCGTGACGGGAGCCGAACCGGGCGACGCGCTCCGCGTGGACATCCTGCGCATGGATCCTATCCGCCCCTCCGGCTGGACGATCTCGTCGCTGGCCGCGAATGTTGTCGATCCCGAGGCTGCTCGCCAATTGCCGGCGCGCGACAGAGCCGACTGGCTGGTCGATCTGGAATCGCGAATCGCGAAGTTGCAGGAGCCGCCGCCAGGCCTTGAGAACTTCGTGCTGCCGCTCGAACCGATGATCGGTTGCTTTGGCGTGGCGCCCGCGATGGGCCAGGCTTTCTCCACCGCGACAAGCGCGGAGAATGGCGGGAACATGGATTATCGCGGCTTTCGGCCTGGCGCGACCGTTTGGTTTCCCGTCGCCGTGGAGGGTGCGCTCTTCTTTGCGGGCGATTGCCATGCAACGCAGGGCGATGGGGAGATCGTCGGAACCGGGATCGAGACCTGTTTTGAAGTGCAGCTACGCCTTAGCGTGGAAAAGAACAGGCGGTTGACATGGCCTCGCGGTGAAAACGAAACGCACATTTTCTCGGTCGGCAACGCGCGGCCGCTGGATCAGGCCCTTCAGCATGCGACCACGGACATGCTCAACTGGCTGACCAGCGATTATGGATTGTCCGCCGCCGCCGCATCGCATCTGATGGGACAGGTTGTCCGGTATCACGTCGGAAACGTCTTTGATCCTGCCTACACGATGGTCTGCCTTGTCGAAAAGCGATGGCTTCCGGCATCCGTCGGCTGAGGAGCGCACGCCCCAAGGTGCGCCAACCGGAACCCGCTCCGTGGCTCCGGGCGGCATACATCAGACTGTCTGTGACGGCATGAAGCGGACGCTTGCCGAGCGGCTCTCGCCAGGCGCGTAGCACCATGCAGCCTGTGTCTTCGTCCAACCGGTTGAAGGCGTCGGTGACGTTGCTGACCGGCTCGGCGCAGAAGAACGGCTCGCCTGGCGGTGTGTAGAGCACCAGGAAATCGAGCTGTGCTTCGGCCTCGATGTCCAATAGCCGTTCCTCATCCGGCCAGGTGATGCGGGCACGGCGTGTCCATCCCGTGAAGACGGTGTCGAATGCGGCCTCGGCGACGTCGAAGCCCGTTGTCGGATCGGCGCCCGCGGGCGGCGAAACATGGCGTGTGGGCAGAACCTGGGCGTCGGTTTCCCACATCCCGGTGACATCGGCCTGGATATGCGTCCACGGCGTGGCGGGAAAATAGGGATGAAGCCCGAACCCGCCCGGCATGGGCGTGTCCGAGAGGTTGCGCAGCGAGATCCGGATGCTCAGGCAGCCCCGTACGAGTCCGATCCTCTGCTCGGCCTCGTAGCTCCAGGGCCAGGAATCGGCATCGTGGCGATAGCGCAGGATCGCCCTGGCTTGCTGGTGTCCGGCCAGCGTCCACGGCAGTCGCCAGCCATGGCCGTGCTCATAATGCGGGTCGTCTGGTCGCGTCGGCAACTCTATGGTCCGGCCGGCGAAGCTGAAGCGGCCGCCCCTTACACGATTGGAGTAGGGGACCAGCGGAAAGCAGGCCATCGCGCCCGCGTCGCGGCTGTCGAACGCGGCGGGCAGGGCGGGGCGTAGCCAATCGACGGCATGCCCATTTTCCGCCAGCGATATGACGCCAGCGCGCCGCCGGCGGCCGGGGCGATCTCGACCGTCGCCAGACCGTCGGTGATCGTGACCAGGCCGTCCGCGCCTCTTGTCTCAAAATTTCCATCCATCCTCTCTCCAGCGGCTTGACTCTCAACTATGGCTGGATAAAGACATATCATATGAATAGTATGAAGAATACAAAATCCTTCAGCACCGCACGCACGTCGCGGGTCGTCGCGGCGGTCGCCAGCGGCTCGACGGCGCTGCATGCGACGGTCGTCGAGCAGATCGGGCTGCGCATTGTCCAGGGCGATTTCCTGCCGGGCGAGGCACTCCCCAATGCCGATGATTCCAGTGAGATGCTGGGCGTCAGCCGCACCGTGCTGCGCGAGGCCATCAAGGTCCTGGCGGGCAAGGGGCTGGTCGAGTCGCGGCCTAAGACCGGCACCCGGGTGCGCCCACGCTCCGACTGGAATTTCCTCGATCCGGACGTCCTTTCATGGCGCTACGCGGCGGGCGTCAGCGCCGAGGACGTCACCGCCCTTTTCGAGCTGCGCCGGGCGATCGAGCCGATGTCGGCCGCGCTTGCGGCCAAGCGCGCGACGCCGGCGCAGCTTGCCGATCTCAACGCCGCGCTCGCCGAAATGGAGGTCGTGGGCGACGACGGCGACCGCTTTGCTAAGCCCGACCTCATCTTCCACCAGACCATCCTGCGCATGACGGGCAACGAACTGATCGGCTCGCTGGCAGCGCTGGTGGAAACGGCCCTGATGATGAGCTTCCGTCTCTCCAACGACAATCCGGAGGGGCAGCGCCACTCGCTGCCGCTGCATCGCGAGGTGGCCGAGAAGATCGCCGCCGGCGATGGAAGCGGCGCGCAGCAGGCGCTTCTCGTCCTCATCGACAATGCCGAGGAAGACGTTCGCCGCAGCGTCGAGAACCGCAACAGGCGCCGTAAGGAGCAGAGATCGTGAGCGAAAGACGAAAGCTGCGGTCGACAGCCTGGTTCGGCGGTGAAGGCAAGAACGCCTTCATGCACCGCAGCTGGATGAAGAACCAGGGCATTCCGGACGATGCGTTCGACGGTCGCCCGGTGATCGGCATCTGCAACACCTGGTCGGAACTGACCCCGTGCAATGCGCATTTGCGGGCGCTTGCCGATCACGTCAAGCGCGGCGTCTATGAGGCCGGCGGCCTGCCGGTCGAATTTCCCGTGACATCGCTCGGCGAAAGCAACATGCGCCCGACCGCGATGCTGTTCCGCAATCTGGCGAGCATGGACGTCGAAGAGTCCATTCGCGGCAACCCTATCGACGGCGTCGTGCTCATGGTCGGCTGCGACAAGACCACGCCGTCGCTCCTTATGGGAGCGGCGTCCTGCAACCTGCCGACCATCGCCCTGTCGGGCGGCCCGATGCTGAACGGCAAGTTCCGCGGTCAGGACATCGGCTCCGGCACCCATGTCTGGAAATTAGCCGAGGACGTGAAGGCCGGGCGCATGAAGGTCGAGGACTTCCTCGCCGCGGAGCAGGGCCAGAGCCGGTCGGCCGGCAGCTGCATGACCATGGGCACCGCTTCCACAATGGCCAGCATGGTCGAGGCGCTGGGCATCGGCATGCCGGACAATGCCGCCATACCGGCGGTCGACTCGCGCCGTGGCGTGCTTGCGCAGCTTGCCGGGCGGCAGATCGTCGATCTTGTGCACCGGGACGTGACGATTTCGCAAATCCTCACCCGGCAGGCCTTCGAGAACGCCATCCGCGTCAACGGCGCCATCGGCGGATCGACCAACGCGGTGCTGCACCTCATAGCGATCGCGCATCGCGTCGGCGTCGATCTCAGCCTCGACGACTGGGATCGCCTCGGCCGCGATGTGCCGACCATCGTCGACCTGATGCCGTCGGGCCGGTTCCTGATGGAAGATTTCTACTACGCCGGGGGGCTGGCTGCGGTCATGGCGTCGCTGGATGGGGCGGGGTTTCTCCATCGCGACGCCATGACCGTCAGCGGAAAGACGATCGGCGAGCTAGTCGACGGTGCGCCGAACTACAACAGCGAGGTAATCCGGCCGCTCGACCGGCCGCTGACCAGGGAAGGCGGCATATCGGTGCTGCGCGGCAACCTTGCGCCCAACGGCGCCGTCATAAAGCCGTCGGCGGCGACCCCTGCGCTGATGCAGCACCGGGGCAGGGCGGTGGTCTTCGAGAATATCGAGCACTACTACGCCCGCATCGACGACCCGGACCTCGACATCGATGCCTCGTCGGTGATGGTGCTCAAGAATTGCGGGCCGCGCGGCTATCCCGGCATGGCCGAGGTCGGCAACATGCCGCTGCCGGCCAAGCTCCTGAAACAGGGTGTTTCCGACATGGTCCGCATCTCCGATGCGCGCATGAGCGGCACCGCCTACGGCACCGTGGTCCTGCATGTTGCTCCCGAGGCTGCTGCGGGTGGCGCGCTTGCCCTGGTTCGCGACGGCGACCTCATCGATCTCGACGTGGCCGGCAGGCGTCTCGAGTTGCTGGTTTCCGAAGAGGAGCTTGCCGCCCGCCGCCGCGACTGGAAGCCGCCGGCGCCACCCGAGGGCGGCTACCAGAGCCTCTATGTCGAGCGCGTGCTGCAGGCCGATCGGGGCTGCGATTTCGATTTCCTTGTCGGGCGCCGCGATGCCGGCATCCCCCGCCATTCGCATTAGGTGCCGCAATGAGCGACGAGACCGGGAGCTATGCGATCTACCCCAGCCTGCGGGGCCGCAGCGTCTTCATAACCGGCGGCGGCAGCGGCATCGGCGAGAGCCTCGTGCGCCATTTCTGCGCGCAAGGCAGCCGCGTCGCCTTCGTCGACCTGGCGGTGGAGCCGTCCCGACAGCTGGTGGCGGCGGTCGCGGCGCAGGGCCATCCCGAACCGCTGTTCATTCCCTGCGACCTGCGCAATGTCGAGGCCCTGCAGGCGGCGGTCGAGCAGGCGAGGGACCGCAACGGCCCCATCCAGGCTCTCTGCAACAATGCCGGCAATGACGACCGCCATCAGACCGCCGATGTGAGCGTCGCCTATTGGGACGACCGTATGGCCGTCAACCTGCGCCACCAGTTCTTCGCCGCGCAGGCCGTGCGCCCGCAGATGAAGGCCCTTGGCGGCGGCTCGATCATCAATTTCGGCTCGATCACCTGGATGGTCGGCGACCCGGATTGTCCCGCCTATGTGACGGCGAAGGCGGCCGTCTACGGCATGACGCGGGCGCTTGCCCGCGAACTCGGGCCCGAGCGCATCCGCGTCAACTGCATGGTGCCGGGCTGGGTGATGACGGAGCGCCAGATGCGTCTGTGGCTGACGCCGGCCGGCGAGCGCCAGATCGAGGAAAGGCAGTGCCTGCCCGACCGGCTGCAGCCATCCGACATTGCGCGCATGGCGCTGTTCCTGGCCGCCGATGACAGCCGCATGTGCTCGAGCCAGCAATTCATCGTCGACGGCGGCTGGGTGTGACCCGGCGAGAAGGAAAAAGGTAGGTTCATGCGTCTCGTTCAGTTCAACTTGCCCGATGGCAGCCGTCATGTGGGCTGCGTCAGCGCCGACGGCGATCAGCTCCACATCCTTCTCGGCACCGACACGGTTCTCGAACTTGCCACTGCGGCTGTCGCCGAGGGCAGGTCCATCGCGTCGGTCGTCGAGGAGCGGAACGGCGGCGAGAAAGTCGATTACGACCAGCTGCTGCGCGAAGGCCGGGTTCTCGTTCCGGTCGATCATCCGGAGCCGGCGCGTTTCCTTATCACCGGCACCGGCCTGACGCACACGGGGAGCGCTGCCGCGCGCGACAAGATGCATGTGCTGACCCATGGCGAGGACGCCGGCGAATCCGATTCGCTGAGAATCTTCCGCATGGGGCTGGAGGGTGGCAAACCCGCGCCGGGAGAGCTGGGCGTCCAGCCGGAATGGTTCTTCAAGGGCGTCGGCACCTGCGTCGTTCCGCCTGGTGCCGCGCTGCCGCTGCCGGCCTTCGCCAAGGCGGGTGCCGAGGAGGCTGAGATCGTCGGCCTCTATCTCAACGGACCGGACGGCCGCCCCTATCGCATCGGCTACGCGCTGGGCAACGAGTATTCCGACCACGTGACCGAGGCCGAGAACTACCTCTACCTCGCGCACTCGAAACTCCGCTCCTGCTCGATCGGCCCCGAGCTGCTGATTGGCGAGCTGCCGGCGGAGGTGCGCGGGCATTCCCGCATCCGGCGGGACGGCGCCGTCATCTGGGAACAGGAATTCCTGTCGGGCGAGACGCACATGTCGCACTCGATCGCCAATCTCGAGCACTACCATTTCCGCTACCCGATGCACCGCCGGCCGGGCGACCTGCATGCCTATTTCTTCGGCGCGGCGGTGATGAGCTACGCCTCCGGCATCAAGACGGCGCCGGGCGACGAATACGAGATCCAGGCGCCGGAATTCGGAAAGCCGTTGCGCAACCGGATGCAGGCGGTGCCGGACGAGGGGCTGGTGGCCGTCACCCCGCTGTGACGGCAAGACCCGCGGACTGAGATCATCACAAACAACAAATGGGAGAATGATCATGCTACTGAAGAGACTGCTTCTAGGGATAGCGGGTGTCGGCCTCGGCATCGGCCTGATGGCGTCGTCGGCGCTCGCGGCGAACCTGCGCGTGCTGGCCTGGGATGGCTATGCAGACGCCGATTGGGTCAAGGACTTCACCGCCGAGACCGGCATCGGCGTCGATGTCGTCTTCATCGGCAGCGACGACGAGATCTGGGCCAAGATCAAGGGCAGCGAGGGGCAGGACTTCGATGTCTTCGCCGTCAACACCGCGCAGCTGCAGCGCTACATCCAGGCCGACCTCGTCACGCCGATCGACCTGTCGAAGCTTCCCAACCAGAAGGACACGCTGCCGCGCTTCCGCGACATAACAAAGGTCAGCGGCGACACCAAGGACGGCAAGGTCTACGGCATCCCGTTCTGCTTCGATTCCATTGGCCTGATCTACGATACCGACAAGGTGAAGCCGGCGCCGACATCGATGTCAGTGCTGTGGGATCCGGCTTACAAGGGCAAGGTGCTGGCCTATGACAATGGAGAGCACAATTTCTCCTTCACGGCGCTGACGCTGGGCTACAAGGACCCGTTCAACCTCAGCGCCGAGCAGATGGCGGCGGTCAAGGCCAAGCTCGTCGAGCTGAAGGGCAATGTGCTGAGCTTCTACACCACCGCCGACGAGGCCCAGCAGATCTACCAGAACAACGACGTCGCCCTGATCTGGGCCAATTACGGCCAGCAGCAGGTCAAGGCCTTGCAGAAGATCGGCGCCCACGTCGCCTACATCAATCCGAGCGAGGGCGCGCTCGCCTGGCTCGACAACTGGGTCATCTCGAAGGGCGTTCGCGACAAGGACGCGGCCGAGAAGTGGATCGACTTCATGCTGAGCAAGAAGGTGAGCGGCGCCTTGTCCGAGCGCACCGGCTTCGGCAACACCGTGGTCGAGTCGAGCAGCGCCGGCAGCAACGACAAGCTGGTCTGGCTCAACAATGTCGAGGACCCGACCAAGCGCTCCGACCTGTGGAACGAGATCAAGGCGGCGCCTTGACCCGCCCTCGCGATCCTTGAGGACCTGGCGGTCCGGGCCGGACCGGACCGCCGACACGCTATTCTTGGAAGTCAGCCATGAACCAGACCAGCGACCTTCTCACGCTGCGCTCCGTCTCGAAGTCCTATGGCACCGTTCCCGTGCTCTACGACATCGACCTTGCGATCCGCGATGGCGAGTTCTTGACCGTGCTGGGACCGTCCGGTTCGGGCAAGACCACGGTGCTCAGGCTGATCGGCGGCCTGGAGCCGCTGACTTCGGGCGAGATCCGCCTCGACGGCCAGGACATCAGCGGCATGCCGATCAACCGGCGGCCCTTCAACACCGTGTTCCAGGACTATGCGCTGTTCCCGCATCTTACCGTCGCCGGCAATGTCGGCTACGGCCTGTCGGTTCGCCACGTGGCGCGCAAGGAGATCGCGCGCCGCGTCGCCGAGGCTCTGGAATTGGTGCAGCTCGGGCGGTTCGCCGACCGCTTTCCAGCCCAGCTCTCCGGCGGCCAGCGCCAGCGCGTGGCGCTCGCTCGCGCCCTGATCTGCCAGCCCCGGCTCGTCCTGCTCGACGAGCCGCTCGCGGCTCTCGACCTCGAACTGCGCCGGCAGATGCAGGAGTTCCTGAAATCCATCCAGCGCGAGGTCAAGACCACCTTCCTGTTCGTCACCCACGACCAGGAGGAAGCCATCGGCATGGCCGACCGGATCTGCGTCATGCAGGCCGGCCATATCCGCCAGCTCGGCAGCCCGCACGAGCTTTATTACAAGCCGAACTGCGAGTTCGTGGCGCGCTTCTTCGGCGAGAACAATCTCGTGGGAGGCAGGCTCGCTGAGACGCAGGGCGAATTCCGCGCGATCGAGACGGCGCTCGGCCGGCTGGTCTGTTCGGTCGCTGGCCAGCCGCATCTCAAGGCCGCGGCGACCGGCGCCAGCGGCTTCGCCGCCTTCCGCCCCGAAGCGCTGCGACTTGCCGGCGACGGCGATGCCGGGAACCGTCTTTCCGGCATCGTCGCCGATCTTGCCTTTGCCGGCTCCTCGACGGTCGCCACCATCACGGCCGGCGGCGATGCCGCGCATCGCCTCAGGCTGCGCTTTCCGAGCCGGGTGGACGGCAGCGCGCTCAGGACCGGTGAGACCGTGGCGCTTTCCTTCGCGCCGCACGAAGGCCATCTGGTGCTGGCATGAAGAGCGCTGGCCTGGCGCGTCCCGTCGCCATCCGCTGGTCGCCGCTGGTCACCGCGCTTGCCTTTGCGTTGCCGGTGGTGTTCGTCCTGGTGCCACTGGCGATCTTCCTGGTCTACAGCTTCTTCAGCGTCGACCAGGGCCAGATCGTCTATGCGCCGACGCTCGCCAACTATCTCCGCTTCTTCACCGATCCCGTCTTCCTCCCGGTGTTCTGGCGCACGATCGTGCTCTGCCTGTCGGTGGCGGTGATCTCGATCCTGCTCGCCTATCCGACAGCCTATTTCCTGACCACGCTGCGCGGCCGCTGGCGTTACGCGCTGCTGATGCTGCTCATGGTGCCGCTCTTGATGAGCTACGTCATCAAGATCTACGCGATACGCAGCATTCTCGGCCTCAATGGTTTTCTCAACAAGGCGCTGGTCGGACTTGGCATTCTCGCCGAGCCGTCGACGCTCTTCGTCTTCAACATGAACGCTATCCTGCTCACGCTGACGCTGCTTTTGATTCCCTTCGCGATCCTGCCGATCTTCCTGGCACTGGAGCGCATCCCGCAGGTGCTGTTGCGCGCGTCCGACGATCTCGGCGCAAGCAGCCTGCAGACGTTCCTGCGCATCACCTTGCCGCTGTCCCTGCCCGGCGTCGCCTCGGCGGCGAGCTTCGTCTTCGTGCTGGCGATCGGCGATTTCCTGACGCCGCAGATGGTCGGCGGCATCAGCGGCTTCACCTTCGGCCGCATCCTCTACAGCCAGTTCGGCACCGCCTATAACTGGCCCTTCGGCGCCGCTCTGTCGGTGGCGCTGGCCGTCGTGGTGATCGTCGCGATCCTTCTCGGCGAGCGCTTCGGGCGCAATCGGGGGACCTCGCTTTGATCGCAGCGCCGCGCCTCTCCACCATCCTTCTCGCCGCGATAACCGTCCTGGTCGCGGCGCTGCTCTACAGCCCGCTTTTCGTGCCCATCGCGTCGTCCTTCTTTCCCGTGGCGCGCGGCGAGGTCGACTGGTCGTCACCGACGGTCGAGACCTATGTCGCATTGGCTGGGAATCACGAGATTCTGGCCGCCCTCCGCACCACGCTCGTCGTCGGCGTCTGCACGGTCGTCCTCTCGGTCGTGAGCGGCACATTGCTGGCCCTCTACTATCATGGCCGCCGCGCCGGCCGCTCGCTGCTGCAGTTCATCGTCTTTCTGCCGTTCCTGATGCCGCCCATCATCAGCGGCCTGGCGCTGTTGATCTTCTTCCGTGAGATCGGGCTCGAACGCTCGCTGCTGACGGTCGTCATAGGCCATACGGTCTTCGTGCTCGCCATCGTCTATCGCACGGTGCTGACGCGCCTGCAGTCGATGAGCCGCACGCTGGTCGAGGCCTCCTACGACCTCGGCGCGACCAAATGGCAGACCTTCTGGCGCGTCATCCTGCCCAACCTTTCGAGCGCGACGGTGGGCGGCGCCATCCTGGCTTTCGCCCTGTCATTCGACGAGACCATGATCACCATTCTGGTCACCGGCACCCAGACGACGCTGCCGGTACGCCTGTGGGCGATGATGCGACTGGGTTTCTCGCCGGATATCAACGCGCTGGTGGCGCTGATCCTGATGTTCACCATCTTGCTCTGCGCCCTTGCGGCCAGGTTCCTGGTTCCGAGGCAGATCGCCACGCAGCGCAGTTGAAACAACGCTGATCCTGCGCTGGGCGATGCCCGGGGCGGAGCTGGTTGGCAATGTGAGGGATGGCTGGGGCGCCAGGATCCTGACTTTTCATTTTTTGCTTCCATTTTTACGTATAATATCAGACACTTAGGAAAGTGCCGCTCTGTCGTCAAGATTCAGTTGTAGCGTCAAGTTGGGGCGTGCTCTTCGACCTTATTCCAAAGTCGGTCGTCAGTCAGATAGACTCCTCGCTGATCAGGTCCGCGCATTCGTCTCGAAGGTAGAACCGTTGCCATAGAGCTGCGCAAGCCTGTTGCTGGCTCGATGGGATCTTCGAGGCTAGCCGCTCAAGCCAATAGGCGTAAAGACTCAACCGGCAGACTCCTTTACCCAGAGCAGCACCACTGTTGGTTTAGTCAGTAGCTGACTTAAAGATCACGTCCGCGTTTCCTGGAGGGGAATGGCCGCTTACCATCAGGGAACAGGCTGTGTAACGATGCCGATCGCAATGTACACTACGCGGCTGTTGAAGTTGCTGGAGTTCCCGTGCGTCTAAGACTCTTGTTTAGTTCGCTTTTCATCCAACTCTGTCGATACTCCAGAAGACGCTTATACGGAGGTGCCTCGCGGTCCACTAACACCGCAAACTCCCTTTCGACATCCTCGACCCAGGGGTGTTCGGCCGCTAATGACTTCTCGTGAACATCGTTCGAGTAGCGATCTAGGAATGCGGCCATCACGGTCTCCCGTGGCGTCGACCCATCGACGAGTAGTTCGGCGAACTCCTTAGGATCGCAGAGTTGGAGGAATGGAACGCCCTGCAGGTTGCCTTCTTTCTCTCCGTAGTTGTTAAGGCGGAGAGCTGCCCGCTGATCGAGTCGTAAATCCGCCAGGAAAGCTGGGAGCATGTCAGCCAGTTTCGCGTCCCGAACTTTCCCGACACCCTCACGGACCAGGTGCCTCAGCATTTGGAATTCAGGGGTGTCATTCTCCGGGTAGACCAGACCGGCATGCGAGCCAGAGCTGAATCCGAACAATTCTGTCAAAGGCTGAAGCCGCCGGTCGGCAACCACCTCATCGACATACTGTCTGAAGTAGGCGTCTGGATCGGCCCCGTTGATCAGATCGTCACCAAATTTGCGAAGTCGCAGAACCTCGCCGATTGCATGGAGAAGTTCTCCGGGATGGAGGATCGAGCGATTGGCAAGTTGCCCTACCAAAAGGTCCCGAAAATAAACGTACTGTGCCCTCGACAAAGAGGTCCAGTCCCATAGGGCTCTCCAAGGGGCTAGATTTTGCGGTGGGGCAACTGCTGGGTGCGACTGAACCCGACTTATAAGTTCTTCGATTGCGATTGTTCCGGCTTTGAGCAGCGTTGCCACATGCTCGGGCGGGATGATCGGATCATTCCAAGACACCATCGGGTAGGACGCCAGCAGGCGAACTCCAGTCCCGCTCGGACCTTTGCCAAGCAGGCTCGACCAGCGTTCTGAACGCAGCGCGCGGATGCCTTCGACCGACATCCCGTTGGTGCCGCCGCGAAACTCCATCTCAACCGCAACGAGATAAACCAGGATCGCGTCCACTGCCTTGGGGTGTTCCCTCAGCGTCGCTTCGAGCATGCCGACTAAGTGATCGAAGTCCTCAATGGCCTGGCGGAGGCTTCGAAGATTCTGCATTTTGGACGCTCGGAACACGCCCAAAACTGTTTCCGTGGAACGTTCCACGCACGCCTTCGCAGTCGGCGACGTCATCCGCGCAGTGAATAAGGGCAAGACTACTTCCGGGTCCGAACCAACTCTTATCGTCTTGCTGACGAATTTCTCCTTCTGCCGTTCGTAGTCCGATCGGGCGGGCTCAGCCTCCTCGGGGATCTTATTGATGTTGCGCACCGGCGACGCTATTTCCTCCTCGTTCGCAATGACGATGACTTTTACACCGTCCTTTGCGAACGAGTACACGAGCGCCAACGCTTCAAGCACGGGCATCGAGGAACGTTCGAGATCGTCGAACACTAGCACTCGTTCGCGCGGATCGAGCATGGCGCGACGGATTTTCGCTGCGTCTGCTGGCGTGCCTACCGTATTCTTCGAAAAATAGGCGCTGGCACGCAGCGCAATCTCCGTGGCGATCCGGCCGGACTTACCATGTTCGGATGCGAAGAACTGCTCGTAGATTTGATTGACATTGCTAACTCCGGCCAGCGACGCGTACCAGTAGCGGCCGCTCGCACTCAAAGGATCCCAGTTGAGCACTGCAGCGTTGCGCCGATCCAGGAACGATTTCAGGAAATAGGTCTTGCCCGAGCCCCATGGACCGTCGATCATGACAGCATAATCGGTCCCCTCCGCTGCAAGGTATCGGCTGAGGTATTCCTCCGCCTCTCGGTGGCTCGCTCTAGCTACAGTCTCGTCCATCAACTCGTTCCTTAATCTGCGTGCAGGAAGACCGACACTGCGTTCGTGGCATCAATTTTTGTTATGCCCAAACACTTTCTGACGCTGTGCAGGCGTACATTTCGGGCTGTAAGCAAATTGTTCGACACCGGTGCGGATCAGGGGAGCTTTCGATCGAGACGTTCTCTCCGTTGCAATGTAGCTCACGCCGCGCCGCCTCAAGCCGGACACAGGGTGGAAAACTCTCTGAAATGGTGCCATGTTCGCCAAAGCGGCATTTATTCACTCAACGGCATCGGTCGGAAATGCCACCATTGTTCTCACGGCGCGGTCAGCGAAGACGTATCAGCGTCGAGTGCCGCAACTCAGTGCGTGGCGCCGGTCGCAACGTCGACCACCCATGTAATGCCGAAACGGTCGATCAGCATGCCAAAGAGCGGGGACCATTGCGTCGGCGCAAGATCTTGCAGGATCGTGGCGCCTTCTGCCAATCGCGACCAGCGCGCCCTATTGTCTTCAAGGCTCGATCCGCTGAGCGACACATAAAAGGCGTTCTTGCCTGCATTGTATTCCTGCCCCGCCCGCACATCGAAGGCCATGATCCGGAAGCCCTCTTTGGAGATGACCTGGCCCCAAATGATGTTGTCAGGCGCGGCGGCGACTTCGGCCTGGCCCATCGCCTCATAGGTCATCAAAACCTGCTCTCCGTCGAATACTCGGACATAGAAGTCGAGCGCAGCGCGAGCCTGTCCATTAAAGTTGAGATGGGTCGTCACAGTAAAGGTCATTATTTGCTCCTGGTTGACGCTGGCGGCGTTGGCTTTCGTCGCGCCTTGGCTGTATAGCGCAAGGCAACTGCCAATTTCCGTCAGCAAACGATGCCGCGCTCTGATCGTCTTCTGCGCCTGCTCCAGCTTATCCGCATGATGTCGCCGCCGATCACCGCGGCGCGTCTCGCCGAGGACACAGGCATATCCGTCCGGGCGCTTTACCGCGACATCGACGCGCTTCGTGCGGCGGGCGCACGGATCGAAGGGCAGCGCGGCTATGGCTACAAACTGATCGAAGATCCGTCACTACCGCCGCAATCGTTAGATCGCGACGAGATCGAAGCTCTTGCGCTGGGTCTAGCCGAGGTTGGTTCCTGGGGCGATCCGATGCTGGCGAGGGCGGCCGCTTCTGTCCTCACAAAGGTTGCGGCCACGCTGTCGGATGAACGCGGGCGGCAACTTGTCCATGCGATCGCGCGCGTTTTCCAGCCCGAGCCGCGATATGCGGGCGATATGGATCTTGCACCTCTACGCGATGCTTGCTGGCAGGAGGTGGCAGTGAAAATCGGCTACCGCGATTTGCAGGACCGCGACAGCGAGCGCGAGATCCTGCCGCTTTCCTTGGTCTATAATGAAGACTGCGTCACCGTTCTCTCCTGGTGCTGCCTGCGCGACGATTTCCGAATGTTCAGGACCGACCGGATAATCGAGATCCGATCAACCGGTCGCAGCTTCCGCCCGCGGCGCGTCGTTCTATTGCGGAGATATCTGGAACAGCTGCAGGAGCAGCTGAACGCCGGAGCGGCCGCGAGACGAGCGCGATCGAGTGATGCGTCGTAATCACACCGCACCATCCCCCATCATCTGCAGGCCGGATCAGCTCGCTCTGAACCAACCTCGGACAGGGCTTCGGCGTAACGGCCGGGCCACTTGTCGTGCACTTTTCTCTCCGCCGCTCGTGGCGAGAGCCCTGCCTCAGAGGCGCTTCGTCCGCCATCGCACCAGAGAATGATGCCCGTCGTCCAGCGCGCTTCTTCAGACCGTAGGAAAGCGCCGACCGAGCCATGTCCTCGGGTTAGCGATGCAGTTCACAGGCATCGCAGCAGCCATTTGCTCGCGCGCTTCGACATTCGGTAGGCCCGAAGTTGGGGCGGGAGATTTCAGAAGGTTGCCGCCAATCGGCTGGTCGGCGGTTGGTCAGGCGATCACCCCACGGAAGGAGATGATCGCCTGCCACATTGCTCGGAATTGCGGTCCGAGGTTTCAGGACGGCGGCGCTTTAAACCTGCATCTCTTTTTCCCACCAGCCGCGGGTATTCACGTTAGCGGCGCCGGCGAGAGCTTCCAGCTCCGCGATGTTGTCGCTGGTGAGCGTGATCTTGCTGGCTCGGACCAGACCATCGATGTGGTTGGGCTTGGTGACGCCGACGAGCGGCGTCGTGCCCTTGGCGATAGCCCAAGCCGTCGCGACATCGGGTGCTGCTGCACCCTGCTTCTGGCCGATCGAGGCGAGCTTGTCCGTCAGGGCCTTCAACTGAGGAAGTATGCCATTGTAAGCCTTCGCCCGATTGGTGCCTTCCGGTAGCGGGTTCTCCGGACTGTACTTGCCGGTCAGGGCGCCCTGTTCAAGCACCATATAGGCGAAGAATTGGATGCCGTGGTTGTGGCAGTAGTCCAGGATACCGGCTTCCTCGGAGCTGCGGTAGAGGAGGCTATAGTGGTTCTGGATGGCCTCGACCCGGAACCCGGCTTCGCCGAGGATCTGGTTCGCGAGTTCGATTTCACTCAGGTTGTGATTCGAGACGCCGACATGTTTGATTTTCCCGCTCTTCAGCAACGGGATCAGGTGGGGCGTCCACCGCGCCACATCGGTTGGATTGTGAATCCAATAGAGGTCGATGTAGTCGGTGCCGAGGCGTGCGAGGCTCTGTTCCAGCATGTCCGCCATCGGGTCGTCGCCGGTTCCCGCGGCTTGCGGGGTGAACTTCGTGGAGAGCTGGTAGTCGCTGCGGGCGTAGCGCTTCAGGACCTCCCCGAGCACGGTCTCTGAACGGCCCATGCCGTACACAATGGCGGTGTCCCACAGGGTGAGCCCGGCCGCATGTGCCTTGTCGGCGACCTCTTCCAGGGTAGCCTGGGTGAGGCTGCTGCCGAAGTAGCCGTTGCCAATCTCGCCGCTGTCACCCCAGGCCCAGGTGCCCAGTGCGACAGTGGGGGTTTTCAGTTTATCGATTGTCATGTTTGCTCCTACTTGTTCTGCGGCCAGGTTGCTGTGACCCAAGCGCTGCTGACATTGTGGTACGCGGCGACATCGAACCGTTAGCCCGATACGCCGGATTCACTGCCCAATCCTCCAGAAATTGCGAGTTCCCGTTGCCACCCCTCCCGCGCACGTGCGATGGTCAGTTCATGGAAATCATGGATAAACTGACCGAAATCGCAGGCGTCATTGCCCGTCACGTCTCGAAAGATGGCTTCCACGCCACTCCCATCGAGCGCGTTACGCTTGTTCGATCCTCCACGGTGACGATGCCGATGCCGAATGTTTACCGGCCGCAGCTGTGCCTCGTCGCACAGGGACACAAGGAGGTCAGGCTGGGCGACCGTGTGTTCAAATACGGACCGGGGCGCTATGGGATCGTGACCTACGACCTGCCGGCGACGGGCCATGTGGTCGAGGCGACGCCCGACAAGCCATATCTCTGCCTGTACCTCGATTTCGATCCGGTCATGCTGGGGGATTTGGCGCTGCGCGTGCCCCCGCCGCCGGGAGCGCCGTCCCCACCGATTGGCAAGACGGTGTCTGACGCTGGCGCCGGCCTGCTCGATGCGACGCTGCGCTTGCTGCGCCTGCTCGATGATCCGGCAGCGCTGCCCGTGCTTGGGCCGCTCGCCGAGCAGGAAATTCTCTATCACCTGCTCGCTGGCCCGGACGGTGCCAGGATGCGCCACATCACCTCCAGCCAGGGTCGGGTGGCCCAGGTCGGTCGCGCCATCGCTTGGATCGGGAAGAACTTCCGGGAACGGTTCAGCATCGAGCGGCTCGCCGCGGAAGTAGGCATGAGTCCGTCGAGCCTGCACGAGCATTTTCGTGCCGTGACGGCGCTGACGCCGCTGCAATTCCAGAAGCAGCTCAGGCTGCAGGATGCGCGCAGCCTGATGCTGGTCCAGGATATCGACGCCACGACTGCCGCCTTCCACGTGGGTTACGAAAGCCCGTCGCAGTTCAGTCGCGAATATCGCCGCCACTTTGGAGAACCGCCGGCACGCGACATAGCCCGCTTGCGCGCTGCGCCGGGCTTGGCAGTCGTCGCTTGAGTTCAGCCTGGGGATGTCGCGCATTAATGTCTTTCCGAATATCGCCGTTGAGCGACGTGGCCCAAAAATGCAACGTCATCTCCGAACCGGCGCTGAGATGCGGTACGCGTCCAATTGATTTCAGCGGCCGATCAAACATGCCCGCTGCGGGAAAGACGGACCGGCCGTCAGGTCGGGAGGGAGACCGTCAGGCCGATCCGCAAAGGCGGCGTCATCAATTGATCATGACCGACCCGCCGTCGACGGCCAGCGTCTGGCCGGAAATGAAATCGCTTTCCGGCGAAAGCAGAAACATGACCGCTCCATTGATATCCTCAGGCTCCTGGTCACGGGGCGCGATGCAATTGACGCGCACGCCGTCGCCACCGGCCTCGCGGGCGACGACCCGCGTGAGCGCGATCACTGCTCCCTTCGACGCAACATAGTGCGCCATTCCGGGTGAGCCCTTGAAGAAGGTGCCGGAGGAGATGTTGACGATCTTGCCATAGCCTCGCGCCCGCATGGAGGGCAGCACCGCCCGGCACATCTCGAAGACACCGCGGATATTGACCCTCATGACCAGATCGAACTCGTCGGGGTCGATGTCCTCGAAGGGCTTGTTCATCAGGGAGGCGAAGACGGCGGCATTGTTCACGAGGCCGTCCACGCAACCGAACCGGTCGACCGTCTCCGCCACGAAGCTGGCAACCGAGTCCCGGTCTGAAACGTCGCACGTGCGTCCCCAGGCCTTGTCGCCGACCTCCGCCACGATCGAGGCCGCATCCAGGACGTCACAGACCGCGACGTTTGCGCCTTCCGCCGCTGCCGCTCGCACATAGGCTGCGCCGAAGCCATGCACACCGCCGGTGATGATGACCGTTTTTCCGTCGAGCTTTCCCATTGCGTTTCCTTGATTGGAGCGCGATTCCCGGCAGGGCGACCAACAGCACGCTGATCCGCATCAGGGCACTGAAGAATAAGGGTATTCTGCAATGGACATCCGCCAACTGGCGGTGACCAACTTGGCGACAGTCTCATTCGGACACGGTCGACCAGAGCATGGCGATATGGATGCTCGTCACATTGGCGGGCCGGACTTTTTGCGGCTCGGGCGTGATGAGGGCCTACCTGGCCCCTCTTCTTGTCGAGCTGAAAATGCCGCTTGTTCACGCAGCGGCCCTGCCGATTCCCGCATATTTCATGTCGCGGACGGCAGATGCGTATGGAGCAGGGGCGACGGTGCACCGCACCTCATACTGACGGTGACGCTCCACCTGCGGCTTGCTTGTGCCGCCGTCGGGTTCTCCCCACACGAGGGTGACACTGGTGCCGGGCTGAGCATGCGCTTCTTCG